>DAOTUA010000348.1:0-11880 GCA_034437355.1 Anaerolineae bacterium | reverse complement strand
CTCCCGGTGGGAGGGCACAGAGGCCCTCCCCTACGTCGGTTTTGGGACAACCCCGGCTATTAGGTGCGATTACTCGACTAACTTGCAGGGAGCTTTTGCCAATAATCTGGAATGCACCCGTCTGATTGTATTTCTTTTGTGAATCTAATTAATGTCTGCTATGCTTGAAAATGTGTTGAATGAGATCGGGACGCCCTTTGCGATGAGCCAAAATAACGGCAATCCTATACCAGAATTTAACAAAGAAGATTTTATGGCCGCGTTCTTTAACCCGGACGTGCCGTTTAACTATAAGTTTCTCTTTATCGCCGCTGCGTTGATCTATACCATTTCACCGATAGACATCTTGCCGGAACTGCTCGGCCCGATTGGTTTAGCGGATGATGTGGGTATCTGGGTGATAGGGGCGCAGTTGTTCACACACATGGCCAACCGTGCCTTGAAAGAACAGCACATAGAAGAACATACCGACAGCCACCCCGATACAATCGTAGTCGATGCGCAATCTGCCCCAGCCGAACGGGTAGCCCCGCCCACCCAAAAGCCACCGGGCCAACAACCGCGCCTGCCCGCATCGCACCTGCAACGACATCACCCCCAGCAAGCCCCAGACCCAAAACCGACCCCCTACCAACCCGTACTAGAGACGGACGCGCTAACCGACGAAGAACACGAGCAGTTAATCCTCCAAAAGCACAACCTGAGCCGTGAGGAATTCGAGAAACTGATGCAAAAGACGGAAGAACAAGCCCGCCAGAATGATAACTGGGATTTCTCGCGGAACGACCCGTTTTCTCGTAAGCGCGATAAAAAATCCTAGTGGCACCCATGGCAAAAACGCTCGTTATCGGTGATATTCATGGCTGTTGGGACGAACTCCAGGCGTTGCTCGATACCGTCCCCCTCACCCGCGATGATACCATTATCCATGTCGGTGACTTGATGGACCGTGGCCCCCACCCGCAGCCGGTCATCGAGTTCTTTATGGACACGCCCAACACGCACAGCATCCTTGGTAACCGCGATGATAAGCACATCCGCGCCTACGATGGCGAGCTAGGCTATAGCGGCTCGCGGCAGGTGACGCGCAAACATCAATTTAAAGACGATGATGCTTACGCCGCTGCCATCGCCTATCTACGCGATCTACCGCTGTATATCGACCTCCCGGAAGCCCTGATCTTCCATGGGTATTATGAAACGGATAAACCCCCAAATGAGCAAAGGCGCGAGGTGTTGCTGGGGCATCCAGAAGGCGAAACGTACCTGGGGCCAGATTATATGCTGTGGTACGAAGATTATACCGATAATAAGCCACTGTTGTTTGGGCATCGGCAATATCCGTTTCTGCATCTGGAGCGCAAAATCTACCCGCTAGACACCCGTTGCGTTTACGGTGGTACGCTCACCGGGTTACTGCTCCCAGATTTTCGGTTTTACGGTATCCCTGCCCGCCAAAATCATTATCTGGCATATCAGGCCGCCTACTGACGCGCATCGCTACGCGCCTGCGTTGGTTTGACATTTTGTAACGACTCAGCTTGCCCCCCACTTTCACAGCTAAAGTTTGAGGTCCGGCTTTTGCAAAAGATTATCGGGGTTCGGAGGCAAAGCCGCCGAGTCATTTCGTGCGGTTTGTGATCTGTCAGAAATTCCTTACATCACACCGACGACGTGACGTTTCTGCTAAACTAAAATTGATGCAACAGACTTGATTTGTTTCATGCGTTATTGTCCCGGTATTTTTATGAGGGAACTGACTAACAATGCCCAAGAAAACCTATCCTATCATTCATCAGCTTCAACGCGGGCAAGGCTATATAGAGTATATGCTCATCGCCGTGTTGATTGCCGTGGTTGCTATCCCTACCGTTACGCTGATCGCTTCCCCAGCGAACTTCCGTGAGGGGTTGCTTTACCGTCAGATTTACGTGCCGGTGTTGTGCGCTGTACAGGGCCGTGGTGAAGGCTGCACGGTTGCAAATGTTGGCGTTTACAACTATCCCACTAAAGCCGCAAATGGCGAACTGGCCGAAGGTGGCGGCGGTGGTGGATCCGGCGGCGGCGGCGGTGGTGGATCCGGCGGCGGCGGTGAAGAAATTGTCGTCGAAAACCCAGACGTGCTGGAGGTGACTTCGCTCGTTGTGGATGGGCAATCGCAAACGTCACTCCCGCCCGGCATGTACAGCTTCATCGCCGAAGCCAAGGGCGGCGCGGATACCCTCACCTTGTCGGTGACCGATAGCGACAGTAATGTATTTGCCAGCAATGATATAGCGGGGGATAGCGAGTACGAAACCACCCCCATCGACGCCTTTACGCTGGCTGATGTGACCTTCAGCTTCGAGCAAGACGGCGATTACGTGATCACCGCGCTACCCACCAAAGACGGAACGGACGGCCCCCCGCAAACGTTGACGATCACTATCGATCAATCGCTGCACCCAGACGACAACAGCCAGCTATTCGGGGCCGGGTTCCAGGTCTACGATGCCGATACCGATCAGGTCGAAACCTCCATCATCGACGGGACAGAGCTTGCCAGTGGCAATTGGGCGCTCGTCGGGCTGACAACCGGCGGGACCCCCAACGAAGTTATCATGGAACTCACCGGGCCAGAAACGCGCACCGTCACCGTCACCGAACCGCCCTATACCGTCTTTGGCTACAGCGATAACGATTACACCGGGTTTACACTGCCGACCGGTGATTACACGCTCACACTCACACCATACGACCAGGCCGGCGACGCCGGGACCCCCGCCATCGTGAACTTCACCGTTTTCATCCCGGACCCGATCTTTGTCACCGGGGTCAACCTGATCAATGCGACCGAAAATACGGTTGTGGGTGAATTGACCGAAGGCGAAGTCATCCCCTACACCAACCAAGACCTATCCGTTAGCGTGCTGACCGATACCGACGGCCCACCAGGGACAATCGGCAGTGTGGTGATCACGTTAGAAGGGCCAGGTGGGGTTATCTCTGGCGCGGATAACGTACTAGAAACTGGCGCACCTTATACCGTCTTTGGGGATAGTAGCGGTAACTACACGGGGCAGCAGCTCGCTGAAGGTGACTACACCCTGACAGCCACCGCCTACTACAACAGCGATGGCACCGGGGCCGGTAGCGATACATTCACCCGCACTTTCTCCATTGGCCCATGGGAACGCGACCGCATCGAAGCGGAGGACGCTACGATTGTTGGGGCGTTCGTGGTCCAAACGGACGGTGGCAGGCAGTACGTAGAAGTACCAAACAGCGTTAATCTGAATAGTACGAGTAACTCGAATAATCCGACCGTTAACGAAAACTATGTTGAGTTTGATTTCGATGTGCCAGAGGACGGCACCTATGCCGTCTGGGCGGTGGTCGAAGGGCCAGGTAATCAAGACGACTCGTTCTGGGTCAAACACCCAGACAGCAACACCACCATGCGATACTGGAGTGCGCTACCCAGCAGTTGGGGCGAGGATCGCGTCACACATGATGGGGCCGGTAGCACTAACCTTGCGATGACTGCCAGCGGCCCGAATATCGTGCGTTTTCACTTGCGGGAGAACGGCACAAAATTGGATTGGGCCGAAGTCCGTAAGGCAAACTAAGCCGGCCAGGGCCTAGCGCCCAACCCATGACCGGGAGAAGTACGGCTGATAGCTATAGCGACATGGCGACGCTGCCCCACGCTTTCGGGGCAGCCCCAGCGATCTGGTGCGGTCGTGCCATGTGCTTGTGACCCCGTGCTAGGGTATGATGGGGATAACACGCCAGCTTAACCGGAGCTATCATGCCAGAAAAACGTCCCATGCCGCTAACAGGCGAGGAGCGCATCGAACCGCACCCGCTACTAGGGGAACCGGTCGATAATTTCCCTAGCCGCCGCCTGCGGCCCCTGTTAATCGGATGGTCGTTTCTGATCGGGGTCAGCCTGTTGTTTAACCTGGCGACATGGAATATTGATACCAGCGCCTATGGCCCCTGGGTTGCGCTGGTGTTCGGGATCGTGGCGCTAGCCGTCGGTTGGTGGGTGATGCACTTGTGGAACCGCGAAGTCATCTTGTATGAGCGCGGCCTGACCTACCGTGAAGGGTCTACGGATGTCCCGTTTTATTACGATGAACTGGCTAGCATCCGGCTACGGGCGGAACAATTGATGTATTTCGGTGGCTTGCTGCGCCGTCGCGCCTATCAGGTCACCCTGACGACCCACGCCGGCGATGTCATCCGCCTGGATAAAACCTACCGCCGTGTCGATCAACTGGCAGAAGCACTCAACCAGCGCATTACAGACCTGCGCCGCCCACAAATTCAGGCCGCCCTTGCTGCGGGGGAGGCCATCCCCTTTACCCCCTACCTTTCGCTGACAACAACCGGGGTTGTGGTCGATACCGAAAACGGCGATAGTGTCACGCTCGCCTGGGATGACTACACCGGTTATGCCGCTAAACAAGGGCAGCTCCAGCTGATGACCACAGCCGGTCGCGTGTGGGTTCGTGTGCCACTCAATGAGATCGATAATTTGTGGCTTCTGGTAGAATACCTCCGAGCTAAACAAGGGATTGGGAATACGAGCGCACCATGATCTACGAAATACACTTGTACGCGCCCAAACATACTCGGCTAACCCCGGCAGCTATCCAATGGCTGTTTGAGAACGGGCAAGAAAGCGAGCAACCAGAAAAATTCTGGCCAGTCCACAAGATTAACCCACGGGCGCTAGCCCGGCACATGCTCCGGCTAGACCCGACACTGATCCCGGTGCCAGGGCCGGGTGATGATGTGGAACTGCACTTCCCGGATGAACGCCTGGGGGTGGTGTTGTATACCCACGACCGAGGGCTGATCATCTTCTTCCCGTATATGGTGTATAGCGTTTATTCGCGCTTGGTGCTTGGCATCGTTTACACCTACGTTCGTTACTTGTACGATGAGTTACGCTTCTGGAGTTATGACCCGCAGTTAAACATCATTTCGTATGCCGACGATTACCAATCACTAGAAGAAACCGCCCTGCTGATGGACCAGATTATGCCCAAGTTGCTATCGGACGAATAGCCGCCACCCGCTGGCCTTGGTATCAATCACTTAAACCGCGCTTTAACTTAATCCCCATAACATACAAACCTTATCCTGTCATTTCATCATGAACATTTAGCAAATTCGTGAATTGTACAAGTGTTTCCTTGCGGGGTTAGTTCGGATTTGCTATTCTTTAATGTACCCATGAGCCATTAAACTCTCATGTTCATTTTTTCGATGGTTGCAATTTAACATTGAACCATCTACCAACAAACACTTTATGTTTTTCAGGAGGAACAATATATGAAGAAGTTGACCCGTATTTTCGGGCTGAGCTTCGCAGTGCTACTACTACTGGCGATGGTCGGTGGTGTTGCCGCGCAAGATGATATCAAGATCATCTATGACGGTGAAGCACTCGGTGCTAGCGACTTACCTACACTGGACCCGTCGCTGGCGACAGACAGCAGCTCGATTGCTGTCATTTCTAACACAACTGTTCAATTGCAGGTTTATGATGAAGAAACGTTGGAACTACAAAACGGGATGGCTTCGGTAGAAATCTCCGAAGACAACACCGAATACACCTTCTCGATCTTCGAGGGTGTGCCGTGGGTACAATATGATGAAGAAGCCGGTGAAGTGGTCGAAGTGCTGGACGAAGAAGGTAACGTCCGTGAAGTGACTGCACAAGACTTCGCCTATGGCATCACACGGACCCTCAACCCAGAGACCGGTGCCGACTACGCCGGGGTACTCGCCCCGTGGATCGCCAACGGCTCCGAGTTCCTCAACGGTGAAGCCGAAGCCGCCGACCTGAGCGTCGAAGTGGTTGATGATTACACCTTGGTACTAACTTCCCCGACCGCCGCCGGTTTCCTCGGTGGTGTGTATGGGATGTGGATCGCCACCGCGCAACCGTCCTGGTTGATCGAAGAAGTGGGCGATACCTGGATCACCGATGAGTTCTACCAGAGCTACGGCCCGTTCGCGCTCAAAGAGTGGAACAACGACGAGAGCGTCATCCTAATCGCTAACCCGTTCTGGGCTGGTGAAGAAATTGGCTCCGCTATGCCGCAGCCGAAGGTGGACGAAGTTCACATGCTGGTGATGGATAGCTCCGTTTCCTTAGCAGAATTTGAAGCTGGCAATCTGGACATCGGTCAGGTTCCGTCCGCCGACATTCCGCGTATCCAGGCCGACCCGGAACTGTCTGAAGCCTTCTATATCGCGCCGTCTAAGTACACCTACTACTACGGTTTCAACACCGCCAAAGCACCCTTTGACGACGTGCGCGTCCGTCAGGCGCTCTCGCTGGCGATGAACCGTCAGAGCATCGTTGATAACGTGACCCAGGGCGGGCAAGCACCGGCTGGTTTCTTCGCACGCGATGATGTCGCTGCTGGCCCGTCACAAGAACTGACACCGGACCTCGGCGTACCGTTCACCGATGACTACGCCGCCGATGTCGAAGCGGCTAAGGCCCTACTCGATGAATACCTGGCAGACGAAGGTATCACCATCGACGAGCTGCCGCCAATCACCCTGATGCACAACGAATCTGAAGGCCATGCCCGTATCGCGCAGGCGGTACAGCAGCAATGGGCCGATGCGCTCGGCGTTGAAGTTCAGATCGCCACGCAGGAATGGGGTGTCTACTTGGAAACACTCGGTGAGGACGCACCGCAGATCTTCCGCTTGGGCTGGGGCTGGGACTACCCGGATGCCAACAGCTTCTTGTATGACGTATTCCACAGCAGCAGCGGCAATAACAACACCAACTGGACGAGCGAAGAGTTCGATGCGTTGGTAGAGGAAGCCCGTTTGCTTTCCGACCAGGAAGCCCGCCGTGACCTGTACGCACAGGCCGACGACATCCTCGTCTGGGATGATGCGGCTATCGCTCCGATTTACTTCTACACCTCACTGCGTATGTTCAACCCGGAAATTACCGAGCGTACATACTCCGTGCTGGGCTACGAAGTTTACGCCAAATGGGACAAATAAGGTCTTAGTGGCCTTACCCACATAGCTTCACACAGCAGAGAGGGCGGGCAAGCTCCCCCCTCTCTGTTTGTAAATAGGGCGGGCCTACGTTGCTACGCCTTTCACAAAATTATGCTTATCCCTTATGACCGTTCTTTTTGTTTGTGTGCCTACCCGTCTTACGGGCGGGGGAGCTTGTAGGAGAATGTCCCGATGACGAAATTCATCGTCAGACGCTTACTCTGGATGATATTGGTCCTGTTTGTGGTGTCTCTGATTACGTTCAGCCTGATGAACGCTATCCCTGGTGGGCCGTTTGATAGTGCGGGCGAACGCCCCTTGCCCGAAGAGATCATCAAGAATATTGAGGCCCGCTATGGCCTGAATGACCCGATATGGTTTCGGTATGTGAGTTATATCGGCGGGGTGGCTATCCCCAAATTCACATATGGCGAATGGCAATATAACCTGACGCTGGACCGTGAGGATGCCGGTTTAGAGCCGATCCTGGATGAGGAGGGGGAACCCGTTAGTTTAACCTTCCCACGTAATATCCTCACCCGCTACCAGCAAGAATCGGTGATTGATAACTATTTAGTCAATATCCCGATGCCGTTCATTACGCGGCAGGTGCCTATCAACGTGCGCGAAAACGCCAGCAGCGGGTCCGCTATTCTTGGTCGGCTAGATGCGGGGACCGACATAGAAGTAACGCAACTCAACAACCGCGAGACCTACTACCGGATTCTGGTTGACGAAAACACCTTTACGCCCAACCCGAAGCTAGACGCCATCCCCACATTAGAAACCACCGACGACGGTAAAATTAGCGTGTGGGTGCTAGTGGACCGTGTGCAGCCAACAGCGGAAACCTATAGCGCCGATAACCCGGTAGCGGCATCTATCCGCCCGGCTAAGGCGACGTTACGCTGGTTGAACTTCGGCCCGTCTTACGCCTCTCGCAGCCAAAACGTGAACGACCTATTCCGCAATCAGTTGATTGTGTCGGCTCAGCTTGGGGTCGCTTCGATTATCGTCTCGGCGGTGATCGGTATCCCGTTGGGGGTGGTCGCTGGGTTGAACCGCAATACCAGTATCGACTATTTCAGCATGGGGGTTGCGATCTTCGGCGTTTCGGTGCCGGTGATTGTGCTTGGCCCGGTGTTGCGCTATGTGGCGGTGCAAATCGACTGGCTGCCCGTTTCCGGCTGGAATGACAGTTGGCGACAGTGGATTTTACCGGCCTTTGCGCTAGGGTTTGCTCAATCCGCATTGTTGGCCCGGCTCACCCGTGCGAGCATCTTACAAGTGCTGAATGAGGACTATATCCGTACTGCCCGCGCTAAAGGCTTATCCGAGCGCCGCGTGCTTTTGGTCCACACGCTTAAAAACTCCATGATCCCAGTCGTGACCGTGTTAGGCCCGTTGTTGGCGGCGCTGGTAACCGGCTCGTTTGTGACAGAAACAATTTTCGCCATACCGGGGATCGGGCGATATTTTATTACGAGCGTCACCAACCGAGATTACCCGGTCATCATGGGGACGATCCTGGTTTATGCGTTCTTCCTGGTATTAGCCAATATGCTGGTCGATGTGGTCTACGCGATGCTGGACCCGCGCATCCGGTACACGTAAGCCCCATTTGAGGAGTGAAACCAATGTCTCTAGAAGCAAAACCCCAAACAGCGAATAAGATCGCTAAACTGGATGAGGACGAAAAGATCGAGGGGGATAGCCTGTGGATGGATGCCTGGCGGCGGTTGCGGCGTAACCGGGCGGCGATTCTCGGTATCGTCATTATCTTGCTTAACATGCTGCTGGCGATTTTCGCGCCGTTCGTCACACCGAGTAATGTGGTGCCATCCGACTACAGCCAGGCGAAATACGCTTACCAGACGTTAGACGAGAAAAACGTCGCGCCAGAGTGGATTATCAATTTGTTCCCGACGATGAAAGCCAGCGACCAGTTAGTCGGCCTGAATAACCCCACACAATGGGACATCCAGGTTTCAAACGGCGAAACCGTACAGAATGGCGACATCCTGGCTGTGAACGAGCAGACCGGCGAAACTCGCCTCGCTATCATGGACGGGGTAGCGTTCTTGGATGGGAACAACGTTGGCGTGACAAAAGCTAACGTGCGTTTCCATGAGGTGGGCGACGAGTGGGAGGTGTTGCTTTCTAACGTAGACATGATGCGCCCGGTCGATACCGGGACGGTCATCGCCCGTAAGCTAGACGGCAGCGACGTTGTCGAAACCGAGTTCCGCAGCTTGGTTAGTTTATCTAACGATGTGCTACGCTTGAAAGAACAGGACGGCGGTTACGTGGAGGTCAGCGAGCGTTACCCGGTTGGGGCCGATTATCTGGGCCGCGACCTGCTCACGCGCATTGTCTACGGGGCGCGGGTGTCGCTGTCGGTGGCGTTAATCGGGCCGGCGGTGGCGCTGGTGATTGGGATTACCGTCGGGCTGATGTCGGGCTATGCCGGCGGCTGGGTCGATAACCTGATTATGCGCTTTGTAGACATTATGTACGCCTTCCCCACCATCCTACTGATTATCCTGCTGATGGCCTTCTTCCGGTCGAGCTTTACCGAAGTCGAAACCGGGTCGTTTGCCGCGATGATCAGCCAGGCGGACAGGGCACTCGGCGGGATGCTGTTCATCTTCATTGGTATTGGGGCGACGGCCTGGATGAGCCTATCGCGCCTCACACGCGGGCAGGTGCTTTCCGTGCGGGAAAAAGAATACATCGAGGCGGCACGGTCGATGGGCACCCCACGCTTGATGATCATCCGGCAACACATTTTACCGAATATTCTGGGGCCAATCATCGTTGCGGAAACGCTCACGATCCCGGTATACATCTCTTATGAGGCCTTTCTCAGCTTTATCGGCTTGGGTGTCAACCCACCGACACCAAGCTGGGGTGCGATGATTGCAGACGGGGCGCAAAGCATCGCCACCTACCCGAACCAGGCCCTATTCCCGGCGCTGGCGCTGTTCTTTATCATGTTCGCGTTTAACTTCTTGGGCGATGGCCTGCGCGACGCGCTCGACCCACGGATGCGCGGCGTAGACTAAACCGCCGGGCCGTCCTAGCGCAACGCCGCAGCATTAGACGTTGAACCCAGGACATCGCTTTTCTCTTCTTTCTTTCCAGACTTTCCAGAAAGGTAACTGCTCAGGGGCTTCACCCCCGAACCCCCACAAGCTTTTGCAAAAGCGTGTCCAAAACTTTCGCTGTGAAAATAGGAGATTTTCGCAAAAAGTAACGACTCTGGTAGCGTGCATGAAGCGATCAGAGCCTAACCAAACCCTTTCGGACAAGGTGGCGGTTCCGTGCTATAATCTCGCCAAAAGCACACCTAACCTGAAGCGAGTTTTCTTATGGGACACATCAACCTGATTACGGAAATCCCCGGCCCGCACAGCCGGCAGATCGTCGCCCGCCGAGAGCAGAGTATGTCACGCGGCATCGGTAAGCTAACCCCGATAGCCATCAAGCGCGGGCAGGGCGCACTGGTCGAAGATGCCGATGGCAATACGCTGATCGACTTTGCCGGCGGCATCGGCGCGTTAGCCATCGGGCACAATCACCCGGCGGTTGTGGCTGCGATTCAAGCCCAGGCAGACGAGTTGATCCATATGTGCGCTATCGTCAGCAGTTACGAGCCACTGGTAGCCGTAGCGGAACTGCTCAACCAGGTGACACCCGGTGACCACGCCAAGAAAACGGCGCTGCTCAATAGCGGGGCGGAGGCGGTCGAGGCGGCGGTGAAAATCGCACGGGCGCATACCGGGCGGCAAGCAATTGTCGTTTTTGAGGGGGCGTACCATGGTCGCACCAATATGACCATGGCCATGACGAGTAAATATGCGCTGTTCAAGCAGGGGTTTGGGCCATTCGCCCCAGAAGTTTACCGTTTGCCCTTCCCCAACCCCTATCGCCGTCCACCGGGGATCGACGCCGACGAATTTGTTGATTATGCGGTATGGAACCTGGAAAACGCCATGGTAGCGCAGATCGACCCGTCCGCGATTGCCGCCATCGTGATCGAACCGGTGCAGGGCGAAGGTGGGTTTATCCCGACGCCGCCGGTATTTTTGCGGCGCATCCGGGAGTTATGCGACGAACACGGCATCGTCATGATCGCGGATGAGATTCAATGCGGCTTCGGGCGGACGGGCAAGCTGTTCGCCATCGAGCATTACGACATCGTGCCGGACCTGATCACAACCGGCAAGTCGATGGCCGGCGGAACACCGCTGGCGGCTGTCACCGGGCGGGCACACATCATGGACGCACCCCATCCTGGCGGCCTGGGTGGGACGTACAGCGGGAGTCCGTTAGCATGTGTGGCGGCTGTGGCGGCTATCAACACCATCAACACGCCGGATTTTCTGGCGCGGGCGCAGCAAGTTGGGGATCGTATCCGGGCAGAATTGGTCCGTTTACAGGCCGATGTGCCGTTCATCGGGGATGTGCGCGGCCTGGGCGCGATGGTCGCCATGGAAAATGTAACCGACCCGATCACCAAAGAGCCGAACGCCGCCGCAACCCAGGCGATTACCGCCGCCACGCTCCAACGCGGCTTGATCACGATTCGGGCCGGGCTGTATAGCAACTGTGTCCGGTTTTTGCCGCCGTTGAACTTGCCCGATGATGTGCTAGACGAGGGGTTATCTGTGTTGACGGAAGCTGTGCGGGCGGTGGCAGCAGAAAACGCCGTCGCGGGCGATTAACTCACTCGCGGATGGTGCGGTGGATGGCCTGATAGCCGCTGACGTGTGCCTGGATAATCCGGTCGATCATGGCGGCGGCACGATGTAGGCCTTCGGTGGGGCGTGGGTGCCCGATAGATGCCAG
>DAOTUA010000347.1:0-16249 GCA_034437355.1 Anaerolineae bacterium | reverse complement strand
TTATGTTGAAAGACGGTTAGCGCACCGCCGTAAGCCTGCCGCAACACGTCGGGCCGCATGACCGCCTCTGGTGCATCGAAGGCCAGTAAACGCTGCTTTAAGAGCATCATCCGGTCGAAATCACGGGCGGCCCGCCCCATATCATGCGTCGATAACAAAATGGTGATACCCTGCGCGGTTAATAAGTCCAATGTGTTCATGATCTCCTGTTCGGCGGTTGTATCGACCCCGGTAAACGGCTCATCCATGAGTAAGACGCGGGCATCTTGCGCTAACGCACGAGCGATAAACACCCGCCGTCGTTGCCCGCCGCTTAACTGGCTGATCTGGCGCGTTGCCAGTTCAGATAAGTTCAACTGCTCCAGTAGGCCCCGCGCTATGTCGTGGTCTACCGAGCGCCACCACGGGAACCAGCGGCTCTGGCGGGCACGGCCCATCATCACCACATCATACACCGTGACCGGGAACGCCCAGTCGATTTCGTTCTGCTGTGGGACATACCCGACAAAGGCGTGACTGCTGCGGCAGTCCTCCCCAGAAACAGAAATAGCGCCATTGGTGAAGGGGATTAACCCGGCAATTGCTTTAAACAGCGTGCTTTTGCCGGCACCATTCGGACCCACCAGGGCCACCCGTTCGCCGGGTTGGATTGTAAACGTCAGGCGGTCGATGGCGCGTTTATCACCGGGATAACCGGCGCTCAGGTCGCGTACATCTAACGCTGGGGTGCTGGGGTGATGTCCGTTTTGCGCGTGTTTTGTGGGTTTCATAGTCTCTCAATCTGTACGGGCGGCCCCGCTAAGGATACCGCCCGTCATACGAAAAAATAGGGGCGGCTTGTGGGTGGGGCCGCCCGTTTGGTGGGGGAGGCTACATACCGCCGCCGAGTGCCTCGGCAATGGTGGTCACGTTGTAGCGGACGTAATCGACATAGGTGCTAGCTGGCCCGTCCGCCTCGCTGAGCGAACCGCTATACAACACAAACACCTCGGCTCCGGTTTCGTTAGCAATCTGCTGTGCCAGGTCATCGCTAACGGTGGTTTCAGCAAAGATAGCTGGAACGTCCTCTTCGCGGATCAGGTCGATCACGGCAGCAACATCAGCCGCACTCGGTTCTGCCAACGTGGTACCACCCGGAATAATTGTGATCGCCACCTCGAAGTCGTAGCGTGCCGCAAAGTACCCAAAGGCATCGTGATTGGTAATCAGGACGCGGTTTTCTTCAGACACGGTCTCCACCATCGGCATGACGAAATCGTGCGCGAGCGCGTCCAGTTCTTCCAGATAGGCGGCAGCGTTGGCGGTGTAGGTGTCGGCGTTTGCCGGGTCGAGTTCAACCAGCGTGTCGCGGACAAGCATGGTCCAGTACATGACGTTGTGCGGTTCCATCCACACATGCGGATCGCATGAACCGTGATCGTGGGCATGTTCCTCGCCCTCTTCATGGTCGTCGCCCTCGTGGTCGTGGCTGTGACCCTCGCCACAATCTACGGCATAGAGTGCGCCCAGTGTTTCGGCGTGGCTGTGATCGTGGTCATGGTCATGGTCGTCGCCGTCTTCATGGTCATGATCATCGCCGTCCTCGTGGTCATGGTCGTCGCCGTCTTCGTGGTCATGATCATCGTCGTCTCCATGGTCATGATCATGGCCTGCTTCGTGGATGGCTGCCATCTCCGCGTAATGCTGCTCACAGAGTACCGCCATCTCGCTCATATCGCCGTCTTCGTGGTCGTGATCGTCGCCCTCGTGGTCATGGTCGTGATCGTCGCCTTCGTGGTCGTGGTCGTCGCCCTCGTGGTCGTGATCGTCGCCCTCGTGGTCGTGATCGTCGCCCTCGTGGTCGTGATCGTCGCCCTCGTGGTCATGCCCGCCGAACGCGATCATCTCCACACAAGACGACGCTGTAACCATATTCATATCATCGGCGGCGTTTTCGATAGCTTCCAGCAAGCCTTCTTCAAAGAACGCGCCGTTGATGAACACGACATCCGCATCTGCGAGGGCGGTCAGGTCGCTAGGGGTCGGCTGGAAACTGTGCGGGTCGGCCCCAAGCGGCATCACCGAAACGACATCGGCGGCATCTCCCGCCACGTTAGCGATCACATCGGTTAAAATACTGTGGCTACCAACTACCTGTAAGCGTTCTTCCTGAGCGACTGCTAACGGCGCAACCGCCACAAGCAAGCTCAACAGCAATACGAAAAATAAGACCCGTTGACGCATCTACTTTCTCCTTGTCATTCAATTGATAAGTGATACAGACCTGAAACATCTACGGTGGTGCCCCCCAAACTGATTAGCGGTTTTAATTTCTGGGGGATATCATCCATAAACGTAATTGATACTTTGTATCAATTGGTATCAGAACTCAAATTGAAAGACAAGGGTCGGTTGCTAAAAACACACCGTTAGGGAAAGCTATCGGCTCATTTCAAATTTGGGGCAACTTGATTGCTTTTTGTCTTCTTTTTCCAGAAAAGGGGGGGGACGGGGCAAAACCCCGCCTACTAAACGTTGAGGTATTATCCGAGCTTCAGGTGACTAGCAAAACACCCATACCCCAGTGTCAAACCAGGATAGGGTGCTTGGTTGTTGTGGACTTGCTAGCTGGGTCCAGGCTCAGCTAGCAAAGAGCCTGGACGTGTAAGCTATCACCTAAGCGGTAGTCATCCGTATATCTTGGATGCGCGGTGAGGTGTCTAGGTGGAATGGTAGCGATTCGATGCGGGGTGTGTGGATATAGAAGAACTGCTTCCAAGAAAGGATGATTGCGGAAGCGTCTTCGCTCATCAGCGTGGCAATATCCTCGATGATTTCGTCACGCTCGGCTTCTGTGGCAGCCGCGCCGACCTGCTCGTGAAGTTCGTAGAACCTATCGTTTTCGATGTGCCGTTGGACCATCGCCGGGATCATGAAGGGGAGCGCGGCCTGCGACCAGTCGCTCAAGGTCACGAAGTTAGACTCCCAGTAGACCATGTTGTACTCGGTGCCGGTGCTGACCTCGGTGATGATCGCGTTAGAATCTGGCGTATCCAGCGTCATGTTGATACCAACAGACTGGAGGTAGCCGGTGATCGCTTCGGCCTGCACCCTGGCGGTATTTGGCGCTATCATCGACAGTGACAGGTCGGCATAGCCCGCTTCTTCAAGCAGACGCCGCGCCTCGTCGGGGTCATACGGGGTTGTTTCCAGGTCCTCATTGTAGCCAGCTAAACCAGGGAGGAGCATCTGGTCATTAGCGACCTCGCCAAAACCAGCTAAGATCACATCGTTAAATTCTTGCTTGTTGATCGCAAGATTTAGCGCCCTGCGCACGCGCACATCCTGGAGTGCCTCGTTTGTTTCGGGCACAAAGTTGATCAACCCGGTTGCCAGGGCAGGATTCGTGCTGATTTTCCAGTCGCCGCTCTCTGCCATTCTGCGTGCAATATCGGGCGGCATACTCTGGGCGACATCAATATCGCCGCTTTCTAACGCCGTGCGTAGATCACCGACTGCGACGTAGGTCGCCGTCTTAATTGGCAGTTCGCCGCGCCAGTTGCCGTCCCATGTCTCGAAATCGACGCGCTCACCGGGGGCGAAGTCTGCGATCTTGAAGTAGCCTGTGCCGACAGCGCCCGTCCCCAGGTCATTGTCGGAACTCGTCATGTAGTCTGAAGATAGGATGAACAGACGTGACAAGCGTTTCGCCAGAATGGGATCGGGGCGGTTGGTCTTGACGACGAGGTTGGTATCGTCAATCACTTCGATGCTGTCGCCATCCAAAAGTGGGTTCGGCGGGGCCAGTATTAAGTCCGATATTGGGGCGTAAAACGCAAAGAAGTTATCCGCAATCTGGCTCCGTAAAAAGTCTAGGGTGAAGCGAACCGACTCGGCTGTGAACCGTTGCCCGTTGGAGAAGAAAACATCGTCCCGCAGTTTGATCTCCATTGTTTGCGGGTCTACCTGGTTCCACTCGGTCGCTAAGCCAGGGATAAGCTCGCCAGAGGCCGTTACATCAATGAGTGTGTCGTAAACCTGCCGGGCCTGGAAATAGACAAACCCATACGGATTCAGATTACTCTGGATACTCGTATTACCGATGTTGACATGGCTAGCGAATTGCTGAAGGTGTGGTGCATGGGCACGCGCAAGCTGAGGAATGAATAAATTCCCACTGGCTGCAACTGCGCCGGTAACGGCACCGAGTTTAAGAAAATCTCGGCGGCTAATTTTGTTCTTCATGGTCTTTCCTTTTCTCATACAGTTAAATTTTGAGTGACATACCGACTATGTGACACATTTTATCTTTGTCTTACAAACTATAAAATGCTACGTAGCTACTACATCGTCATACCACTCCTAACGCTAAGCGTACTAAAGTCCCTGCCTCAACGGGTGCAAAGTGAATGTCTTTGAATATTGAGGCTAGTGGTTATGTAAGTTTTGTAGAGCATCCCCCAGATAATTAACTGTCAAAACGGTGATCATGAGCGCCGTCCCAGGGAAAATCGACATCCACCACGCATCACGCAGGTAATGGCGACCATCACTAATCATCGTGCCCCAAGAAGGCGTGCCGGTACTAACCCCCATCCCGATAAAGCTGAGGCTGCCTTCGATAACAATCATGGTACCAATCGAAAACGTCCACATCACAATATTGGGGTTGATGATACCCGGTACAATGTGGTTCCACAGGACATGGAGTGGCTCCGCGCCAAGTGCAACCGAAGCATGGACATACTCGGCTTCTTTTAGTTTGAGCGTAGTGGCACGGGTGATGCGGGCCGCGTGTACCCAACCTGCCACCGACAACAGAATGATCAGAACCAGCACAGACCCCCCGACCGCCGAAATGACAGCCAGGGCGAGTACTAGGAACGGAAACGAAATCCACACATCAGAAACGTACAACAGGGTTCGATCCACGATCCCCCCGACATAACCACCCACAACACCCACCACCATCCCAAGAATCGTTGAGACGGTCCCAGCAATAAATGCAACCTTGAGTGATATCTGGCCGCCGTGAAGTGTCCGGGAGAGGATATCTCGACCGAGATTATCTGTACCAAGGGGATGAGCCCAGCTCCCGCCATCAACCCCAATGGGGGGGAGAAGCGTTTTACTCAAATTCATGACCATGGGGTCATTGGCGGTCAAGGCCCCGGCAAAGATGACGACAACGAAGATAACCATTAAGAACGCTAACAAGAACGCGACATTCGCATAACGCTGGTGGCGTTTGAAGAAGGCACGCCAGTCTAGCTGTGGGCGTTCAATACGAGCAGGCGTTGGAGATAGCGTGCGAATACCGGTCATTTGTTGGGTCATGCTGATATCCTTGGGTCAACAATCCGGGATAGATACACAGACAGGATGTTAATCGCAAAGACCAACAGCGAGATAACAAAGACGGTAGCATGGACCAGCGGGTAATCGCGATTATAAATCGCGTTGATCATCTGATCACCGACGCCGCTATAGGAAAAGATGTTTTCAACGATCACGGACCCGCCGACCATCGTTGAGAGGTCTAGCCCGATGAAGGCGATCACGGGAATGAGCGTATTTCGGAAGACATGCACGCTAAAGATATACCATGGCGTCAGTCCCTTCGAGCGTGCCGTCTGCACGTAAGGCTCCTTCATTTCGTCCACGATACTACTACGGACGAGGCGAATCAGCCGCGCCATATATGGCGAAGACAGTGTGATTGCTGGTAGCGCCATCCGTTTGAAGAAATTATCTTCCAGATTGGCGACGCTACCGAACCAATCGAGATGAACCGCAAAAATGATCAGCAAAATCAGCCCCAGCCAGAACGTCGGCATGGACTGCATAATACCGGCAAGAAAGTTCACCAGTTTTCCGTCGAAACGATGTTGAAATATTGCGGCGTAGATGCCGAGTGGTACACCGATCACAAACGCTAAAAAGACGGCGCTAAAGGCAAGCGTCAGTGTCGCAGGGAACCGACCCAGAACAAGTTCCATTGCTGGTCGCTGAAACCGAAGTGAGTCCCCAAAATCGAGGTTGATGGATTCTTTAACGAACGAGCCATACTGAACAAGAAGGGAACGGTTTAGGCCCAGATGCTCGCGCATGGTATCAATTGAAGCGGCTGAGGCTTGGTTACCAACCATGGTTGTTACGGGGTCGCCGGTCAACCGTTCAAGGAAAAATAGTAGTGTGAGGATTGATGTTAGTGTTATGATTAACCGTGTTGTGATATTGAACGTTGTCCCTAGGACTGTGTGGTTAACCATTTCTCCTCATTCACATCTCGTAACTTATCTTATTACTCACTCTACAATAATCTCTCGCTAATGTCAAGTAATTTTGTGATGTCATTTTTCCACCAGGATACATTTCAGATTGTTGGCAAACTGGCGGGGTTTCACATAAGGGGAGTCGGGGGCGCAACGCCCAAGACGTTGCTAGGTTCTGTTGAAATTTACGCAAAAAAACGGTGATTGTAGGGGCTCAGCTCGCTGAACCCCCAGATAGATCTGTGAAGCAGTCGGTTACTTTTGCGTAATGGCGTTGATTCCAGTCAACGACCGGCCTACCAACAGCATGTTGATTTCGTTGGTGCCCTCGTAGGTATAAATCACCTCGGCGTCGGTCATCAAGCGGGCGACATGATTATCCGCTAGCAGGCCGTTACCGCCCATCACTTCGCGGGCCAACTGCGTGACATAGCGTGCTTTCTTGGCGTTGTGGTATTTTGCCATCGAAGCGGTCCCCTCATCGATCTGGCGGCTGCCAGTGAGTTGGGCCATCTGGAAGCACATCAACTGCATGGCGGTGATCTCGGTTGCCATTTCAACTAATTTCTGTTGGACCAATTGATAAGAGGCTATCGGTTTACCGAACTGTTCGCGCTCTTTGGTGTACTTCAACGCCAATTCAAACGCCCCGGCGGCCGCCCCAGCCGCTTCCCAGGCAACCCCCGTTCGCCCGATCATCAGCACTTTAGCGGTATCCCGGAACGAGCGTACTTTTTCCAGCCGATTGGCCGCCGGCACGCGCACATCTTCCAGCTTAATATCGCCATTGAGGATCGCACGTTTGCCAATTTTGTTGGGGATGTCCTCAATCGCCAGCCCCGGCACGCTATCCTTAGCACCTTCTATGATAAACGCGCCAAGTGCGCCCTCTTCATCCCGCGCCCAGATAATCAGCACATCCGAAATACTCGCGTTGCCGATCCACCGCTTAGCCCCATTCAAAACGTATTCGTCGCCGTCCAGGTAAGCAGTCGTTTGAATGCCGGCCGCATTCGACCCAACGTTCGGCTCCGTTAGCCCAAACGCGCCGATCAAGTCTAAGGTTGCCAGGCCAGGGAGCCAGCGTTCGCGCTGTTCGTCGCTCCCAAGTAGGCCGATGCTGCTCATCGCTAGCCCAGATTGCACCCCGTAAAAGGTACTCACGGAGCCGTCGCCCTTGGCAAGTTCGTACATCGTCAGGCCCATCTCTAGCGGGTCTAACCCGGCACTGCCCCAGCCCCGGATCATCCCGCCGAGAATCCCCAGGTCTTTGAGTGGCATCACCAACTCACGCGGGAACTCGGCCCGATCCCAGTAAGGGGCGATATTCGGCTTGACGACTTCTTCCACGTAAGCACGCACACGATCACGCACGGCAAGCTGATCATCAGTCATAAAATTCTCGAGGTGAAAAAAGTCGAAGCCTTCGTATTGTGTAATCATATCATTAAGCATTTTAGGTTCCCTCTGGCAGTGATTAACTATTAATTTAATCGAAGTTAGATTAGATTATTGACATTGTACCCCGTTTCTTTTGATTTATCAAACATATATTTAATAATGTGGGGGCCCCCGATAGATGAGATTCATCACAATTTTCTGTGAGTTTTTTACCGTTCTAGCGGGCATGTTTAAGGCAAGCATCGGCGGTGTCTCTAATTAGTTAGGTGATATAGCATTCCATAAAAAGGCTTTAACGGGTCGTAACGGGTCATAAGATAGCAAATTAAACAACGTGAAACCACTTTTAACTGATGCTAAAACAGGTCTGACACATTATAAAAATCGGTTGATGATACCTGATAACTTGTGGCTTAACACAAAACGTAGATAGAACACGGGGGGCATTGCTAGAGTAGCGAATGAATCGGAAGCATACCGATGGGGGTCAACCCCCGGCGCGGTGTCCTGCTGGCAGGCATCCACACCGCACCGACAATTGACTTGCTACCCAGGAATACTAATGCAGTATTCCGTAAACCACAAGGAGTTACAAAAGCGATGATAACATCTCGCAAAATTTTTACCGTGATAACCCTACTTGCTATGATGCTCGCCTTGGGTGTCGCATTTATCGGCGCACAGGATGATGATCCGGGTGTGCTGAACATTTATTCCGCACGGCATTACGGCGCAATGGAAGCCCCGTTTGTGCAGTTCCAAGAGGATACCGGGATCGAAGTACGAGTGAGTGCGGGGTCCCCGCGTGATCTGTTGACCCGGCTTCGGGCGGACCTAGAGCGCGGTGATCGCAGCGTTGCCGACCTGTTCCTGTCGATTGATGCGGGTACGCTAGATATAGCCGCCGAAGAAGGGCTATTCGCCCAGGTCGAATCTGACATATTAACCGAGAACATTGCCGAACCGTTTCGGTCCCCAGAGAATTACTGGTATGGTCTCAGCATCCGGCCCCGGTCGTTGGTCTACAACCCGGAGAACGTGACGGAAGAAGAACTGGCCTCCATTAACAACTATGAGGACATGGCAGCCGACATCTGGGAAGGCCGCGCTTGTATGCGCCCGGCAGCCCATATCTACACTGTTTCACTGTTTAGCAGTGTGCTGTACAACCAAGGCGAAGAGGTAGCTGCCGACACCTTGAATGGGGTCGCCAATAACGTAACGCGCTACATCAACAGCGACACGCGCACCATCGAGGCGGTCGCGGCGGGTGAGTGTGACATCGCCTTTGTGAATTACTACTACGTGGCGCGGCTCGCTAAAGGTGATGAAGCCGCCCAGGACACGTTCAACAGTATTGCGTTGAAGTGGATGGGACAGGGCGAAGATGGTACCGGCGTGTTCTTTAACATCAACGGCGCGGGGGTGGTGCGTAATGCAGCCAACTACGATAACGCCGTGCGCTTTATCGAATACATGAGCCAGCCGGAAAATCAATGCGGCAGCGTGGAATGCTTCCCCGGCTCCAACAACGAATACCCGACCAACCCAACAGTTGAACCTAACGAAACCCTTCAGAGCTTCGGTGAGTTCGAGTATGGTACTGGCTACCCGTTATGGGAGTACGGCGCATACCAGCAACGCACAGTTGAACTGTTAGAAGAAGCAGGCTTTGGCTTCGAGGAAAACTAAAAACAACTGAGTCTATGATTTGTAGGGGCCGTGGGGTTATCGCGGCCTCTATTTAATAATGTGAGTGACCAAAAGAAAGCGGCGCCCCGATGGACAATTCCATTTTACCGACCCGATCCCCCTCTGCTGCTCACAACCTATCCCAACCGATCCGAGAAAACCGATCCCGGTTACGGCTCCCCGATTGGATGTCGCTGGTGTTGCCGATGTGCATCACTGCCTTGATTTTGATCCCGATAGGTATATTAGCGGTAGAAATCTTAAACCCGGATATTGAGCTATGGCGGCGTATGTGGCGTACATTCCTGCCGGGGGTGCTATGGAACACCTTACGCTTAGTGGCAGGGGTAGGCGTTGGTACATTTCTCTTGGGGGCGGGCAGCGCGTGGTTGGTCACCATGTACGAATTCCCCGGACGGCGCTATTTTGATCATCTGTTGTTGTTGCCGTTGGCGGTGCCTGGCTTCATCATGGGCTTTGTTTACGTGGCAACCTTCGAGTTTGCCGGGCCAGTACAAACGGCCCTGCGTGATGCGTTTGGGTGGGGGCGTCATGACTATTGGTTCCCGGATATTACCGCGCCGCTGGGTTTGATCGTGGTGCTATCGCTGGTGCTATACCCATATGTCTACATCTTGGCGCGGGCGGCCTTCCGCGAACAAGCCGCCAGCACATTCGAGGCGGCGCAGGTGATGGGCTATAACCGCACGCAAACGCTATTCCGCTTGGTGCTGCCGATGGCGCGTCCACAACTGGCTGCCGGGACAATCTTGGCGATGATGGAAGCGATGACGGACTACGGGACGGTTAGCTTTTTTGGGTATCCGACGCTATCGGAACGGGTGGTTGTGCTATGGAACCAGGAATACGATATGGGGCCGGCAACCGAATTGGCGATGCTAATGGTATTTATCGCGCTGGGGATGATCATGCTAGAACGCCACTTACGCGGCAGCGCCAAATATTACCAGGCCGGCGCACGCGGACGCCGCCCTCGTCGCCATATCCTGCATGGCTGGCACAAGTGGGCCGCAATGGGCGGTTGCCTGACGCTGTTGAGCTTTGCGTTTGCGCTCCCTGCCGGGCAGTTGGTTACGTGGGCGGTCGAAGAGGTGAATAACCCCACTGTTGGGATGTGGCAAGTCACGTTTACCGACTACACGTTGAACTCAGTCCGTATGGCGGGGTCGGCGGCGGTTGGGGCGTCTGTGCTGGCGCTGGTGGTCGCTTATGGCGTGCGCGAGATAAGCACCAGCCAACGGATGCGGCGCATCCCACGTTTGATCACACGGTTCGTTACCCTGGGCTATGCCATGCCGGGGGCTGTGATCGCCGCCGGGGTGCTGATCTTGGTCAACCCACTGGATAGCCCGATTACCAACTTTGCGACGCAATACCTGGGCTGGAGTTCCCCAGCGTATTTGTTGACGGGGACGATTACCGCGCTCGTGTATGCTTACATCGTGCGGTTTATGTCGATAGGGTTTAACAGCGTCGATGCCAGTATGGAGAAGATCACGCCGAATATGGAGCAGGCCGCCCGGACTATGGGCGCGAGTAGTTGGCGCGTCTTACGCCGGATTCACCTACCGCTAGTAGGGACCGGGCTAGCAGCAGGGGCCATCTTGATATTTGTAGATGTGATGAAAGAACTCCCCGCAACGCTCTTGTTGCGTCCGTTTGGGATGGATACACTCGCCTTGTGGACGTACTTCCTCAGTAATGAAGCTTGGTGGGAAGCAGCGTCGATCCCGGCATTGGCGATTCTCGTTACCGGGCTAATCCCGGTATTTATCCTCATGCGTGTTGGAGACAACGACATTGACAAACACACCCATCATTCGGCTTGAGCGCGTCAGCAAGCAATACGACGCCACAACCGTTGTTGATACTGTCACCCTGAACGTGCATCAGGGTGATTTACTTGTGCTGCTCGGCAGTAGCGGCTGTGGTAAAACAACGACGTTACGGCTAGTGGCCGGTTTAGAGCGCCCAAACCAGGGCCTTATCTGGTTGGATGGGCGGGCCGTAGCCGGGGCGGGGCAGTGGGTCCCGCCGGAAGAACGCCGAATTGGGATGGTGTTTCAGGATTTCGCGCTGTTCCCGCATTTATCCGTGCAAGAGAACATCGCTTTTGCACTCCAAGACACACGCGGGCAAGATCGGCAACGCCGGGTGAATATGCTGCTTGATCTGGTTGGGTTAAGTGGGTTAGGCAAACGTTACCCGCATCAGCTAAGCGGCGGGCAGCAGCAGCGGATCGCTTTGGCGCGAGCCTTGGCCCCGCAGCCGTCGGTGGTGTTGCTGGATGAGCCGTTCTCGAACCTGGATGCGGCCTTGCGCAAGACGATGCGCGAGGAAGTCCGGCGTATTTTACAGGCGACCGAGACAACCGCGATCTTTGTCACACATGATCAAGAGGAAGCCCTCAGCTTAGCGGATACAGTGGCTGTCATGCAGGCCGGGGAAATCCTCCAGGTTGGGCAGCCGGATGAGCTATACCGCTTCCCGGCGTCGTTGGATGTGGCCACCTTCCTGGGCGAAACCAACCTGATCCCAGGGCAGGCCAAGGGCGATAGTGCGCACACGTTTCTAGGGGCGCTCCCCCTGGCCCGCCCCGCCATCGGTGAGGTAACCGTGATGATCCGCCCAGAAAGCCTGATTTTATCGCCAGCAAGTACCGGGGCCACCGTTAGCCAGGTACGCTTTTATGGGTACTATCAAACGCTGCTGTTAGACGTGCCAGACCAGCCAACGCCGTTATTGGTGCGCGTGTGGGCCGACGAAACCTATCACCCCGGTGATGTTGTGGCGGTGGACGTGCGTGGTCCGGTGGTGGGGTTTGTGTCGGGGTCGTAAGGTGCTGGTATAATATTGGCCGCTAGTTGACAATGCAGACGGTGGCAATGTGTAAATGATACCAGAACAAAATACGTCCCGCCCTTTTATGACTGGGGCACGGTGGGCCGCGGTGGGCCTGTGCTGCGGGATGGCGATTATTGCGGTCCCACTTGTTGTTTTATCGATCCCTGTGATCATGGCGTTGGCGTTTGCCTGGGCGACCGTCAGCCTGATTCTGTTTGTGTTGCGCGGCACAGTCGATCCCAGATCACAGCCGGATTGGTTAGCATCGCCCGTTTATTTCGTTAGCTCTGGCGGGGTGCTTTTATCGCTGTTGTTGGCGCGGGCGGCTCTGGTTTTTGCAGAGGGGCAAGCGCAAGCCGGCGAGGGGGCTTTGTGGATGATGTGTGCCGGGTTGGTATTGGTCGCCGCACTCTTACAGGCAGATACCGCCCCGTTATGCGGCGATGCCGTCCAATCGACGCCGCCCATGCTAATCCACCGCGAGCGCCTGCGCTGGGTGCCGTTGGTGCCGGGGGTGGTGCTGATGGTGATCACAACGGAGATTAACGCCAACATCCTATCGCTGGGGGCGTTGCAGAATGTCTCGTCGCACATTCAGTTTGTGATCTGGGTATCGGCATGGGTACTGATCGGGTTTGGGCTGGCCGGTACCCGCGTAATCGTGGATCAAGACCCATCCCCCCGCACAACACCCAGGCCCTACCGCGAATGGCTGGCGCTGTCGGGGATACTGGCGCTGGCGGTCGGTGTGCGCCTCTACCAACTCCGGGACGCGCAACGTTTTCTAGTCGATGAGATTCACTTCCTGAACCCGGTCATCTACTTCTGGGAGGACGCCTATATTCGGTTATTACAGCCGTTTAGCTCGATTGCCGCGTTCCCGTATTTGTTCCCGTACTTGCAAACTCTGAGCGCCGGATGGGTGCATCACAACTTGGAAGGGTTGCGCTTTGCGAGTGTGGTTTTCGGCGTGTTAACGGTATGGGCGGTCTATTTGTTGGCGCGGGTGTTGTTTGGCGGTCGGGTCGCGTTGATCGCGGCGGCGTTGTTGGCTGTGATGCCGGTTCACGTCCAGTTTAGCCGCATTGGGATCAACAATATTGCCGATCCGCTATTCGGTACGCTGGCACTGTATTTTGTGGCACGCGCTTGGCGCTCACCTAAATACCTGGTTGGGAATTTCGCCTGGGCAGGTGTGATGATTGGGCTAACCCAATATTGGTATGAAGGCGGTCGGCTGTTGTTTCCTGGGCTGATGATCATCTGGCTAACAGCGATTGGGCTGATCGCATTCGGCTTCGGGTGGCGACCGCGTGTTTATCAACAGTATCAGCGGGCGTTAGCGGTGTTATCCGCCGGGGGGGTACTGGTGGGCGCTCCGATTTATATCACGCTGTTTGGTATGGATCGTCCGCTTAGCCAACGCATGGAAAGTGCCGGGCTAAACGAAAGCACGCTGGAGCAGATCACTAGCTTACGGCAACTAGCGGTCCATGCCGTCAGCCGTTTATACGAATCGTTCTTGATTCACGTTTCGATCCCGGAGGAGGCGCTCTATTATGGCGGGGATGATCCGCTGTTGGCGTCGTTTATCGTGCCGTTTTTTATCATCGGTGGGATATATGCTTGCTGGTTGGTGATCAGTACCGGCACGTTTTATCTGCCGACAACCCGCCAAATTCTGTTACAAAGCGGGGCGCTGTTGCTGGTGTTGTGGGTGGGTATGACGTGGAGCGGCAATATGCTGATGGCCCGTAGCCGGATTTCGGCGCGGTATGTGGTGGCGTTCCCGGCATTGGTGATGCTCGCCGCGCTCGGATTAGATGTGCTGATCGGGCTATTGACCGCATGGCGGCAGCGGTGGCGGTCGGGGGTAGTCGTAGCGGCGTTGGTTGTCGTGATCCCGTTGCAAATGTTTGACTTCTTTGGGCCATACATGGCACGTTTCAATCAACAGTTCACCGAAGAACAATCTGGACGCAGCCGCAACATAGACGACGCGATCCAACGGGCGGCCTCGCTGCCCGCGGGGACAAACGTCTATGTTATCGACCGCGTGCCGCTGCTGATCTCCGACCTGAACAATACACTGCGGTTCTATCGTGGGGAGCGTGCCGCCCCGACGATCCGGTTACAGGCGGTAGATCCCACCGGCTTCAACCTGGCGTATCTGGCCGCGCTAGACCTGGAGCAGGCGCACGCCTTTTTTGTCTCGCCGGAGCATCTAGCCGGTATTGACCTGTTATACAACAGCTTTGCAGATGTTTACGGCCCGTACTTTACCGATCATCCCCCGTCAAAAGCCACCCAGCTGATACTATACTACGTGCCGCCACAGCCGTTACAACTATTTGCAGAGTGACGCCGCCGCGCTCACGAATCCGGTTGGTCTGTTTGGCGGATGTAGACGCGGTATAGCCCGTTTCGGTCGCCATATGGGGACCAACCGAAGCGAAGCGGATCGCGATCAAACGTCCAATAGAAGCCATATAGATCATCGCTGAGCTTATCGAGAAAGGCATTGCTAATCAGAACCAGCCGGATATTCTTCTCATTTATCCATTCTTCCGGTTGACATACTCCCCCTATATTTGAGATATCTTCTTGTAGCGGGGCATCACCGTATGCCCCGCCACGTACAACCGGCCTGTTATGTAATCAAATCCGAACTGCTGCCGGGGGCCTGGGGCGTGGCGTAAACCCCGTCCCGAACATCTGCTGGGTGGACGAAATGCTGCCGCAAATGCGGGATGTACTCCAGGAATATCACGTCGTGGCCCAGCGCAATATGGTTAAACAGCACCAGGTGTTGGTGAATCTGGCCCATATCGCCAACATGCGGAACCACCGGCACGTTAAAATGACGCGCCAACAGGCTAACGGTGATAAACTCGCTGACACCACCAAGCCGCACGCAATCCGCCTGGGCAAACCCCACCGACCCGGTTTGTAGGTAGTTCTTGAAGATCACTTGATTGGGGACATGCTCACCGAGCGCAAGCTGTATTGGGGCCAGCGCACGGGCGAGCGTCTGATGGCCTAGAATATCGTCGGGGTGTATCGGTTCTTCGATCCAATACGGGTTGATGTCCGCCAGTTGTAAGCCGATGCGGATCGCCTGGGGCAGCGTCCATTGTTGGTTGGCGTCGAGCATCACGCGCACATCATCCCCAACAGCTTCACGGACAAGCGCGGCCCGGCGCAGGTCGCGGGCGGGTTCGACCGACCCCACCTTGAGCTTGACCGCGCCGAACCCGGCATCCAACGAGCGAGCGATATTCGCCTTAATGGTGTCATCGCTATACTGGAACCAACCAATAGACGTATCGTAGCCGGGATAACCGGTGTCGATGATGGCGGCGCGGTCCGGGCGTGTCGGGTGATGCTCTCGCAGGATCGCTAGCGCCTGCTCCCGGCTGAGAACATCATCGACATAGCGTAGGTGTAGCGTATTGACGATCTGTTCCGGCGATAGGTCCAGCAGCAGCCACCACAGCGGGACGCCCCGCGCCTTGGCCCATAGGTCGAAACAGGCGTTGGTCACCGACGACAGCGCCAGATGCACGACCCCCTTATGTGGCCCCAACCAACGGAGCTGCGGATGGTCGAGCATGTGCGCGTAGACGGCCCCAAAATCCGCCATCAGTGCTTCGATCTCCCGGCCTACTAACGCCTCCGCCATGATCCCGGCCGCCTGGCATACCAGATCGTTACCCGTACCAAGCGTAAAGGCCAGCCCAACACCTGTTAGCCCGTTGTCGGTGTGGAGGTCGGTCACGGCGTAGGAATATTCCGGGTCTGCGTGGATGCTGTCTGCGCCCTCCCCGGCTGCTAGTTTATAGCGGATGTCTCGCGTTTGGATATGCGTTATGGTTGTGGATGACATACTAAAACTCTCATTCTATACAGGATGTGATAAATTAAGTCTTTGCCAGTATCGTGCATGGTCGCCGCCCCTGATTGCCAAAATTTACTTGCAAAAAATATTTTTATACGCAAAATAAAAAGTAATGGGGCAATCGCTTGCTAAACAATGG
>DAOTUA010000346.1:0-3946 GCA_034437355.1 Anaerolineae bacterium | reverse complement strand
CAAGAACCCAAAACCGACGTAGGGGAGGGTCGCCGTGCCCTCCCGCCGATACCAACGGGAGTCCACAGAGGGACTCCCCTACAAAACAGGGCGAAAGCACCCAGCCCGCCAAAATATTGAAATACACCCCAGTTCGGGTGCAGGGAATCGCTTCAAATTTTTCTAGGCGCTGTTGAGTAACTACTCAGGCAGAGATTAGAATATCGTGGGGTTTCATCCCACACCCCACCACTTTTTCCAGAAAAAGTGGACAAAAAGCGTCCATTTTGTCATGCAAGATGAAGGTTTAGACGATTTGTGTATGTGGGGGGGGTGGGGCACAAAACGCGGGCGGCCCAGAGTAGTCAATGTTTGCAATTGAAACGGGCACGGCCTATGATCTAGGGAATTATCTAACGGAGTGTGGCGATATGGGGACATTGGTTATGAAGTTCGGCGGGTTGTCTGTTGGGACGACGACCGCTTTAACGCAGGTGCTAAGTATTATCCTGCACGAACACGAAAAATGGGATAAGTTGCTGATTGTGGTTAGCGCGTTGGAAGGGGTGACGGATAATCTGATCGAGGCGACACGGCAGGCGCAGATCAGCAACCAGCGCGGGTATCGGCGGATTGTGGCGACCTTGCGCACGCGGCACCTGGCGTTGATCGAGCAGTTGCCGTTGGGGGCGACCGAACGGCAGACGATCCAGGCGGATGTGGATCGGCTGTTGTTTGATATGCTGGATCAGTTGCAGTCGTTGGCTGCCGAGCCAAGCGACGAGTTACAGCAGAAAACGGTTGATCGGATGATCGGGGTGGGGGAACGGTTATCGGCGCGGATTGTGGCGGCGATCATCCGGCAGAATAACATTCGGTCGGTGGCGATTGATACGCCGGGGATGATCATTACCGATAGCAATTATGGCAACGCGCTGCCGGATATTGCGCAAAGCTGCGATAAGATCGTGGCGGATTTGCTGCCGTTGCTAGATCGTGAGATTGTGCCGGTTATTACCGGGTATATCGGGTCTACGCCGGAGGGCGAGATCACGACGTTGGGGCGTGGCGGCAGTGATTACACGGCGTCGGTGGTGGCGATCTGTGCTAGGGCGGATGAGGTGTGGGTATGGACGGATGTTGACGGGATGATGACGACTGACCCGCGTGATGTGGATAATGCGCAGGCAATCCGGGTGATGTCTTATGCGGAGGTAGGCGAAATGGCGTATTTTGGGGCGCGGGTGTTGCATCCGCGTATGGTGGGGCCGTTACAACAGGCGAAAATCCCACTACGGATTAAGAACGTTTTCAAGCCGCAGCAACCGGGGACGTTGATCTTTGATACCAAACCGCCGAAGCACCCGCCGCCGCCAAAAGCGGTTACGATGATCCAGGGGGTGGGTTTGTTTGCGGACTACAGCGGGCCGCTTTCCGAGATTGCCGCGCAGGTGAACGCGGTGTTGGTAGATGTGAGTGGGAATGACGTAGAGGTGATGTTCACCTCGCAGTCGTCCACCCGCACTTTTATAGGGTTCATTGTGCCGACAAGCAGCGGCCCTGGGGCGTCACGGAATGCAGTTGACAGGCTACGGGCGGCGCTAGTGGATGACCCGACCGGGTGGCAGGTGGGGCCGGTGAGCATCGTCACGGTGATTGGACATCAGATTAATCAGATGCCGGGGATGATGGCCCAGGTTTTACAACAGTTGGGGCGTGTCAAGCTGTTGGATTTATCGCCGGGGCCGTCGGACTGTAGTTTGTCTATCATTTTGCAGCCAGAGGATAGTTACGCGGCTCAGGTGCAAATTCATAACTATCTACTGGAGGCCAACGCTGATCAGTAGCGCCCGTAGTAACGTTTACGCTCCCATTCGGTGACCTGGCGGCTGTATTCCTCATATTCCTGGCGCTTGAGCGCGATGTAGCGTTCAGCGATGTATGGCCCCAAAGCCGAGAGTAGTACATCGGCTTCTTCGAGCGCGTCTAGGGCTTGGCGTAATGAGTTGGGTAGGATGTCTAGCTGGCGCAACCGGGATCGGTTCTGGTGGACGATGGTTTCTTCAAGCGGGACGGGCAGGTCCATTTGTTGGCGGATACCTTCTAGCCCGGCCTGGAGCATGACGGCTTTTGCCAGATAGGGGTTCAGGCTGGGGTCTGGCATACGCAGTTCGAGCCGTGTATGGGCTTCGTTGCCGGGCCGCAGGCTGGGCACGCGGATGAGTGCGCCCCGGTTGATGTGTGCCCAGGTCACATACATGGGGGCCTCAAAGCTGGTGCCGAGGCGCTTGTACGAGTTGACCAACGGGGCCAGGATCGCCGCCATCGCCCGCGCATAGGCCAACTGCCCGGCCAGGAATTGCCGGGCGAGGGTAGATAGGCCGTATTGGTTATCTGTATCTGGGAACAAGTTCGCGCCGGTTTCGGGGTCGTGTAAGCTCTGGTGGGTGTGCAGGCCGGTACCGGGTAGGTCGGCGGAGGGGCGGGGCATGAAGGTACATTGTAGGCCGTGTTGCCGGGCAACGGAGCGCAGCGCGACTCGTGCGGTTAGGATGCGGTCGGCGGAGGTGAGGGCGTCGCTGTAGAGCAGGTCAATTTCTTGCTGCCCGGAGCCGATCTCGTGGTGGGCCGATAACACCGGGATGTGCATTTGTTCCAGCACGTTGATCATCCGATTGCGGACGCGCTGCGCCTCGTTGCCGGGCATATCGAAGTAGCTATCGGTGTCGTGGGGTAGTAGAGGGTGGTCCGGGTGGCTGCCGACCGGGTTATTCTCGAACAGGTAGAACTCAAGTTCCATGCCGGTTTTGTAGGTGTAGCCCATTTCGTGGGCGGTGTGCAAGGTGCGGATGAGTGTAGCGCGGGGGTCACCGATGAACAGGTCGCCGTTGGTGGTATGCACATTACAGATGATGCGTGCGGTTTTCTCTTCGCCACTGGTCCAGGGGATGAGGGTAAACGTGTTCAGGTCCGGGATGAGCAGCATATCACTCTCTGCGACACGAGCGAAGCCTTCGAGCGATGAGCCGTCGAAGTGTGCGCCGTTGTTAATGACGCGCTCTAGTTGTTTGGGCGGGATGGTGATGGTCTTGACCATGCCGATAATATCGGTGTACCACAGGTTGATGAAGCGCACGTTTTGATCTTGTATTTGGGTTTTGATGTCGTCATAAGTGGTCATAAAGTGTTGTTTTGGGCTAACTTGCGGAAGGTGGGTTCAGTCTAGCGCAAAGCGGGGCCGATGAACATCTGTCAGGTATCACAAAAAAAGTGGGGGGGTTGTCCGTGATAATCACTAACGCCTGATGTGAAATCCGACAAAATGTTGTCAATTTTGAATTTCATATGGCGTGTGACTGAGCTTAAACGTCTAGTAGCCCCAGGTGGCCCAGCAGCGCATCGAGACCGAGCGCGTAGCTACGCCAGCCGAAGCCGCTAATCTGCCCGATGCAGACGCCCGCCAACATCGACGTATGCCGGAAGGGTTCGCGGGCGTGGATGTTGGACAAATGGACTTCTACAACCGGGATGTCGATCCCGGCGATGGCGTCACGTAGGGCGATAGAGGTATGGGTGTAGGCTCCGGGGTTAAAGACGACCCCGGCGGCCCAGTTGCGGGCGACGTGCAGCACGTCGATTAACGCGCCCTCGTGGTTGGACTGTTCCCAGCGGATGTCGATCTTGTGGGGTTTGGCGTGGGTGTGTAGTTTTTTGGCGATGTCGTCTAGCGTCATGTTGCCGTAGATGTCGGTTTCGCGGGTGCCGAGCAGGTTCAGGTTGGGGCCGTGCAGGATAAGGATTGAGTGGGACATGGTTATTTTCCTAAAAATGTTCTATTTGAAATTCAAAAACTGTCAGGTTTGGTGGGGTTTCACCCCACACCCCACCACTTTTTCCAGAAAAAGTGTAACTACTCAGCCCTCACCCCAACCCCTCTCCCAAACGTGCCTTTGGCACTGGGAGAGGG
>DAOTUA010000345.1:0-1954 GCA_034437355.1 Anaerolineae bacterium | reverse complement strand
TCCCACCCCTCCCCCACTAAAGCGGCGATAGTGGGGGAGGGGTGGGGGGCAGGCTGAGCAGTTACCACTTTTTGGTAACTACGCAGTTCCTCCGCTTGAACACACCCGGACCAGAGCAGGGTGAACATGGGGGGAGCGGTGTCGCTTTAGCGCCGGGGTGGGGGGCAAGCTGAGTCGTTACTCCAAAACTGAGATACTTACACATCGGGCGTTTTCGATATTGTAGCAGATTTAAACGCTACGGGAGCTTGGCCCGCAGAAAGCGATCCAGCCCGGCGTAATCCGGCACGATCTCGGCAGAAGTTGGGGCCAGAGTTTTTTCGGCTAACGACAACACCGCCGCGCCCTGGTCCGCGCCGTGTTCGACCAACACCCACGCCCCCGGTTTACACACCCGCCGCGCCCCGGCCAACAACCGCCGCACCAGCGCCAGGCCATCCGTGCCGCCGTCTAGCGCCAGCGCCGGCTCATACTCCCGGACAGCGAGCGTCATCAGTTCGTCGTGGGCAATATACGGCGGATTACTGATCAGCACATCGACCGTCACCCCTGCCGCCAGCAACGGGGCCAGCATATCCCCCTGATGAAAGTGGACAGCTAAGCCGGCGGCATTCCGACGCGCAACCGCCAGGGCCGCCGCGCTAATGTCAGTCGCATGGACGGTTGCGCCGGAGCAGTGGGCTTTGAGCGTCACCGCCAGCGCACCGCTGCCGGTACACACATCGGCAACGACCATCCCCGGCTGGCAGATGCCGAGCGCCGCTTCTAGCAACAATTCGGTTTCTGGCCGAGGGATGAGGACATCTGGCGTAACGATGATCTGGCGGTCGTACCAGTCTTTAAAGCCGCGAATGTAGGCGACCGGCTCGCTTGCCGCCCGGCGGTCGATCTGCCGGGTGTAGCGGTCGGCCTGCTGCGGTGATAGGTGTTGTTCGGGGTGGGCGAACAAATAGGCGCGGTCGTGCGCGCCGATCACATCCGTAAGCAAAACTTGCGCGTCGAGTGAGGCGGTTTCGGAACGTCCCGCCAGCCGATCACGGGCGGCCTGCCACGCCTCGCGGAGCGTTGTCATCGGTTACGGACCGGGGCAAGCGGCGTTATCGGCTGCGGCGTTTCGGTGACGGTATCGCCCGTTTTTTCGACCCAGTAGGCTTTTGCATTCGGTGCGGATGCAACCACGCGGTGTAGCTCGCCATCCACAAAGTGAACCGCCGCGCTGTCGTCTAGCGCATAGCCGGCGGTCATCTGCCCGGAGCCAACAAAGCGCCGATAAGCCGGGCGGCGTTGGGCTTCGCCGTCGTAGTGTGGGCAACAACTCATCGGCAAAAGGCCCAGGCCGGGGATCACCGTCAATTCACCGGGGGTCGAGTCCGTAATGCCAGCGGCAAACCAGCAGATCGCCCCGGCGCTAATCCCGGCTAGCACGATCCCGGCGGCGAGTGCATCGCGCAGGATCATATCCAGTTCCCACTCGCGCCAGAGTGCCAGCATACTGCGGGTGTTGCCGCCGCCAACATAGATCACGTCCTGTTCCATGATGTACTGTTCGATGTCGGCGGTATGTGGTTTGAATAGCGACAGATGCGAAGGATGACAGCCAAGGGTACGGAAGGCGCTATAGAAATTCACGATGTACTCGAAATTATCGCCGGATGCCGTCGGTAGGAACGCGACGGCGGGGTCTGGTTTGTTGGTTTGCTCCAGCACATAGCGATCTAAGGCGAGGTTGTCCGGTTGCATTGAGAACCCACCGCCGCCCATGGCAATAATTTGTTGTTTGGTCATCAGATGTTCTCCTTTTACTTATTATATGATACGTGCTATGTGAAATTCAAAAACTGTCAGGTTTGGTGGGGTTTCACCCCACACCCCACCACTTTTTCCAGAAAAAGTGTAACTACTCAGCCCTCACCCCAACCCCTCTCCCAAACGTGCCTTTGGCACTGGGAGAGGG
>DAOTUA010000344.1:0-14097 GCA_034437355.1 Anaerolineae bacterium | reverse complement strand
AATACGGCTTCTAGCCCTGGTAAGTAGCTTTCTAGGATGAACGGGCCGCTACCGACGTTGGAGATATTGCCGGCGCTGAAGTCGGTTGTCTCGGCTTTGATGATCAGTGACCAGCGTGAAGCGAGATTCAGCAGAAAATCCGGGTTGGGTTGGTTGAGTTGGAACACAACCGTATTGTCATCCGGGGCGGTGATGGCGTCAATATTTGCCAGTAGGCTAGAAGCGGGTGAGCCTAAGTTTGGGTCACGGAGGCGGTTATAGGTCCAGACCACATCCGCCGAGGTTAGCGGGGTGCCATCGTGAAACAGCACATCATGGACCATATCAAAGGTGTAGGTCAGGCCGTCATCACTAATCGACCACTCGGCGGCTAAGTTCGGCCCGACTTCACCGTTCGGTTGTAATTCGACGAAATAGTCGAACAAAGCACGTGAGAAGGCGGTATCGGGGTCATTGGAGTTGAAGGCTGGGTCTAGTGTGCCTTCGATGGGGGTCATCATGACCGAGAGTGTGGGCATGTCCTGGGTCGTTGCCGGGGCGACCCACAGGCATAAGGTGAGGCAGGCGAGCAATAAACGAGGCATGGCGAGGGTCTGCTCCTCATGTCTGGTTAAATTAGGTGTTGAAACTGTTTCCAATTGTAGCATTTTATGACGGCAAGGTGCAAAGCAAGTTGCCAGTATGGGGGGCAAGGCTCTATAATGACACCATATCATTTAATGAATCAGCAAACATCCCTGCGGAGGTAACGCGGCTTATGGAGGATATTGGCGCTCGGTTTAAGAAAGTCAAGCAGGCCAAGCATACACAGAAAAAAGAGACGGAAACGCTGGACTTAGACGAGTTTTACCGCCTCCATGCGAAAATGCTGGGTGTACTCATCCGGGATGCGCGGCTGAATGCGGCCCGGACCATCACCGATTGCGCCCGGATTATGGGCGTTACGGTTGAGTCGTATACGGCTTGGGAGTATGGGGAGGCGTCGCCTAGCTTACCAGAGTTGGAGATATTGGCGTTTTACCTGGGGGTGCCAGTCAGCCATTTTTGGAGCCAGGAGACGATTAAAAAGGAGTATAGCGAGGAGGCCCGCGCTGAGGACGAGTATATTAAACTCCGTACACGGATTATCGGGGCGTTGTTGCGGCAAGCCCGTGAGAACCAGGGGTTGAGTATCGAGGAATTGGCAACCGACGCCGGGTTATCGCCGGACGACATCCGCGCCTATGAAGCGGGCGAGCCGATCCCGATGCACCATCTCAATATCTTGGCGCGAGGGGTCAAGCAGAGCATATCGTATTTCTTGGAAGCCAGTAGTTCGATTGGCGAATTGTTGGATTCGCGGGAGAAGTACCGGAAGTTTGTAGAACTGCCGGAGGAGATGCGCGAGTTTGTGTCTAACCCGGTGAACCGGGGGTTTATCGAGATCGCCATCATGTTTAGCAAAATGCCGACCGACAAGTTACGGAGTGTCGGGAGCAGCATTGTAGACATTACGATGTAAAGGGCGCTCAGCCGTTGCGTGCCGGCGGCTAGCCTCCCGCAGATGAAGCAACTCAACACGATCACCAAACAGAATAGTAGCCATGAATTATTTTGAGCAGGCCGCCCGCCATCGCTGGGCATTAGCGGTGGTGTTGGTGGTGATGGTGAGCAGTGTGTATATGCTGACTTACAGCGCCCGGATCGAATCGACCGATACTTTATTTATGTTTGATGCGACTGCTAGCCTGGTTCGGTTCGGAGATTTTCGGCTAGACCTGACGCACGGTGAGCGTCGCTTTTGGGATTACGACACGCCAGTACCCAGCCTGCCACTGCTGCCCGTCAATGCGGAGCCGTTGCAGTTGGTATTGGCGGCCCCGTTGTATGCTCTGGCCGATGTCCTGCCGGGTGTGGGGCGGGTTCATGCGGTATGGTTGTTTAATGTGATGGTGTCTGGGGCGGCGGTGGGGCTTTTTTATGCGTATGCGTTGCAATTAGGGTATGCCCGATCAACGGCGTTTATTACGGGGGGGTTGTTCGGGTTCGGCACGATTTTATGGCCTTACAGCAAGACATTCTTCCAAGAGCCGATCACGCTGCTGCTGATTCTGCTGGCGGCTTATGTGATCGAGCGATGGCGTGTGGCGCGTAGCTGGCGGTGGGCGGTGACGGTATTGATATGCCTGGGGATAGCAGTTTTAGCGCGGCGTGGGTCTGTGATCACGTTCCCGGCGCTGATGTTGGTCGCCTTCCCGTGGACGGATCGCCTGTTTGCGTGGCGGTGGGTGCGATGGGGGTTTTTCGGGTTGGTGGTGGTCGTAGCGGGCGTGTTGTATTACAACACCATCCCACAGAGTGCGCAGGAGATCGGGCAGATGTACCGCGACAAGGTGCGGCTAGAGCTTATCCCGTGGGAGGAACGCATGGAACGGGCGGCTATGAACCAGGGGATACAGGGGTATTTTTTCAGCCTGGGCGGGAGTATCTGGGGAACGTCACCGGTTATCTTGTTGGCGTTGCCGGGTGTGGCTTTGTTGGCGGCCCAAAATCGGATGCGGTATGTGGTGGTCGCTTTTTCGATCACGTTATCTTATGCGCTGGGTTATGCTTACGTCGCTAACTTTGATTGGTTCGGTGGGTTAAGCTGGCCGCCGCGCTTTATGGTGCCGGTGGTGCCGTTCTGGATGTTGTGCGTATTACCGATTATCGAGTGGTTGCAGGTTCGGCGTCGGTGGCGGGCGGTGATGGGATGGGCGGGGTTATCGCTGTTGATGGGCTACAGCGTTTGGGTTCAGTTTAATGCGGTGGCTTACTGGTGGGGGGAATACGCCAGACTATTACCGGGGGCCGCCGAGGGCTACACCGAATGGGCGGGCGGCCTGAACGATCCGCGCTATCTGCGTTGGGTGATGCTGCCGCGCTTGTGGGGGACGGTTCCATTTGATTTTGCGTGGGTGCGCACCGGGGCGGCGCAAGTTGTTATCCCGTTTGTGGGGTTGGTGGTGGTGTGTGGGTGGATGGCGGTTCGGCTGCTACGCGGGACATCCGCCGGACGCTGGGCAACGTATATTATTTACGCGCTCCCGGCGCTATGGGTGTTGTCGGTCGGGTGGAGTTTGACGCAAATTTATGAGGATGATCTGTACTTGGCATTTAGTGAGGGCTTATCGGATGTGGTCGCGGTGATTCGGGAACAGGTGCCGCCAGATGAGGTGGTGTTGATCGCGGAATTGGGCCATGAGCGTTATTTTCTGAATTATGGGCGTTTGCCCCATCGGATCATCAGCCTGCCCCAACACCCCGGCGAACAGCCGTCACCCGATCAACCGCCACAGGTTACGTCGCCCAATCCGACGGACCTGTTAGAAAATCCGACACCACAATTAATCGATACATTGGTGGCAAACGGTCAGCAACGGCTATGGGTATTAGCGGATAGCTCGCCGTTCGTCGCGTGGTCGGTCTTACCGCTAGAACGGTACTTATCGGCCTACTACTACCCGCTGAGCGAAGTTGACACCACCGGCGCGGACGGCTTACCAGTGCGGTTGTTGTCTTACTACGCCGGGGCAATTCACGATCCGTTTACGTTGCGCGGCCCAGATACGCTAACCGACCTGCGGTTCGGGGATCACATCCAGGCGCTAGGGGTGAGCTTGCCGCACGGGGCGACCTACGCCGCCGGCGATGTGCTGCCGATCTCGTTGTTATGGCGCACCGATGCAGCATTGGATGAACGCTACCGGGTGGCGTTACATCTGGTACAGCCGGGGGTGGGGGTGGCTGCCAGCGCCCGTGATGGCGAACCGGGCGGCGGCTTCCGGCAGATGCCAAGCTGGGAACCGGGCGTCCCGGTGTGGGATAACCGGGCTATGGTTATCCCAGCGGAGACGGCACCGGGAACCTATGATCTGTGGGTGGGTGTCTATGCAACGGACCTGTTGCCAGTGACCGGGGCACAAACAGCGGAAAACGGGACGCTGGGCGTCTTGCCGTTAACGATCACGGTTGAGCCTCACAATTAGGGTGGGTGTGGTTATAATGTGCGCATGATCACTCACAAGCGTAATTTATGGATCACAAGCGGGCTGTTGTTGCTGATGTTTGGGCTGTGGCTGTACGGCTTAGGTTGGCTGCACATGCGCCCGGACGAACACCTTGTTTATGTGCATACGGATACATCGCTGTTGGGGACGATCCGGTATCAGGCGACGCAGGATGTGCAGGCCCCGCTATGGCATGCTTTTTTTTGGGCATGGCGACAGGTGACGGGCGATAGCGAGTTTGCCGGGCGTTACCAGGGTTTGCTGTGGAGTATGCTCACGGTGTCGCTATTGTATCGTATGGTATGGGCGATGTTTGGGGGGGCGCGGTACGGATGGGCGGCGGTGCTGTTGGTGGGTGTCAACAGCCACTTTTTCACGTATGCGTTTGAAATCCGGCCTTATCCGTTGGTACTGTTAAACGCGACGTTTGCAACCTGGTGTTTGTATCGTTGGTGGCAGTGTCCGGGCTGGTGGCAGGCCGCGCTCTACGGTGTTTCGTTGGCGTTATTGGCGTACACGCATTACTTTCTGGCGTTTTTGGTGGTAGCGCATGGGGTGTATGTTTTGATGCGGTGGCCGTCCCGCCGCCATTGGATGCAGCTAGCAGGCGCGGCGGGGTTGGCGTTGTTGCTGTGGCTGCCGTGGGCATCGGTCTTTGTGGGGCAGGTTGTAACGCTACGTGAGATCGACGGCACATTCGGGATTGCCTCGACTACTACGGCGACTTCGTGGCGAGTTATCGCCAACTTGAACCGACTCGCAACCAACGGGCTACCGTGGCTGGTGTGGGGGGTTATTTTGTTGGGTATGGTGACGGTCCGGCGGTGGGTTTATGGGTTATTGGTGTTGTGGGCGGTGGGTGTGCCAGCTATCGCGTTGACGGCGAATTTGTTTGTTAGCGTATACGATCCGCGTTATATCGTATATATGAGCTTGGGAGTGGGTGGCGCTGGTGGGGTGGCCTTGGCTAGCCTGCGTGGGCGCTGGGTCAGTTGGGGGGCGGTGATCGGCGTGTGGGTGTTGCTGCTGTGGGCGCTTCCGGGGCACTTGCCGGACCGCACGCCACACCGGACGATCTACCAAGCGATGTCTGAGATGAGCCGCCCGGATGATGTGCTGTTTTTCGACCGGGGCGGTGAAGGTCATGCTTATGTCGATTGGCTGGCGGAACAGTATATCAGCCCAGGTTTAGAGCGTGTGCCTACCCTGGAAGCTGCCCAACAATATCGGCGGGTATGGCATATCACCGGTGAGATACATAACCCGGCGGTGCGGGCAAATTTCCGTGAGCTAGAGCGCCTACGCCCGTTAACGGCTGTGCTTGGCAATTGCCAGACATGGTGTTACTACGCTCAGCTATTAGAGGGTGCCCCGGCAGATAGGCCGGTGCGGTTGGCGGCCCCGAATGGCGATACGCTGCTGTTTTACGGGGCGGAAGTCATCCAACCCGGCGACGAGCTGCAAGTGGAAATCTGGTGGATGCCAGATGCGCCGCTTGCGCTCGATTATTCGGTCAGTGTGCGGTTGGTGGATGCTACCGGAGCGATCATCACCCAAACTGACGGGCCGCCAACTTCCCTGGATGGCAAGCTACACCTTACCTCACAACTTACGCCGGGGCGGATGATGCTAGATAGCCGGTCGCTTGCTGTACCGCCGGGCTTACCTGCCGGGCAATATAGCGTGCAGTTGGTGGCCTACCACCCGATTGAGGGCTATACCCTGCTGGGGCCGGGTGGGGACATTCAGATTATCGAGACTATAAGCGTTTCTTAATCGAAAAACGGTCGATCTTTGGCATTGGTTCATATTGATTATCAATGGGCGTGGTATGATCGTAAAATATCCATTCAAAATTTTTTTGATGGTTCTTGAGTGAACACAACACACAAAGCGGGGTTAAAGCCTATGTCATCTGAATTTATCGCTGGTAAAAATTATCATACCAACCGCGAGGGGGGGATGCGGTACGTGTGGTCTCATGTTCGTCGGCACCCGATGCTGGCGGTCATATTGTTGGTTGGTGCGACCGGGAACGCGGCGCTGGCTGCCGCGTTATTTTACCTGGTGGGGGTGGCCTACGATGATATTTTGGCTTTCCAGGCGGGGGCGTTAGCCCGCCCGGACCTGCTGAATCGGCTGACGTGGTTGGTGGTTGCCATTGTGGGGACGCAGTTGGTCCGGTCGGTTGTGCAGTTTGGGCGGAATTTTTCGGCGGAGGTGTACGGGCAACGGATCGAACGGGATGTGCGCGACGAGTTGTACAGCGACTTGCTCGGCAAGAGTATGACGTTCCACGATAAACAGCCTATCGGGGAGATTATGGCGCGGGTGACCAATGATGTGCGCGAACTCAATTTGATGATGAACCCCGGGTTTAATCTGATTATCGGTTCTGGGATGTTTTTGGTGATGCCGTTGTTTTTTACGCCGGTAATTTCCTGGCAGCTTACGCTCACGCCCTTGTTTTTTATGGTGTTGTATAGTTTTGCACAATATCACTTTGTGTCGTCATTGCACCCGGTGGCGCAGGATGTGCGGCGTAGCTTTGGGGATATGAACGCGAGCCTGGCGGAATCGTTGGATGGCCTGGAAGTGGTCAAAGGGGCGGCCCAGGAAGATAGCGAAATTAAAAAGTTCGGGAACCTGGTAGATTATGTGTACGGTAAATTTGTTGAACAGGGAGACCTGGAAGCGATCTACTTCCCGTTGCTGTTATTCGGGCTGGCGCTGACAACCGGGTTCGGGCACGCGCTGTACATGAACAATGTTGGGCTGATCCGGGCGGGGGAGGTGGTGCAGTTTATGGGGTACCTATCGCTGTTTGGGTTCCCGGTGTTTGTGTCGCAGTTTTCGTTTTCGCAGGTGGCGCTAGGGTATGCCAGCAGCAAGCGGATTCTCAGCATTTTGAACGAGCATACCGACCTGGACCAGAACCGAGACGGCTATAATGGCGAAATGTCCGGCGGTCTCCGGCTTGATGATGTGAGTTTTCATTACGACCAAGGCAAAACCATTATTCACAATGTGTCGTTCCAGGTGGAGCCGGGCCAGACGGTGGCGCTTGTCGGGCAGACGGGGGCCGGAAAATCGACGTTGACCAAGTTGTTGAACCGGACTTACGATGTGGAAAGCGGGAGGGTTGAGATCGACGGGCGGGACGTGCGCGATTGGAATTTACAGGCGTTACGTTCGCAGATCAGCATTATTGAGCAGGATATTTTTCTGTTTAGCCGGTCGATTGCGGATAACATCGCGTTTGGTACGGAAAGCGCAACCCGTGAGGAGATCATCGAAGCGGCGAAGATGGCCCAGGCGCATGATTTCATTGAGACATTCCCGGACGGGTACGATACGATCATCGGGCAGCGTGGGGTGACGCTTTCTGGGGGTCAACGGCAACGGCTGGCGATTGCGCGGGCGTTTTTGACGGACCCCAAAATTTTGGTGTTAGACGACAGCACGAGCGCGATAGACAGCGCGACTGAAGATAAAATCCAGCGTGCGATCTGGGCGGCGGCGCAAGGGCGGACGACCGTTTTGATTACGCATCGGCTGTCACAAATCCGGTGGGCCGATCATATTGTGGTGATCAAAAAGGGGCGCGTGGTGGCACAGGGCAAGCACGAGAACTTGCTCGAAAGTTCGGAGGCGTACCGCCGCATCTTTGCACGTTATGAGCGCCCCACTAGCAGCAACGGCAAGCAGGCTACACCGATAGCACAAACCAGCACGACTGAAGGAGGTAACTAAGTATGGGTATGATGTTCCGAGGGTTAGCAGAAGACAGTTACGACCGTCAGTATAGTGACGCGGAGCTATTTAAACGGATTGGCGATTATTTCTCAAAACATTTGAGCCAACTCGCGGCGGTGATGGGTACGGCGCTGGTGGCTGCGGTGATGCTTTCGCTGCGCCCGGTGATTATCGCTGCCGGGGTAGGGGCTATCAGCCGCGATAGCAGCGTGAACACGCTGACGTTACTCGTCGGGGCGTTGTTGATCACGGTGCTGGCGGAATACTTCGGGAACTGGGTCCGGCGGCGGATGGCGGCCCGTGCGATTGGTGGCGTGGTGGCGCGGATGCGCAAAGACAGTTTTGAATCCGCAGTGAACCGCGATCTGGCGTTCTACGATAAGAATAAGTCCGGTAAGGTGGTTAGCCGCATCACGAGCGATACGCAAGAGTTCGGGACGGTTATCTTACTGACAAGTGATCTGTTTAGCCAGGTGGCCTCCGTGTTGGTACTGGTCGTGATCTTGTTTAACCGGAGTGTGTCGTTAACGTGGTTGGTGTTATTACTGGCCCCGTTGATTGTGTTGGGGTCGCTTACGTTCCGGCACTTTGCGCGTATCACCACGCGCAACGGCGCACGGGCGCTGGGTATGGTCAACGACAACATTCAAGAGAGTGTCGCGGGTATCAGCATCGCCAAGAACTTTCGTAAAGAAGGGGTGATTTACGACGAGTTCGATAACGTCAATCGGACATCCTACCGTGTGAACTTGGTGCGGGGGGCGGTGCTGGCCTCTATCTTCCCGGTGTTAAACGCGCTCGCGGGGGTTGCTTTCGGGATTATTACCTATTTTGGGGCGCGGGCGGTTATTGCGGATAGTGTCACGCCGGATACGTGGTATTTGTTTATCCAGTCGGTGGATCGCTTCTGGTTCCCGTTTATTTCGTTATCGGCCTTTATCAGCCAATTTCAACAGGGGTTGGCGTCGGCTGAGCGCGTTTTCGCGTTGATCGATGCCGACAACAACCTGCAACAGAGTGGTGAGGATAAGCCCATCGGTCATATAGAGGGCAAAATCGAATTTGATAATGTGACCTTTGGCTACGACCCGGATGAGAACGTGCTGGAAGGGTTCAACCTGACGATGGCCCCCGGTGAGGACATCGCGTTTGTGGGGCACACTGGGGCGGGGAAGTCTACGGTAGCCAAGCTGGTTACGCGCTTTTATGAGTTCCAGGGGGGCGAGATTCGGATAGATGGTGTCGATATTCGCCGCTTCAACCTCAAGGATTATCGCGCTCACCTGGGCGTTGTCTCGCAGACGCCCTTTCTGTTTAGCGGGACTGTCCGCGATAACATCCGGTATGCCAAGCCAGACGCAACCGACGATGAGATCAACGCGATTGCCAATAGCATTGGCGATGGTGACTGGCTGGATACATTGCCACAGGGGTTAGATAGCGATGTGGGGGAACGTGGCGGGCGCTTGAGCATGGGCCAGCGTCAGCTTGTTAGCTTGATGCGTGTTTTGTTACAAAACCCGTCAATTTTCATTTTGGATGAGGCGACGGCTAGCATCGACCCGTTTACAGAAACACAGATTCAGGAAGCGTTAGATATGATCTTGGCGCAGGCCACATCGATCTTGATTGCGCATCGGCTGAGTACAGTTCGCAGCGCCGATCGGATCATCGTGTTGGATCACGGGCAGATCATCGAACAGGGCGATCACGATTCGTTGATGGCGCAGGGGGGCCATTATGCGGAACTGTATAATACTTACTTCCGGCATCAGTCGTTGAGCTACATCGAAGCGGCGCGGGAACAGTTCGGCGGGGTGACGGCCCAGGCCGGGGACTAGCTTACGGCGCAGGCGTGCGCATCTATCAATCGGACGGACCGAACGCGCCGGTATCATCGCCGCCGAGCGCGTCTAGTTCGGCCTGGATACTGGCGATGTAGCCCTGTGCTTCGGTGATACGGGGGTCGTCATCCGGCACCAGGTCGAGAAAAGTCTGGAAGTCCGTTTGGGCGGTTGGGCGTGGCCCTTGCGTGTAGTACAGCACCCCCCGCGCGAAATAGGCGTCGGCGTAGGTTGGGTCTAGGCGGAGCGCGGTATTGTAGTCGTCTAAGACGCGATCCCACTCGTAGATCAGAAAGATATGATCGCCGCGTTGCTTGTAGTAGCGGGGGTTATCCGGGTCAAGTTGGATCGCTTCGGTGGCGTCGGCAATGGCGCGGTCGAAGTTGAAGGCCAGCGCGTGGAGTTCGGCGCGTTTGGCGAGAATCTGGGCGATGATCACCGGGCTGGCTTGCTCTTGGTAGAGCGACACAAGCGTATTCATCACGGCGAAGGCATCATCTGGCTGACCTTGTTGTAAGTAGGCCCAAGCTAGGTTAACAGCGGCTTGCACGCCATCGGCGCGACCACCCTCAAGAGCGACGGCGGCGGCTGGGGTGAGGGCTGCTATCGCCGCCGGGTAATCTGCTTCGATCAGGTGACAAGTGCCTATCAGCGTATGGGTGAAAGGTTGCAAACTGGCATCGTCTGTGTAGGGGGCCATTTGTTGCCGGGCAGCCGGGCAAGCCCCGGCACTATAAAACGCACCGGTAGCGAGCAGGTCGGCGGCGTGGGGGGCAGCGAGCGCCGTCACCGGGAAAGTGGGAGGCAACAGCACCGGCGAAATATCTTCCAGCACGTGCGATTCGGGTAGGTAGGTGAAGGTAGCGGTCCCGGTTGTGGTGACCGGCATCAGCCCGATCAGGCGCTCTTGGATAACATCGGGTAGGGGCGCATCCCAGGTGACGGGAGCGAAGGTTATATCGGTTTCGGATAGCTGTTCGGTGGTGGCTTCGATCAGCTCATCGAGGGCAGGCGGGGGTTGGCCTGGTCCGGGGGAAACAACACCAAACGCGATGGTCCCGGTTGGGTCAGCGGGTTGGGCAAAGACACCCCACCAGAGCGCCAACACTATCACTCGTATCATTTGCATAACAGGTCACCTCACGTTTTCGCCAAGGGAATTTGGGATAATTTGGGATATAGGGTTTGCAACTCGCGGAAAAGGGCCATTTATGATAAAATTGGTAAGTTGTGAAAGGTCAGTGTTCACGGAAAAATAATGTGAATTTATGTGTTTATTGTGAGGGTCATAGCGGGTCGTGTCACCTCCACAGATAACCCCTACCCCAGTGACTATAGATATGTGCTTGTACACATGGATTTGATTTCACCCCCTTCTGAGCCAACACCAGCGGGAACGGTTTGTCAAGTTGAAAGGAGCAGCAGCGCAGCCTCTGCGTGAGTTGATTATGACAATAGGAACAGTTCGGACCGTAAACATCAATGAGGAGATGCGCGGGAGCTACTTAGATTACGCGATGAGCGTGATTGTAGCACGCGCCCTCCCAGATGCCAGGGATGGTTTAAAGCCCGTTCACCGGCGTATTTTATTTGCGATGTACGATATGGGGTTGCGCCCGAACACATCTCACAAGAAAAGTGCGCGTATCGTCGGGGAAGTGCTGGGTAAGTATCACCCGCACGGCGATAGTGCCGTTTACGATGCAATGGCACGCATGGCGCAGCCGTTCTCTTTACGTTACATGCTGGTTGATGGCCAGGGGAACTTCGGGAGCGTCGATGGCGACCGCCCCGCCGCGATGCGTTACACCGAGGCGAAAATGGCGTCGATAGCCGCTGAAATGTTAATCGACATTAACATGGAAACGGTGGATTTTGTCGATAACTATGACGGGCAACAACAGGAACCAGTTGTTTTGCCGGGCCGCCTGCCGAACTTGCTGCTGAATGGCTCCAGTGGGATTGCGGTCGGAATGGCGACCAATATCCCGCCCCATAACTTGAACGAGTTGGTCGGTGCGATCCAATATCTAATTGATAATCACGACCGGGCCGACGACGTTACCGTTGATGAGTTGATGCAGTTTGTCACCGGGCCAGACTTCCCTACCGGGGCGCTGGTGTTGGCAGGCGATGAACTCAAGGAAGCCTACGCGACCGGGCGCGGGCGGATCGTGGTTAGGTCGAAGTGTGAGATCGAGGACGAAACGGAGCATATCCGGTTGGTGTTTACGGAAATCCCCTACCAGACGGGGAAATCAACCATCATCGAACGGATCGCGATGCTGGCGCGGGAAGGCCGGCTAGAGGGTATCCGAGATTTACGCGATGAATCGGACCGCGACGGGATGCGCTTGGTAGTCGAACTCAAAGCGGGCACACAACCGCTGAAGATGCTCAACCGCCTGTACAAGTACACTGTGCTGCAAAGCACATTCGGTATCCGGCTGTTGGCCTTGCACAACAATGAGCCGCGCACGCTCAGCCTGAAAAAGTGCCTGCAAATCTACATCGATCACCGCTATGAGGTGATCGTCCGGCGCTCGGAATACGAACTGGATAAACTGCGGCGGCGGGCGCACATCCTGGAAGGGTTAATCAAGGCGTTGGATTCGGTCGATGCGGTCATCCAGACCATTCGGAATGCGCAGGATACGGAAACCGCCCGCTTGAACCTGATGAACCGTTTCGACTTGAGCGAGGCACAGGCCAACGCGATCCTGGACATGCAACTGCGGCGGTTGGCGGCCCTGGAGCAGATGAAACTACGTGAAGAATACAATGAAGTGCAAGCGCGTATCCAATACCTGGAGGATTTGCTCAACAGTCCTAAGAAGATCTTGGGGCTGATCCGTGATGATCTGGACGACATTATCGAAGCCTACGGTGATGAGCGTCGCACAGAGATTCTGTATGGGGTCGATGCGGACTTCAACGAGGCGGACCTCATCAAAGAGGAAAATGTGATCATCACCCTGACCGAGCAAGGCTATATTAAACGGGTACCCGCCAGCGAATACCGGGCACAACGGCGCGGCGGTAAAGGCGTGATCGGCATGGCGACCCGCGACGAGGACACGCTCTACGACATTTTCCACTGCAATACGCACGATACGCTGTTGTTTTTCACGGATGCCGGTAAAGTGTATAGCGAAGTGGCGTATGCTATCCCAGGGACAGCCCGCGCTGGTAAGGGGACGATCATTCAGGCGATTTTGTCGATGGAGTTGGACGAACGGGTCACGGCGATCATGCCGATTAGCGATTTTGAGCGCGAAGGCTATTTCGTGATGATGACGGTTGGTGGGCGTGTTAAACGGGTTCATCTGTCGGAGTTTGCGACGGTGCGCCCCAGCGGGTTGATCGCAATGCGACTGGATGAGGGCGACATGCTCGGCTGGGTGAAATATACTGACGGTCAGCGCACGGTGATTATGGCAAGCAACAAGGGACAGTCGATCCGGTTTCATGAGGATCAGGTGCGTGTGATGAGTCGTTCGGCGGGCGGGGTCAATGCGTTGCGATTGGATGAGGGCGATAGCATCGCTGGGATGGATGTAATCAACGACGATCACACGCATATTCTGGTTATCACGGAGAAGGGCTACGGCAAACGTTCTCGGATTGACGACTACCCCACTCAGAAACGGTATGGGGCCGGGGTACGCACCTTATCTCGCAACGAAAAGACGGGGAGTATCGTTACCTTGCGCAGCATTAACGAGGCCGACGATATTATGCTGATTACCGAACAGGGGACGGTCATTCGCAGCAGCCTATCACAGATACGCGAAACTGGGCGCAATACGCAAGGGGTCACGGTGATGAGCGTGGCGGATGGTGATCGGATTGTAGGGGTGACGATTGTCGGGCAGGACGAACCGGACGGGGAGCAAACTCACCCAGAGGCGATGCAGCACAACGGCCAACACGAATAGCGACCGCAGGGCCGGGGGGGAGCGCAAAAAAAGCGCCGCTTGATATTAAGGCGGCGCTTTTTAGGTTGTGTTGACATTTGAAATTTCGATCTCATTAAAGACCACGACGGCTCAAAACGTAGGGGTATAGCACGCTATGCCCTGGGTTCAACGTGCTGAACCCTGACAATTACCAGTTTTTTGGGTAAACGTCAACGGAACCTGATTAAAATTGGTAACTACTCAGGTATAGTTTAGTGGGGGTTCGGGAGTGAAGCCCCTGAGTAGTTACTAAAATTGCAGGATAACGGCGGGGTTAAAAGTTAGTCTTCGTCTGCGCGTCCCTGTTCGATGACTTCGACAGCGCCGGCATCGACTTCGGCTTCCGGTGAGACTAACCCGTCGGCAATTGCCAGGGCTTCTTCGCGGCGGGCTGCGGAAGATTGCGAGACGCGCAGGATCATTTCTTCCGGGTCGTTAAGCACGCGGGCATCTTCCCTCACTTTCAGGTCTTTGACGTAGAGCGAGTCGCCTACTGCGGGAAACTCCGAT
>DAOTUA010000343.1:0-2409 GCA_034437355.1 Anaerolineae bacterium | reverse complement strand
TATCGGTCGGGGCGGGGTTGCCGCCGTCATCCTGCGCCGGGAGGGGGCCGCGTGTGGTCGCTGCCGCGTTGAAGGCCATCCCGGAGAGTAACATCACCCCGAAAAGACTAATCGCGATCCATTTCCAATTTTGCATAAAGATTTCCCCGTGTGCATAAACAAATCTAAGGTAAAGTATATCGTACTTTCGCTGTTTTGCCGTAACGACTCAGGGGTTTCACCCCCAAACCCCCACAATCTTTTGCAAAACTTTAGCTGTGAAAATCGGAGATTTTCACAAAAAATAGGTGTTACAACTCAGTTCCCTCGCTTGAACACACCCCGATCAGAACAGGGTGAACATGGCGGGAGGGAGAGGTGGCGCTTTAGTCGGGGTGGGGGGCAGGCTGAGTCGTTACGTTTTGCCGGTCGTATTAGGAGAAAAGTCATCATGAGGACCGCACACCTCACGCTATTGTTGGGCGGGGCGCGTAGCGGCAAGAGCCACTATGCCGAAACCTGGGCGGCGGATCATGGCGACCGGGTGCTGTTTGTCGCCACTGCCGAAGCCCACGACGACGAAATGCGCGAGCGCATCCAGGCTCACCGCGCCAGCCGTCCGCCGGAGTGGAACACGCTCGAAGCACCCCGCCAGACTGCCGCCGCGCTCGGTGAGATGCTCGGCGGGGCGGCTTACGATACGGTCGTGATCGATTGCCTGACGCTGCTGGCCTCCAACATTTTGATCGGGCTGCCAGAAGATACCCCGCAGGCCGTCGCCACCGATGCGATCCTGACGGAAACCCGCGCCCTGCTCGCCGTGATGCGCGATCACCCGGTGCGCGGGTTGCTGGTGTCTAATGAGGTGGGGATGGGAATCGTCCCACCGTCACGGCTAGGCCGCCTATACCGAGATGCGCTTGGGCGTGCCAACCAAGAAGCCGCCCACGCTGCCGATGAGGTGTTACTGTTTGTCGCCGGGTTGCCCTGGCATCTGAAGCATGATACGCCTGATATGAAATAGCAGCATTCGTTACGACTTGGGTACGTCGTTTAAATACACCCAGACTTTCTATGTGAAATTCAAAATACGTCGGGTTGGTGGGGTTTCACCCCACACCCCACCCCCTTTTCCAGAAAAAGTGGACAAAAAGCGTCCATTTTGTCAGCCAAAATGAAAGTTTAGACGATTTTCACAGCTAAAGTCTTGGTCAACATTCCCCCCTGACAAGCCTTACCCTCATCGTAGATAATATCGCCAATTGTCATCAGCAAAAAAACCCGTGACTTGAGGAGGAAAAATTATGATCCAACGCTTGGCGCTTGCCTTGATAATGCTATTGATGGCGGCTCCGGGTGTCGCCCAAGACGACGCCCCCACACCGATTTTCGCATTCGACCCATCCGCTTGTGCCGAGAATAACACCGGGGATGAACTCTCGCCGCGCTGCAAGTTGATGATCGACGCCTACCCCACCCCGCCCAACCTCGAACAAGTCCCGCTAGATACGTCTACGCTTTCGACGTACAGTTTTTGGCGTGTCGGGCCAGAGGACACACCGCTTTATAGCTCGCCGGGGGGCGGTGTGGTGAGTAGCATCCCCGCCGGCTACAACTTCGTCAACGCCATCAACCTGAGCGATAGCAACTTCATTCAGATCGAGGGCGGGGAGTGGGTCAACCGGGCCGATGCCGAATACACGCCTGCGTCGCAGTTCCGGGGGGTGGCGATTACCGACGGGCTAGATTACGAGTTCGCCTTTGTGCTGGATATGTCACAGATCGCCATCAGCCGTTACCCCGGCGGCCCGCGTGATAACGAGTCTGGGCGCTTTTTGCAACGCTACGAGCAGGTGATCATCTACGCAACCGCGTTCGATGATGAGGGCTGGCGCTGGTATATGATCGGCCCGAACGAGTGGGTTAAGCAAACGTTTGTGAGCAAGGTACAGCGCATCGACCGCCCCGTTACCGTCCCGGCGGATGAACGGTGGGTTGCGGTGGACCTGTACGAGCAGAATTTAGTCGCCTACGAGGGCGATACCCCTGTGTTTGCCACGCTGATCTCGTCCGGTTTGCCGCCGTTTGATACCAATGAGGGGATCTTCAACGTGTGGGCGAACCTTCCGGTAGACCCGATGAGTGGCGCAACCGGTGCCCCGGAAGCCTACGCTTTACAGAGTGTGCCATGGGTGATGTACTTTGACGACGCGATCAGCCTGCATGGGTCTTACTGGCACGATTATTTCGGCTATCGCCAGAGCCGCGGCTGTGTGAACATGACCATTTCAGACTCGCGCTGGTTGTATGAATGGTGGTTCGGGCTGAATGTACAGGGCGAAGTGAGCGACCCACATCCGGTTTACGTTCATACCAGCGGAGAATATGGCGTTCCCCCCGGTGCCTAGAGATCGGTGTGGCGGGAGAGGA
>DAOTUA010000342.1:0-10487 GCA_034437355.1 Anaerolineae bacterium | reverse complement strand
GGGAAAAGCGGTAGGTTAAAGCGTACCATGCCGTAGGTACCCATCTTTAGCAGCACCCCCGCCAGGATGACTGATCCGGCGGTTGGGGCCTGGACGTGGGCATCGGGTAGCCAACTGTGCAGCGGCCATACCGGGACCTTGATCGCAAAGGCGATGAAGAACCCCAGGAACAAGAGCGCCTGTGGGCTAAAGAAACCATCGAAGGGGAAGGTGATCGTGCCGTTGGCAAGCTGGGCCAAAATTCCATTTTCGCCCGGCAGCGTGAAGGTCCCGGCGGCGTTGCCGATGAACAGGATCGCGATCAGCATCAGCAGCGAGCCAGCCATGGTATATAGGAAAAACTTAATCGAGGCGTAGCGGCGTTCATCCGCCCCCCAGATACCGATTAAGAAGTACATCGGCACCAGCGAGACTTCCCAAAAGACGTAGAAAACAAACAGGTCTTGCACGACAAATACGCCGAGCATGGCCCATTCTAGCAGTAGCATGAACATATAGTAGAGCTTGCCGCGCCCGCGCTCGTGGATGATGTGCGCGTCGAAGCTGCTGAGGACGGCTAACGGCATAATGAAGGTCGTCAAGACCACCAACAGCATACTGAGGCCATCGACCCCGGCGTAGTAGTTCACTTCAAACTCGCCAAACTGTATCCAAGTCCATTGTTGGACCATTTGCAGGGATGGGTTGGCGCTATCGAACAGGCCCCACATCATCAAAGACGCCAGGAAGGTCGCCAGGGTGAAGCCAAACGCCGTCCATTTGATTTCGGCCTCCTGCTCTTCCCGCATGAACATGAGAATCGTCATGCCGACCAGCGGCAAAAACAGGGTCAGGGTTACAAGCGAAAAATCATCAAACATGGTAAGTCGTTACTCCTCTGGCAATCTAGCCGCCGTTCTGGATCAGCGGAATCAGCAGGATAATGATCAACAAGACAACGCCGGAAACGAACCCGACGGCGTAAGTGCGAACGTAGCCGTTCTGGATAACGCGCATCCGTGAACCGGCCCACGAAACCAACTTGCCCAGGCCCAAAACCCCGGCGTCGATGATACCGCCATCAATCGGGCGGGCCAGCTTATCGCCCGTCCATTGGAAGCCGCGAGTCAGCCCGTTATGAAAGTCGTCGTGTAGCCACTGCCAGTCCAGGCGGTTGGCGAGGAAATCGCCCGCTTTGGTAAAGGGGGTGATAAACACCGCGTCGTAAATCTCGTCCCAGTATAACCGGGCGTTAGACAGCTTGAAAATCGGGGCCAGCGAGCGATCCCGTTCCATCACGTCCTGGCCATCGACCAGCGCCTTACCGTTGCCGTACATATTGCGGGCCAGCACAATACCACCAACCCCAACGCCGAGCGCGACAATTGCCAGCAGGAATAAGAACGTGCCGGGGTGCGCGTTCACCACGCTGAACTCTAGCCAGTCCGTGAAGCGATGTTCCCCGAACAGCCACGCCAGGCCAATCCCGGACGGCGTATTCATAAAGCCGATAAACACGGCAAAAAAGGCCAGCACTACCAGCGGAATCGTCATCGCTGGGACGCTTTCCGGGGTGTGTTCGGCGGCGGGTGTGCGCGGTTCTCCGAAGAAAACCAGTTCCATCTGCCGCCACATATAAAAGGCGGTGAACCCGGCAGCCACCAGCAAGATCGGCAACACGATAAACGCGGCTAAGCTCTGAAGGTTGCTCCCGGTAGACGGTTGCAGGCCGTACAGCCAGGCTTCCGCCAGGATTTCGTCTTTGCTCCAGAAGCCGGCAAACGGAAAAATCCCGGCGAGTGCGAGCGTACCCATCAGGTAGGTGAAGAACGTGATCGGCATTTTGCGGGCCAGGCCGCCCATGTTGCGCATGTCTTGTGGGTCGAAGTCGTGAGCCGCTTCACCCTCGCCATGATGCCCCGCCTCATCGTGATCGTGGATGTGATGATGCCCGTGTTCTACCCCGTGGATCACCGAGCCACTGCCTAAGAACAACAGCGCCTTGAAAAAGGCGTGCGTCACCAGGTGGAACATAGCCGCGACGTAAGCGCCGATCCCGGCGGCGGCGATCATAAAGCCAAGCTGCGACACGGTGGAGTAGGCCAACACTTTCTTGATGTCCCACTGGCCCAAGGCGATAAAGCCAGCCATCAATGCGGTTGCCGCACCCACGAGCGCGACAATAAACGATGTAACCGGGGCATAGTAGAAAAACACATTCGCCCGCACAATCATATAGACGCCCGCTGTGACCATCGTCGCGGCGTGGATCAGCGCAGAAACCGGGGTCGGGCCGGCCATGGCGTCGGGTAGCCACACAAACAACGGAATCTGGGCGGATTTACCAGCGGCACCGAGCAGCATAAACAGCGTGATCATGGTGATGACGGTCCCGATGCCGTACTCAAACGGCCCGAAAACGACCGTTGCGCTCGCGTCCATCAGGCGGGATGCCTGCCCGAAGATGCCTAACTGTTCGGTCGGGATGTGGTCGTTATTGGTATAGACGGCAGCGTCATCGCTGTGATCGTAAGCCGCGCCGGTCAGCGCGTGGTCGTTGACGATCTCGCCCGGTTTGTAAAAGTCGAGTGTGCCGAACGTCCAGAAGATCAAAAACATTGCCATCAACAGGCCGAAATCGCCAACACGGTTTGCGATAAACGCCTTACGTGCGGCGTTGGCATTGGCCCAACCTTCGCCGTGCGGCTTATCGAACCAGAAGCCGATCAACAGGTAAGACATCAACCCGACGCCCTCCCAGCCGACGAAAAGCATGAGCATGTTGTTCCCTGTGACCAGCACGAGCATAAACGCCAGGAACATATTGAGATAGGCGAAAAAACGCGAGAACTTCGCGTCCCCGTGCATGTAGCCCATCGCGTATACATGGATGAGCGAGCCGACCCCGGTGACAACTAGCATCATCGTCACGCTGAGCGTGTCTACTCGCATTTGCCAGGGGATGTTAATCCCGGCGGATTCAACCAAAATCCAGCTATCGAAGAAGAACGGGTTTATCACCGCTTCCTGGTAGTTCGACGCGCCCATGCTAAAATACAGCGTCAGGGCGACGAAGAACGCGCCGGTAGAGGCGAGGATGCCGACCAGGGCCGACTGTCGCTCGTCCATACGCGCTCCCCAGAAAATATTGATAAACGCGCCCACTGCTGGGATCAGAATAATCAGTGGTACTATTTGCGCCATAGTCTATAAACCTTCCGAAACACGGGCTTACTAGCCTTGCATCTGATGAAGTTCATCAATATCAATGCTCTGTTTGGTGCGGAAAATCGCCACAATCAGCGCCAGGCCGATGGCGACTTCTGCCGCCGCGACCGTCATCACAAAAAATACGAACAGTTGGCCGTCTAGGTTGGACCACTGACGCGCAAAGGCGACTAGCGCCAGGTTCGCCGCGTTGAGCATAAGTTCAACGCTCATGAACACTAAGATGGCGTTGCGCCGTAAAACAACCCCCAACATCCCCAGCACAAACAAGACGGCGCTTAACATGACAAAGGCTTCAGTTTCTAACATAAGAAGTTCATTCCTCCACAACCCATCATGCCGGGTGATTGCGTACCCGGCGGGGGGGTTATTGCTGTGCTAATCTCCAGAGGTCAGCGGTGGGGACTCCGGGTTATCGTCGCTTTGAACCTGGTTGGCAATCACGCTGGCAAGCGGGCGGCTCACCCGACGGCGAACCGGGCGGGCAGTCGCGGAGCGTTCCGCTGCGGGGGAGACCTGGCGCTGGGCGACGACAATCACACCGACCAAGGCCGCCAACAATAACAGCCCCACCACCTGCAACGGCAACACATAGCGCGTAAACAGGCTTTCCCCGATAGCTTGCGGGCTGCCAAACGGCATCCGGGTTCGCTCGGTGACGATAGTCACATTCGGTTGTAGGCTGTTGGCTTGTTCGGCTACCACAAACAGCGTATTGGTATTACGCGGGAAGGTGCGGTCGCGCACCGCGAAAAACGGGCGGGCGTCGCTGCCGTCGCTGGTTTCTTCCGCCGGGCGCATCAGCCGGATCGAGCTATACGTCCCTTCATCGATCAAGACCGGATCGCTGACTTGCCCTGGTTCGATGCCGGATAACAACGCGATAGCGTCGCCCTCGCGTTGGAATAGGCCGATGTCTTGCAGGCTCATCGGCTGATTAAAAGCGTTGAACACGCGCAGGCGAACTTGTCGGTTAGGGGGCGCGGAGAAGTCCTCGGTGTAGAGTTGCATGTCAACTGTGTCGATGCCATAGACCACCGCCGTATTGACGAAACCGGGTGCTTGTGGCCTGTCGATCTCGACTTCACCGGACCAGATGATGGTGTCGGTCCCCGCCTCGACCACCTCGACGGTATGCACCCCGGCGGGCAGTTGGCTAAAGCCGGTTGTCTCGCGGTAAGGCACATCGGATTTAAGCACCTCGCCATTGATGCGCACGTCAACAAATTCGGCAGTCCCCGCGGCATGGACAACGCGCAAAACAGGTTGGTCGTTGTTCTGTATGCTGCCGACATCCCCCCGTCCGATACCAACGGCAACCGTCAGCAGCAGCACCAAAGCCAAGGCCAGCGCCACCCAGGTATGATAACGGCTACCTGGGGCGCGGGTCATGGACGAAGCCGGGGATTCGGCTTGGTCTGCGCCGAGCAGCATGATCACAAATAGGAACAATACCATAATCGCACCCGCATAGACGGCAACCTGCACCATCGCCAGGAAGGGCGCTTCCAACATCAAGTACATGAACGCTACGCACGCAAAGTTCAAAATTAGGAACAGGGCGCTGTGTACCGCATTTTCACTTAGTAACATCATTGTCGCTGCGATAATTGCGACCGCCCCGACAACGATAAACAGATAGACTTCTACCATAGTTCGTTATAGCCCTCTTAGATGGGACGTTGTCTGTCTTTTCTCACGCGATTGTGAAGTGTAACACAAGGCAATCCATACTTCAAACCTTCTACTGTGTTATTTTTCACGCCAATTTAACGTGTATCTGGTAAAGGCGCAACAAAAAAGGACGGTAATGTTTAACCGTCCTTTTTTGTTAGTTCATCCCACGCACAGCGCCCCTACTCCGGGTCTTTCATATCCGGTATAGATCGGTCGAAAGCGCCCGGTTCGACCTGTTGTGGGGTGGGGTCGGCACCAGTGGCGGGCGGGTCGATTAGCATATCTTTGATGTAGATCGCATCGCGGCGGTCGGTGAAACTCATGCGATGTTCGCTGCCAAGCTCGATAGCCTGGGTGGGGCAGGCGTCCTCACAATAGCCGCAGAAGATACAGCGCAGCATGTTGATCTCGTAGGTTTTGGCGTAACGCTCGCCGGGGCTGTAACGGGCCTCGTCGGTGTTTTCCGCTGCTTCGACCCAGATCGCATCGGCGGGGCAGGCGGCGGCACACAACGAACAGCCGATACACTTTTCCAGGCCGTTTTCGTAACGGCGCAGGTGATGCCGTCCCTTGTATCGTTTGGCGAAGGGCAGTTCTTGTTCCGGGTATTGGAGCGTTACCGGGTCTTGCAAAACGTGTTTGAAGGTGGTGGCAAACCCTTTGATGATATTCATAGTGGTACAGTAACCTCACTCATCCTTATATCGGGTTGGGCCGGGAGGGAGATGCCCTCGCCCGGCGAATCGGTGTTAGTCTCCGCTGGCGGCTTCTGCCGGGCGGTCTGGGGTGTCGTCGTCTTTAGGCTCCGGCTCGCCAAACTCGGCGTTGAACTCGCGTAGCTCGGAAACCAAACGAGTGCGGCCTCGCGACAGGTTGCCGCCGATCTTCTCGTAAGCGCCAAACAGAATGCCAAACAGCGCATCTAGTGTATCTACCAAAACCGGGATCGCGCCCTTGCGTTCGCCCGTCACCATCGGGTCATCTGCTAGCGATGGGCTATCGTCCGGCTGTGGTTCCTCGCGGCCTAGTATCGCCACACCTGCCAGCAGCATCAGTGCAAAGAAAAGGGCGGATACCACCCCGTAAGCGATGGGCGTCCCGAAGGTGTCGCCCACAACCAGCGATACACCCGTCCACAGCACGGACACAAACGATAGCGGGAGCAGCACCTTCCAGCCGAACGACATCAGGCGGTCGTAGCGGAAGCGGGGGAGCGTGGAACGAATCCAGACCATCACAATCAGCACCAGCACCACTTTAACGATGACGACCAACGGCCCTAGCAACGGCGCGTTAGCAACGATGCCACCGCCCAGGCTCCAGCCGCCGAAATAAAGCGACACCCACACAAAGCTGACGGCGATCATGCCGATGTATTCGGCCATCATGAACAGAGCAAACTTCATGCCGCTGTACTCGGTCATGTAGCCCTGTGTGAGTTCTTGCTCGGCTTCGGGTAGGTCAAACGGTGAACGGCTGACCTCCGCTAACAGCGCAATCCCCAGGATAGCTGCTGCTAATGGGTTCTGAAACACGAACCAGCCTAAGATCGGCGGACCCGCCGACTGAGCCGCCGCAATATCGTTAATGCTCATGCTCCCAACAATCATGACGGGGACAGCCATCGTCAGGCCCAGGCTTAGCTCGTAGCTGATCATCTGCGCCGAAGCACGCAGGCCGCCCATCATGGCGTATTTGTTATTGCTGCTCCAGCCCGCCAGGACCACGCCGTAAGTTGCCAGGCTAGTAACCGCCAGAATCCACAGCACGCCAACGCTGATGTCGGCAATCCCTAGTTGAATCTGGTACCACGAACCGTTAAACCAGGGGATGGCGACGGCTGGCCCCCATGGGAGGACGGCAAACACGATCAGGATCGGCACCGCTTTGAGGATCGGCGCGATGAAATACACCGACCGGTAGACCTCCGAGGGGATGATGTCCTCTTTGAAGATGAGTTTTACGCCGTCCGCCACGGGCTGTAACAGCCCAAAGGGGCCGACGCGGTTCGGGCCGGAACGTTGCTGGAACAGCGCAATAAAGCGCCGTTCGAGATAAGTTGTATAGGCGAAACCCGTTAGCGCCACAAAGAAGATCAGCAGCGACGCAACCACGGGATGCCAGAAGGAACAGGCCGCACTCTCCGAACAGAGAATGACGGTATTCGGGTCGTAACCAAACATTCAGCAAGCCTCCCTAGTTTTTGCGAACGGTGCCGACGGTCGGGACCATCGGGGTGGCGGTTTCTGCCAGGTGACGCGGTAACAACACGGTCCCGGCGGGGGTGCCGTCATCGACAACCACCGTCACGCGGGCCTGCCCGCTACCGTAATCAACCGTGACAGTATCCCCCGCACCGACTTTGAGCGCCTGGGCGTCGTCGGGGTGGAGGGCGGCGAAGGCGTCCGGTGTGCGGGGGGCCATCATCGCCGCGATAGATGGGCGGAACACGCGCTCGCGGTTGTAAAGCTGGCGCGTCGGTAAGATGATCATCTCGTTTTTGCCGGGCTTGGGGATGCCCGGCAAGTTGATCTTGGGCTTTTTCGCTTTCTTGCCGTTGTCGGCGGTGGTGGCGAGTTGTACGCCCAGCCCGCCGGTATTATCGTAGGCGGTGCCGCCGTAGTACACGTCATCGCGCCCGATTAACGGGTGCTGTTCTTCGACGTGGGCCAGGTTTTTATAGCGGCAACCCTCAAATTCGGGCACGTTGCGGGTGATGTCTAGCATCACGGCGGCGGCGCTCAGTTTTTCGTTGGCGTACCCCAGCAAAGCCCCCAGGCGGCTGGCAACCTGCCAGGCCGGGAGTGCTTCGCCAAGCGGACCCTGCCCGGTGTAGAAGCGTTGCACGCGCCGTTCGATGTTTGTATACGTCCCGTCACGTTCGGCAAAGCTCTGTACCGGCAGAACCACCTTGGCGTTAGGTAGGGCTTCGTCTTTGAATAATGTCAGTTGGATCACCGTTTCGACGTTTGACAGCCACCCGGCGGCGGTCGGGTCGTCGTAGAGCAGGTCCGCTTGGGCGACAATCAGCACTTTGGGCGGGTTCTCGATCAGGTTAGCGGTTGCGTGTGGGGTGTAGCCGGTATAGTGCAACCCCATCCCGTTGGGGCCGGGGAACAGGCCGACCAACCCGTTATTGATGCGCCCGACATGATCGGTATCGATCAGGAAATTGACGGCGGCAGCCATCAGCGCACGGGAGCCGTCGAGGGATAGCCCTTCCGCGCCGGCGACAATCACAAGGTTTTCGGCATCTGCCAGGGTTTTGGCGGCGTCGGGTGCTTCATCGCCCAGGTTCGCCAGGAACGCGGCGGCCCCGCCGGTTGGGTAGCGCAGCCGTTCGGACCGGCGCACAAAGTCATCCATGCGGGTAGTGCGGCTGTTGGCAACAAAGACCTTCGCGCCACGCTCGCGGGCTTGCTTCAAGCGCAGCCGGTAGACGGGGACTTCTTCTTCCAGGTCGGTTGCGATGATCAGGACCGCATCCCCCGCGCCAAGCTCGGACAGGTTGCTGCCCTGGCTCAGCCCGACCTGCGCGACCAGTTCCGCACCGGCCTGTGTGGTCCACGCGCCGCAACGCTCGCCACCGGACTGTTGCACCAACTGACGCAGCATCCATAAGTCCTCATTGGATAAATAACTGCTGGCTAGCACGCCAACATCGCCGTTGGCGCTGGTGATCGCATCGGCGGCGGCGCGGAGGGCATCGGCCCAACTGACGGGGGCAAGATCGCCGCTAGCTTTGGTGATCATGGGATTTAGTAGGCGGGTGGCTTCGTCGCGGGTGAAGTGATGACCGAAGCGGGTTTTGTCGTCAATCCAAATTTCGTTGACCTGTTCGTTTTGACGTGGCATGATGCGCTTGATCATCGCCTTGCCGCCGAAGTCGCGATCCAGGCGGGTGCTAAGTGTGATGTTGCTCCCTAGCGGGTCGTGAGGGGCAATACTGGCGATGTTTGTTAGTTCCCATGGGCGGGCACCGAAGCGGAAATCGGCGGTTGTGAGTGCCCCGACCGGGCAAATATCGGTGGTATTGCCGCTGAAGTAGCTATCGAAGCCGGGGTCGCTGTTGGTGATGATTTGCAGCCGGCGTCCGCGCTCGTGGAAGGCCAACACATCATCGCCGGCGATCTCCGACTGGAAGCGGGTACACCGCGCACATTGGATGCAGCGTTCGCGGTCTAAGAAGATCAGGTCACCAAGCGGATAGTGCTTGTCGAGGTGCATTTTGTCCTCAAAGTACATCCGGCTGGCTTCGGGGCCATGTTCCATCGTCAGGTTTTGCAGGGGGCACTCGCCGCCCTTATCGCAGATGGGGCAATCTAGCGGATGGCTGGTAAGCAGGAACTCCAGCACGTCGTTACGGGCGACTTCGACCTGTTCGGTTTGGGTGCGGACGTGCATCCCGTCGCTGACGGTCTGCGTGCAGGCGGTTTGCAGTTTTGGGAACCAACGAATTTTGGGTTCGCCGGTGTTTTCGTCTAGTACGACCTCGCCTGTTTGACGGTCGCGCAGGACGGCCCCTAATTCGACCAGGCACATCCGGCACATGCCAACGGGGTCTAGCTTGGGATGGTAGCAGAACACGGGAACGTCGTTCCCGATGGTTTTCGCAGCATCGACTAAGTTCATCCCCTTGGGGAATTCATACGGTTGCCCGTCAATGACTACGGTGACTGTATCGGTTTTGACCATTTCAGCCATACGTATCTTATCCTCGTATAAAACTGAATAATTGTGATACTTCCGGTAAGATTATACGTGTGTGGTTATCGTTTGTTCGTAATTTCACGTTATCCGATGTTATTCTAAACGCGATCTGGTGGGAGTACAACGTTTAACGCTCTTAATGGGTGTATTTCAGGTTGGTGGCAAATGCGGCGTGTATCCGTGAGCGTCCCAAAAACCCAAAACCAACGTAGGGCAGGGTCGCTGTGGACTCCCCTACAAAACAGGACGAAAGCACTCAGCCCGCCAAAATATTGAAATGCACCTCGCTTATATAGCGCTACCGAAGGAAAAACCATTGATGCGCCACTGCTCACCATCCCAGGTTAGCGTGATAGTCGTCTGGCGTTGGGAGCCATCCGCCATGATGACATTCGCATCCAGTTGGGCGGAATTATTTTCTACGTTACGGCTCCAGGTCCAACGGTCCGGGCGAATCCCGCGTTCACGGAGCGACTGCCCCAGGCCTGCTGGGCTGTCAAACTCGGCCTGCACATCCGGGGTAAGTAGCGCATAGGCGGCCTCATCGTTTTCGCTGGCAATCGCCTGTAAGAACGCGCTGCCCTGGTCCGCCGCTGGCTGTGTCAGCCGGACAGAGACATAGACGATACCGCCGACACACAGCGACAGCATGATACAACTGGCAAACGTGACCAGTAGCACCGTCACGATGATGCCGCGCAATCGCTTGTTGGTATCCTCGCGTTTGGCCTTTTCGTCTTGTTGGGGGGCGTCAGTCATGTGCGTTGTTCCTTGTCGGTGGTGATGATAGCGATGGTTTCTTCCATGGTATCCGTAAATTGGATGCGTTGCTTGAGCCAATTGCTCATGTAGGATTTCATGAATATATCCACCGCCCCTTTGACGATGGGCGC
>DAOTUA010000341.1:0-10720 GCA_034437355.1 Anaerolineae bacterium | reverse complement strand
CTTTACTTGCACACACTCCGATCAGAGCAGGGTGAACATGGGGGAGGGGTGGCGCTTTAGCGCCGGGGTGGGGGGCCGGCTGATTAGTTACGAAAAAATTGCTATTTCACATCAGGCGTAAAAAGTGAGTAACAGGGCGGGGACGAAGCCCCTGAACAGTTACCAATGCCGAAAGTTCCGTTTTTAGATATGATTGAAGCTAGGTTGTATCAACAGTCGAGAAACCTGATCGCATTACAAAATGATTCAAAAGGACATCATGAGCGAACCAAAGCCACTCCAAACGGACCCTATCGTCCGGTATGTGTTGGGTCTGCTGCTGTTAATCGGGGCGCTTGCCGGGGTTTTCGCCTGGTGGTTACGATGGCGTCGGATAACGCCAACCCATACCGACGCCGCCACGATGATCGTTGAACCAGATGTCGCCGTGTGGGTCCAGCGTGGGCCAGACGGCGCGTTAACGGTCGGTTGGCAAACCCCGGCACAAACGACGCTGATCTATCAAGCAACCCACCCGACAAGCATAAATACCGATACCCCGCTGGCAGTCGTAACCCATGCACAACAAATTACGTTTGATCAACTGGACCCCGCCCAACGGCACTATTTCAAACTCCGGTTTGAGGGTGGCCCACATCATGGCCAGATGCTCACCGTTGCCGAACGAGAGATACTGCTAGAAGGGGGTGTCAACTTCCGTGATATTGGCGGGTATCGCACGGCAGACGGACGCTATACCGCCTGGGGACAAGTGTACCGGGCCGGCAGCCTTAGCCATCTAACCGACGCCGACCGCGCCTTGCTCGCAGCGATGAACCTGCAAACCGCCTGCGACTTACGCACCCCGGAAGAAGCCATAGAAGCCCCGGACCAATTACCCGATACGACCAATTACATCGCGCTGCCCATCCAAACCCAAGACGGACGCTCCCGACAGGTACGTAACCTGATGAAATACCGTGGGCGCATGGATGACGCCGTGATTGACATCTATACACGGGTCGGCATCGACAATAACCCACAGGTGAACAGCAACGTTCTGCGGCACATCGCCAACGCAACCCGGCGGCCCCTGGTCGTACATTGCACCGCCGGCAAAGATCGTACCGGGATCGCGATTGCGTTATTGTTGGCGTTGCTCGGCGTGCCGGATGATACTATCCTGGCCGATTATTCACTGAGTAACCGCCACTTTGACGTATTCGAGGCGATTGGCAAGCAGGCGATAGCCCCCTTCCGCGTGTTGGGGGTCACGACGGAACGCATCCGCCCGTTATTTACAGCCAACCCGGTCAACATGGCCGCGACCCTGGCCTATGTACGCACAAACTACGGCTCTGTCGAGGCGTACTTACGCACACAGGGCAGCCTCACCGATCAGGACATCGACCGCCTGCGTGATGCCTTACTAGAATGAAACGACTTTACCCACCCGCCCCGACGATCAGATTGACGGTGGTTGTAGAGCGTTGCCCATTTGCTGCGATTACCCCAGATATACCAAGCTGTGACTAAACGCACGGTATGCTTTACGCTATACTTTAGTTTGGCTTTAGTTAGACCAGGGGTGAAGGCACTTTGAGGCATTTTATAGTTATTACAATGATCAGCCTGTTAACTGTTGTAGGGGTATCGGCCCAAGCCAACCCAGCGAAACCCGACGATCCGCCTGTCGCATCGCTGATTACCGTCACCGTAGACCCAACCACCGACCAACTCACCGTTAACGGTAACACCGGGGCCGTTCCGCCAGCCGCGCAAGTCGCCATCCGTAATCTGTACACCGGGGCGACCAGCTTCACACAAGCCGGGCTGACCGGGCAGTTCACCGCTACTATAGAAGGGCGCAGCAATACGCCCTTGTGGATCAGCCCCGCGCCAGATTTCCCGCCCGATCTGCGCACACCGAACGGGTCGGTACCGGGCGGCCCTGGCACGATCATCTACGCCCCCTTCCCCGAAACACGCCGTTTAAGCGCAAACCCCATCACCCAACTCATGATTGACGGCCAACCAGAAGACTGGACCGCCTACCCGAATATCACCATTGATGATCAACTCGATGCGCTGCGCAACCTGGATGCTATTTATTTACGAGTAGGCAACCCCCCGCCCGAATACGCCCAAATACAAATTGGTTTATTGATCAACGACCTGCGCTATAACTTCTCCCTAGACCCGCGCCAAACACTACCCGCCACCTGGCAACAACTTGAGAGCGTCCCGCGTGACCTCGGGGCGATTGGCGTTGTCGGGGCCGCCACCGACCAAACCGTTGAAGTCCGTATCCCATTAACGCCCGTCCGCGAGCAACTTTTCAATAACCCAATAGCTAGCGCCTCGTTGGTGGAAATCGCTTACCTCGATGCCGACGCGAATGTATTACAAGAAAATACCTACAGCGCCAATATCAATGTCGTCAACGAACAAAGCGGGATCGTTTATCTGTCGTCGGACCTCGGTTCAAACGTGACACGCTTCAGCATCGGCGGCAGTGTCGCACAGGGCGCGTCGTCTTGGGCTGGGCGCGTCCGATGGAGCGACCGCGTACTTGACCCCGGCGATACCATCCGTGCCGAGTTCGACATCGAACTCACCGCCCCCGATCTATCGCCGTCGATGGTCGGGATCGATATGATCGGGCAAGTGGGCCTACAACCTGTCGCCCTACAAGACGGGTTCGTCACATCGGCAGCGCAGGATACCAATCGGGGATGGTCCACCTACCAGACCCCCAGCGGCCTCCCCATTACCCATCGACATACCACCATCCCCCTCGGTGAAGTGCGGGTGCCAGCCTCACAGGTGATCCGCCAGGGCGATAAGTTGCTTTTCGGGATGCCAATCACGCTTACCCTGCCCGATACCATCCCCCCCGGCCTATACGTGCCCATTTTCCAGGGGTGGGGCCAGGTCGGGGATAGCGACCGCTTCGCATGGAAGGCTAACGGCCTGCTGGGGGAGGGCGACCGGGACATCACCCCGGCCTATACCCGCTTGCCCTTCCCGATCCACATCGGGCGCGACCCCGACCAACCGATCCGTTTGCTGTGGTCACTGTTTCATGCACATTCCAGCAACGGCAGCCTGGGGATCATCCCACAAGAGGATCAGAATCGGGCCGCCCTAGGCAATAACATTCAGTTCAACAGCCCCACCCACATCTTGCCCCCCGGTGCCGATGCCCCCCTGGAACCGTACCTGATCAACATAATGCCCAACGCCTACCACATCAGTACCGCCCCCTTGTTGCCGTTGCTTTTCCCCAATGGGCGTGTCAATACCACCATCCAACGCCCAGACGGTGACCGCGATACCCTGGGCAGCGTGCCTGTGATCCAGAATGTGTTATCCACCGGTACGGTGGACGAACGTACACGCTTCGGCACGCAGGCGCCGCTAGATGTGTATCGACTGGCAACCTTAACCGACACCCAGGCCGCCCCCACTTTCGACCAATACGGCGAGTACACCGTGGAGTTATCCGGGTTTGTGGAGGATGTCTGGGGCAATCGCTACCAGGGCGGCGGCACCTACTCCTTTGTCGTAGCCGAAACGCTCGACATGACCCCCGCTGTGCTGCCCGGCACGCCCTTTGAAACCGGCGACACCCTCAACCTGGGCTTACACGTAGCGCCCGGCGTCCCGGCAACCGTGACCGTCAGCGCCCGTTTACATCCACTCGACGGAACCGAGATCATCGAACAGCAGGCTACTGGGACCGCCAACCCCTACGGCGTTTTCATCCCCGATCAACCGTTCCGCTTTACTAAACCCGGCGAATACGTCATCGACTACGAAGCCCGCTACACCGACGCCGATGATCGGCTGTGGGCTGGCAGCTTACGCACGGCGGGCGTTGTCGGCTCGGAGAATGCGACCTTGGTCGCGCACGGTGAGCGCGGCCTGACCAACACGCCCAGTTCGCCCGCCTGGTTATTCGCAGAGGTCGCCGGGGCGACCCCAACAGAAACCGCCCGCTTTTATGCGCCCTATCATAATGGGGACATCGCCTGGATAACCGACACCACCACCAGCGGCCTGCAACCCGCCGTCACCGTCCAGGATACCGACGGGGCCTATGCCGCTTGGCTCGCCCAGACACACCCAGGCTACACCGCCCACGACGGCACGCCTATCACCGTGCTAAACCAGCGCGACACGCTCCCGGTGATGACGCTTGGCCCAGACGCCGCCGCTTCTGCGGGCGTAGCGTTACAACCCGCAACCGTGGTCAATGATGCCTACGCCTACCTGAGTTACGTCACCCCCAGCGTGACCGCCCGGCAAGCCGTGTTAGGCGCAGCTATCGAACCGGGTGAGCTATTCTGGGATATGAACGACCCGCTTTTAGAGCAGATCGGCGCGGGGGCCAACGGATTACGCCCCGGTGATTACACTTTCCTGTTTGGTGGGGCCGTCGTGCGGAACCCACAGGCCGATCTGCAACAGGCCGCCATCTATAGCGCCATGAGCGTTGTCATCGGGGAAAATGACGACTTAGGCGGGCGGGTGTTCCCACCGTACCAGGGGGCCGCCGGCGGCCCAGACGGTGGCCCGCTACTCACCTTGGATGGCGAAGCGCGTTCGCTGTTCTTCCACCCTACCAGCATCCGCCCCGGCGATGTGATGATCACCGGGGATCGGCTGACGTTAGCCGGGCAAGTGGCCCCGCCGTTAGCGTCGAACGTGGACGTGACGATCACCGCGCCATCTGGCGCTGTCACATCCTATAGCGGGCGGGCCAACGCCATCGGGCACTTTTACCGTCCCAGCCAGGATATACTGCTAGATGAGCCGGGCGTGTGGGATGTTGCCGTCACCGTCACCCATACCGGGGCGTCATCTGCCAGCGAAACGACCAATCCGCCGCATCCAACCCACACCACCCGCTACCCGCTATACGTCGTCCCCGCAGGCAATGATCGCCTAAACTGGGGCCAGGCCAACGATATTCCCTTCCCCATCGGGCTATATAACTTCACTTTCGATATTCCCGATGGCTGGACTAACCTAAACGGCTACCTGACCGTCACCATGCCGGGGGCCGTTATTGAGAATGGCCCCTACCCCATCCAGGGAACGGCCATGCGCTATCAGCTTAACCCACAAGCGTTAAACGCACGCTTCCCCAATTACGAGGGGCAAAACGCCCGTGTGAACGGCCCGGCTAGCTCCGACCCGCTAACGCTGACGTTCGTTTTCACCGGGCAGAACCCGTCCGGCGCGTTTGATGTGCTGGCGCGGCAAGTGTTGATCCGGCACGACCGCTTACTAACGATAGAGTGAGAAAAGGACACCCCATGCGAACTCGTTCGATTTCTGGTTGGCTGGCGTTATTCAGTCTGTTGCTGCTAGTGGGGGCCTTGCTGCTAGGTAGCGGCCCCACCACCACACAGGCCCAGCCCGACGAACCGACACCGCGCCCGCTTTACGCTCTCCCGGACGCCCGCAACACCGCCGCCCGCATCAGTAGCACGCTCGCCCTCTCCGATTCATTGGGGTTACTGGCGGTCGCCAATACCCTGAGCAACACCGTTTCCATTGTCGCCCCCAATGCTGGCGAACTGCGCTCACAGCTCCCCGTCGGTGACGACCCGCGCACGGTCGCTATTACGCCGGACGGCTTCCGGGCCATCGTTACCAACCGGGCCGATGCCAGCCTAACCGTGATCGACCTGCGGGCCGGGGAGGTGATCGGCACAATCGCGCTCGATGGCGTGTGGCCTTACGGCGTTGTCGCCGCCGACAACGAAACGGCTTATGTGTCATTACAGGGCAATAATGAGATTATCAGCGTCAATTTGCCGACCGGGGCCATTACTCAGCGTATCGCCACCCCGCCAATGCCAACCGGCCTTGCGCTCTGGGGCGATTTTCTGTATGTCACGCATTTGTGGAGTGGTGACATCAGCCTGATCTACCTGCCGCAGTTGGCAGTCGTGCGCACCATCAGCACCGGGCCAGATACCGGGCTTTCCCCGGCTATCGACCTGGACATCACACGCGGCCTAGCTTACCTGCCACAATCCCGCGCCAACGCACCAGGCCCCGCCATCACCTACGATACCACCGTGTTCCCGGTCGTGAATGTGGTCGCCCTCTCCGGGCTAGACCTACAACGCTCGGCCCGCATCACCCCGGATACCGCCGCCCGCCCGGTTAATATGCCGTTTGCCGTCAAGCTGGACCCCTTCCGACAGTGGGTATATGTCGCCAATGCCGGCAGCAACGATCTCACCGTCATAGATGCCAACCAACAGGTTGCCATCGCCAATATTCCGGTTGGAGCGAACCCGCGTGGGGTGGTCCTCAACGGCGATAGCAGCCGGGTATACGTCCATAATGTAATCGACGCGACCATCAGCATTATCGACACCTCCCGCCTGAGCGTGATCGATACCCTGCCGATAGACCTGGACGATACGATCTCAATTGATGTCCTCATCGGTGCCGAACTGTTTCATACTGCCACGGACCCGCGCCTATCCGAATCGCGGTGGGTGAGTTGTGCCAGTTGCCACTTCGACGGCATGAGCGATGGTAACGTGTGGGCCGGGTTCGATGATGGCCCGCGTAATACGCCCCCACTGTTCGACCTGCGGGCGACCGCGCCCTATAACTGGGGGGCAACCTGGGACGAACTCGCGGACGTTGAACTGAAAATCCGAGCATTACAAGCTGGCGAGGGGCTACTCGCAGGCCCACCCAACGACCCATTAGGCGACCCGCACGCCGGGTTATCGCTCGATCTAGATACGCTCGTGATCTACCTGGACACACTGCAAGGCCCCGCCAGCCCCTATCCGCCAGATACGATCCGGGCGGCCCGTGGGCGGCAAGTGTTCGAGGAACAATCGTGCGCAAGCTGCCACGCCCTGCCAACCGGCACCAACCAGCGTAGCTATGATGTGGGCACCGGCGGCACCTTCGACACCCCGACGATCCGCTGGCTGTGGATGTCTGCCCCCTACTTCCATGATGGCTCCGCCGAAACGTTACACGATGTGTTCACGCTGCCGGGGGCGCATCAGCTTTCGATGTCCGTCGCACCAGACGACATCAACGCGCTGGTTGAGTATCTGCTGACACTCCCCACCACCCCCGATTAAGCAGGCTAAAATAAAGTTTAGCGCCTAGAAAAAATAAATTTGACTGTCTATTTATAATGATATGGATTATCATAAATGATAAAGATAGACTGCTAGAGGAACCCTTGTGATGTCGGGTGCAAACTACAAAAAGCAAGAATACCTTGCCGAAGCCTACCGAATTGCCTACTACCAAGACGAAGGTGACCCCTACGTTGCCACCTCTGCCATTGCCGAGGAAATGGGCGTCTCGGCACCCGCAGTAACACGTATGGTTCAACGCTTGCAGGGGGCCGGCTATGTCATCCACGAACCCTATCGGGGGGTGCGGTTGACGCCAGCAGGGGAGCGCGAGGCCTTGCGTAGCATCCGGCGGCATCGGATTGTCGAGCGTTTTCTGGTCGATGTGATGCAGTTCGGTTGGCATGAAGTTCATGACTACGCCGATGAGCTAGACGTTGCCGTTAGCGACTCCGTTGTGAACCGCATGGATCAAATGGCCGGTTTCCCCCGGCGCTGCCCACACGGAGAGCCGATCCCGACCGCCGATCTAAAAATGCCACGTATCAAAGATGACCCGATGCACGCCGTCACCGCTGGCCCCGGCTGGGCCATTAGCCGTGTCCATACACACGATGCTCACCTGCTAGAATACCTCAACACGCTCGGCCTCAAACCCGGCATGCCCTTCGACCTGATAGATAAAGCCCCCTTCAACGGCCCGATACAGCTGCGCTTTAACGGTGCTGTCCAGCATATCGGCTATGAGATCGCCCAGGTGATGATGGTCTGCCCGGTCGATCAATTTGAGTTAGCCGGATACTGATCCGCAATCCCTGCGTAGCGATCCCCCCCACACCGTGTTAAAGTTCGTGAACATATATCACCAAACACGGGAGAAACCCTATGGGCTTATTAGACGGAAAAGTCGCACTTATTTTTGGCATCGCCAATAAAAATTCGATTGCCTGGGGCGTCGTCCAGAAGTTGCACGAACAAGGCGCTACCATCCTACTGAGTTATGCCACCGAACAACTCAAAAAACGTGTGGTCCCCCTGGCCGAACAGATCGGCTGTGAGTTCATCGAAGAATGTGACGTAACCAAAGATGAGGACCTGGACGCGGTATTCGCCAAGGTCCAACAACAGTACGGTAAGCTCGATATTCTGGTACATTCCGTGGCCTATGCCAAACGCGAAGACCTGGACGGGCGCATGGTCGATGTCTCGCGTGATGGCTTTGCGCTGGCGCTGGATATTTCCGCGTATTCGCTCATCGCCATGACCCAACGCGCCGAACCCCTCATGACGGACGGCGGCAGCATCATGTCGATGACCTACTACGCCGCCGAGAAGGTCGTCCCGCGTTACAACGCGATGGCTATCGCCAAGGCCGCCCTAGAAACGATTACGCAGTATCTCGCTGCGGACCTGGGCGAGAAGAATATCCGGGTCAACGCCATTAGCGCCGGGCCGATCAAAACGCTGGCAGCGGCGGGCATCCCCGGCTTTCGGGCCATGCTGCGCTATGCCGAAGAAGCCGCCCCTATGCGCCGCCTGGTGGACCAAACCGAGGTCGGACAGACGGCGGTCTGGCTGGCAAGCGACCTCAGCAGCGCCGTTACTGGTGAGGTCATCCACGTTGACGCCGGGTATCACGTCATGGGGATGACGATGACCGCCGACGAGCGTCAAACGTTCGGGCTGTAGCCCCCACACATGGCCACCCCATCCAACAGCCGCGCTTTAACCAGTCACCAGATCGCCCGTGCTGCCCTGGTGGTGCTGTTTGGGTTCCTGGCGAGTGGCGTCTTGGGGCTGGTGCGCACGTCGGCCTATGCGTCGATCTTCGGCGCGAGTAACGTCTTAGATGCGTTTGTCGCGGCGCAACGTATCCCGGAAGTGTTGTTTGTGCTGGTGGCCGGCGGCGCACTAGGGAGCGCGTTTATCCCGGTGTTCAGCCGCTATCTGACCGATCCCGCCGACGCTCCCCACGCCTGGAGACTTGCTAGCGCCACCATGACGCTTTCGGCGGGGGCGGCGGCGGGCTTATCGCTGATCGCGTTCGTGGCGGCCCCATTTTTTGTGCCGTACTACGTCAACGACCCGGCCATCCAGGGCCTTACCGTCAACCTGATGCGTATCATGTTACTTACACCGTTCATTTTTAGCATCAGTGGGTTGATTATGGGCGTGCTGAACGCGCATCAGTTGTTCCGGCTCCCGGCCATTGCCATCAGCCTATACAACGTCGGCCAGATCGTCGGGGCGGTGCTGATTACGCCCCTGCTGCCCCCTCTCAATGGCGGGCCGAACATCTACGGGCTGGCGCTGGGGACGGTCTTAGGGGCGCTACTGCACCTCGGTGTGCAACTGCCCGGCCTACGCGGGATCAACTCGCGGTTGCGGATCAACCCACGCTTGCGTACCGATGGCGTTGGCGAAGTCTTGCGGCTGATGGGGCCGCGTGTGTTGGGGTTAGCCGTCGTGCAAATTAACTTTATTGTCAATGTCGCCCTGTCTACACCAATGGTGGCTGGCAGCACCACCGCCTTAACCATCGCCTGGACACTGATGTTCTTTGCGCTCGGTGTCATCGCGCAGAGCGTCGGCACCGCGCTGTTTCCGTCGCTATCGGCCCTCGCTGCCGAAAACGACATCAACGGCTTTCGTGATCGACTGGCAACCGCCTTGCGCAGCGTGCTGTTTCTCGCGCTCCCCGCGACAGTGGCGTTAATCCTGGTGGGGGAGCCGTTGATCGCGCTCATTGCAGAGCGCGGCGCGTGGGGCCAACAAGCGACCGCCGCCACCGCCTGGGCGCTGGCGTTTTTCTCGATAGGTATTGCCGGGCACGCGCTGTTAGAAGTGCTATCACGGGCGTTTTACGCGCTATCGGATACGTGGACGCCGGTTAGCATTGGGGTTGGTGCGATGGTATCGAATATCCTGCTTAGCTTGCTGTTCATCCAGTTTATGGGGGAGCCGGGTAACCTGGCACGGGGTCCGTTTGCGGGGTTGGCGCTCGCCAATGCGATCACAACCTTAGTTGAGGGCGGCTTGCTATGGTGGTTGATGAGCCGTCGCATCCACGGCCTGAAAGACGCGCTCGTCATCAGTGCAACCGCCCGAACCGCGCTGGCCTCGTTGGTGATGGGGCTGGTGTTATGGGCCTTAAACCCGTGGCTGGCATCCTACCCGGCGTTCGTGCATCTGATGTTGGCGGGGGTAGCCGGTGGTGGGGTGTTCTTTGGGGTCGCCTTCCTGCTTCGGTTGGATGAAGCCCGCCGCGTACCACGTTTGCTAATCAGCCGGGTTCGCCGTTAATGTAAAAGCCCTGCCCTTATCCCGTAGAGCTTTTGCAAAAACTTGACCAAAACTTTAACTGTGAAAATCGGAAATTTTTCACAAGAAATAATTGTTACAACTGAGTTCCTTCGCTTGAACACACCCCGATTAAGGTAGGATGAACATGGCCGAAGGTGCTTAAGACGACCCCTTCTTCCCGCCGCTATTGACGTTTGATAAAATAATTGGGTAAGTGGGGTGTACGAACAACCTGTCGGGGGGCTACGAACATTTTGTCATCACCGACATCGTAGGGGAGGGTCGCCGTGCCCTCCCGATACGCG
>DAOTUA010000340.1:0-26128 GCA_034437355.1 Anaerolineae bacterium | reverse complement strand
GGAATGCTTGACTTTATTTCTTTTCATTACGATATACATAACGTGCCTTATGAAATCTGCTGCCTATTGGCGACAAAAATCAGAGTAGTTTACGGTTTTTCACTACTTGAACAACAACTGCGGAACATAAGCTCAGACTGAACCCAGAGTCGCACTGTGTTATATTCGCCAGTCTGTAACCCGGACCGGTGATGATAACAATAGTCCAGACCGCCAACGTGCCAACATTCAGGCTATGTGTAAACGACACGATTGGATACCAGAATGGTATGAAGATACAGATGGACATAAATCAGGACGATCTGTTAAGAACCGTCCGGGATGGCTGAAATTACAAGAGCGTCTATCAGACCCCGATATAACCGCCTTAGTTGCTAACGACCTAGCACGACTTCATCGCAAAGGATGGCGAGTGGGAGATTTACTAGACCGATTAGATAAGTACGATGTGACACTTGCATTGTGTGTGCCTGGCCGTGAAGTCGATACGTCTACGCCATTAGGGCGTATTTTTGTACAGTTTACGGCTATGTTTGACGAATACTATGCTGAGGACATCTCTCAACGCGCAAAAGATAGCATCGTATACCGTAAAAATCAGGGAAAAACCGTAGGCTTACCTCCGTTTGGAACGACTCGGAACGAGAATGGATACCTCATTCCCATAAAAGAAGGAGCCTGGTTAATGTCTGACGGGACTTTTGCGTCAGGCGAGAAAAATACAGAAACTCCAGAAGAAGGAGCTATCTGGAAAGGTTATTATGAAGCCGCCAAGCATGTACTCACCGTGTATTCGGAAGGTAACATTGGCATAACCAAATTAGCATATCAGATGCAAAGCGAAGGTTGGGCATTTCGTGACCGAGACGGAAACCCACGCCCATTCAATGGCAACGACGTTCGGCGTATTATTGCCTCCTGGGCTGTTTATGGCGGACTAATCACCAATCGTCGAGCCAAAGATTACGGCGGGTATCAACAAATGAATCCTGAAGAAATACCATTCAAAAGAGAACGCGCCGTCTTTGACATAGAATTATTACGTGCCGTCGCTCGAGTGAGGCAAGAACGCAGTGTCAAACCCCTAGATCGTGGCAAGAAGCAAAAAACTCGCCATTATCCCTTGTCCCGCATTACGTATTGTGCCCATTGTGAGAAGATTGCCCATGAACAGAATAACCCTAAACTCCGCAGCCCACTGAACGGTGTCACCATGAATGGCAACCGCCGTTATCGTCATAAGCACGGGATTAAGTGCGGCAGTGAAGCACGTTCTGTGTTAGCAGATACCGTAGAGACCGCTTTCAAGCGAATGATTGACTTGATGTATGTCGATGAATCGATGATCCAGGATATGACCCAACTCGCTCTCCAAACAGAGAAAGCCATCATCGAAAACAAGTCCAAGGACCCAGAGAAAGAGAAAGAAGAAGCCATTACACTGTGCAAGCGCCGCATCAATGCAGCAATACAGTTATTTGGTGATGGATATATAGATGTAGATGAGTATAAAGAACGTATCGACAAAAACGAACGTGAAATTGCTTATTGGGAAGCTCAAACCACCGAAGCCGAAAAAGTTTCTCTTGAATTCAGCCTCTGTATGGATGCTATTGAAACGATGCGTAGGCTTTGGGATATGGCAGATGATGAAGACCGTCAGGGGATGGTGCGAAATCTATTTACACATATCATCTATGATTTGGATAGAGAGCGAATTGTTGATATTCAGTTGAGGCCGTGGGCAGAGGAGTTTTTGAAGGTTCGGGCGTCGTTTTTCGAGCCACTTGATACAGAAACAAAAAATGTTGCAAACAATTCTAGTTTGCAACATCATATGCCCCCAACGGGACTCGAACCCGTGTTTTCGCCTTGAAAGGGCGACGTCCTAGACCGCTAGACGATGGGGACATTTAATATAAGCAATTCTAGATACCACCTCGCTTGATGTCAAGCACGAGTTTATGGTATTGAACTGCTATCCTAAATATTGCGCCAGTTTTCTGGCTAGTTCTTTTAAATTGATCGGTTTAGAAACATAGTCGTCACAGCCAGCATCCAAGGCTCGCTCTCGATCCCCGACCATCGCATGGGCTGTTAGTGCAATAATCGGAATATGTTGTAGCTCCGGGTTTGCTTTAATGTTGCCTGTCGCCGTCCAACCATCCATACGGGGGAGCGACAAATCCATCAGAATAAGGTCTGGCTGTTCGCGCTGTGTCAGGGTGATACCCTCTTCACCGTCCTCAGCTTGTATCACATCGTAGTTAAGGGAGTATAGCACGTCAGAAATCAGGGTCATGTTATCTTTGTTATCTTCGACAACCAGAATACGCCCATTGCTCATCATGTTTTGTCCTATGTTTCGCAAACCGTATATAACTTTCTACATTCTACAATAAATGAGCTTTAATATTCCACTGATGGCCATATAATTCGAGTGAAATTCAAAAACCGTCTGTTTTGCACGGATTTTCGCCCGAATAACTAAACGGAAAAACCAAGAGACAAAAGCGATTTACTATGTCCTGCCTGGCGTGCAACATAAACCGACTCGGAACGGTGCCATGTAATGAACCACCGCAAGGGATGGTTGCGACGCCTTGCCCAATACGTTTCTACTCAGATAACGGTAACTTTTTAGTTTCGTTCATAAACGTCATTGTAGCGTCAAAATCCACAATACCCGCATCGGACCCCAATCCGGTGATTACCAGCGCGGATGCTGCCGCGCCGAATAGCCCACACTGCGCCAGGTCCCAGCCCTTGCTCAACCCCACCAAGAAGCCGGCACAGTAGGCGTCGCCGCAGCCAGTAGAATCTACCACTGGCACTTCAAACGCCGGGATGCGTATCCACTCACCCAATTCTTTAGAGGCAATCACACTCCCCCGTGACCCCATCGTGAATACGGCGTACCGTAAGCCTTTATCCAGGAAGAAATTGATAACATCTTCGGTTTTTTCCTCATCGACTCCCGCGATCATAGCGGCTTCTTCTATCCCCGGTAGGAAGTAGTCGATATAAGGCAGGGATGGCTCAATCACCGCCATCATGTCATCATGCGGAACAGCCAGAATATCTACGGAGGTAACCGTATCATTTTCTTTAGCAAATTTGAGAACTTGCGCCATCGGTTCGCCATCCAGCTTGGGCAGTAAATATGTCCCCCCAAAATGCAGATAATCCGCCGCTTTGACAGCGTCCCAGTTGATGTCATCCAACGAAAATTCAGCATTTGTCCCTAATACATGCAGGGCCGGGCGTTCCCCGTTTGGGCGGATGGGTAACATGGTGCATGATGTCTGCACCCCGTCTTTACGAACCAGATGATCCGTATTGATCCCGTAGCGGTGCATCGTATCGACAATAAAGTTGCCTGGTTCATCTTTGCCAATCGCGCCCATCGTCACGACATTCGCGCCTAGCTTGGCCAGGTCAACCGCCGTCCCAGCGGCGGTACCGGCTACCGTTAACCGAATTTCATCAATAATGTCGATGTTCTGGCCTGGGGGGATGCCCTCGACATGCCGCCCCAGCACATCCAAGATGTGAACACCTGCCGTCAAAATTGTAGCCATTTTTCGTAACCCTTTCTTAAATATAAAAACGTCTTGCTATCGGATACAGTTTGTTGCCAATATTTCGCTAACGGCTTGCAGCATGTAATACATAGATGTCGCGCCGGGGTCCGCGGTGCCCTGGCTTTTTTCCTTTAAAACGGCGGACCGTCCTTTCTTGGCGATCATATTGATGGTCGAGTCGCGGCCCTCGGCGGCAGCAGGTAACGCCACCGACCACGCTTCCGGTATAGATTGTCCGTTTGTGGCCGCTTCACCAAACGCCACAATGAACGGATCGAGTGTGTCGATCATGGTCTTATCGCCCACATCAGACTTACCAAGTTTTTTCATCACCGCTAGCCCGTTTGCCAGCGCCGTATGAACAGTAGCGGCTTCTGGCTGGTCAGTTTTCAGCCCGTTGCCAATCGTCAGCAAGAACATGCCAACCAGCGCACCGGATGCGCCCCCAGCCGCGTTTGAAAACGCGCTCCCCGCCGCAGACAGCACATCCCCCGCCGTGCCCTGGTAAGGGACCGCAACAGCGGCTTTCAACCCGCGCACCATCCCCGCACCGTGATCACCATCCCCCGCCACAGCATCCAGCTTATGCAGTTCTTCTTCCTGTGCTTGAATAATCGCCAGCATCGCATCCAGGCATTGCCCGGCAACGTTAGCAGTATCAGAAGTTTCTGTCATTGTGGGTTATACCTTTGTGAACGCGGGACTTTGGCAGGGCGCATCGTACAGGGCTTTCAGATCGTCATCCAGCCACATCAACGTGAGCGAAAAGCCTTCCATATCGAGCGAGGTCGCAAACTCGCCCACAAGCGGCGCATGGATGCGCAACCCGGCATCTTGTAACAACTTGCTAGCCGCCCCATAGTAGACGAACATCTCTTCATAGTGTGTGGCCCCTAGCCCATTGACCATCACCGTGACTTCATCACCGGCCCCGTCTGGGGGATTCGCCAGCAGCTTATCCACCATCAATTTTGCCAGCTCACTGGCCGGGATCAACTCGGTGGTCTGGATACCGGGTTCGCCGTGAATCCCCATACCAACTTCCATTTGCTGGGGGGCGACGGTAAACATCGGTTCGGTTTTCCCCGGCAGCGTGCAACCCCCAAACGCAATCCCGAATGAACGTGTCATCGCGTTCGCCTTGCGCCCCATCGCTTCGACCGTATCAAGATCATCACCGCGCCACGCGCTCGCGCTCAACGCTTTGAAAACATGAAAGTCACCGGCAACGCCCCGCCGTTCTTCTATCGTATCGGAGGACGCGACATCATCTGTCACAACGACCTGTCGCACGTCAACCCCTTCTGCCTCGGCTCGCATCTCGGCCATATCGAAATTCATCACGTCGCCGCTGTAATTCCCGTAGGAATAGACGACGCCTGCGCCGGTATCAAGCGCCTTCGTACACCGATACACCTGCTCACCGGATGGGCTCGTGAAAATGTCACCGATCACCGCCCCGGTTGCAAAACCGTTGCCGACCATCCCACAAAAGGCCGGGTAGTGACCACTCCCACCACCGATTAATACCGAGACTTTGCCGGATTCTGGGCCACCGGCGACCATCACGCCGGAGGCATCCGGGATGCGTTGGACATGACGCGCATAAGCCGCCGTGAAGCCATCGATCATTTCCTCGCGGAAGTTCTCCGCATTATTCCAAATTCGTGTCATAAAAACAGTTCCTTTCTAAAAAAAAGTTATCTTATCGGGCGGGCCGCCAGCGTTGTTTGCAACACCCGGACAAACCCGGCTGCGGTACGCGCCGCCCGCCCCACAAACAAGCCATCCAACAAGGGGAGTCGGGCATAGCCAGCACAGTTATCTACGTTGACGCTCCCACCATACACAACAGGGACAACCCCCGCGCCGAATTGTTCAGCAATCGTCTGATGAATTTGCGATAGGCTCAGCTCTACCTCATCAACCGTGGCCGGTTGGCCGCCCTCCCCAATAGACCACACCGGTTCATAGGCAATCAGTAAATTTTTGGTGGATGACACACCGTGTAGCGCAATTTTTAGCTGACGTGCGATAGTTTCTTGCCCGACACCGTAATACTTATCCTCCGCGCTTTCTCCGACGCACAGTAGCACCCGCAGTCGATGCGATAGGGCCGCTTTTACCTTGCGGTTAAGCTTGGCGTCTGTCTCTCCGAAGTGTTGGCGGCGTTCGGCATGACCGAGTAAAACCAGTTGCACCCCCAACGCTTTGAGCATGACGGGCGAAATTTCGCCCGTAAATTCGCCCGCATCGGCAGCGTGCATGTTCTGTGCCCCCAGCCAGATATTATCCGCTGCCGTTAAGGTAGCAAGCGACGTGTAAGGCGGGATCACAAACAGTTGCACATCTTCTGGTTGATCGGCGTGCTGACGAATATACTGCACAAACTCATAACTTTGCTGTGCGGTCTGGTGCATTTTTAAGTTGGTACCGAAGTAAAACCGCCCCATCACGATTATCAGGACTGGCCTACGCCGCGCAGTTCGTCATCTATCTCGATCATGCGACGAACTTTGCTGCCGGATCGCTCGTTGTCTACATACTGATTATCCAGCCAGGTCTCGACAATTTTCTCACCCAGCACCGGGCCGATCACCCGTGCGCCCATCGTAAGGACTTGCGCGTTATTGCTGAGTTGGGCGCGTTCTGCCGAGTAGGTATCGTGGCACAGGGCCGCCCTTACCCCCGGTACTTTGTTAGCCGTAATGCACATGCCAATACCCGTACCGCAGATAAGCACCCCACGGTCCACATCACCGGATGAAACCCGTTCTGCCACTGTTTTGGCAACATTGGGGTAAATTTCGTCGGAGTCCTCCGGTACGCCATAATCTTCAAATTCTATCCCGCGATTCTGTAACACCTCGCGTACAACCTTGAGCAACGGGGCCCCAGCACTATCACAGCCTATAGCAAGTTTCATCGTCTGATTCCCTTGGCGACTTTTACGGTATTCTGGTTCAGGTTATATCAAATTTCAATTTACTTTGCCAATAATTGAATCCATGATTAACCATTAATAAAATAATTTTCGGGTTATTATCGATCATATTAAACTTATTCATCGCTCATAGAAACACAAACCATGTTTTATTTTGCAACACTTTGAAATCTTTATGTTGCGATTTGCAACATAAGTGTCGTCTTGTTGTACATTTCATCGGAAAAAGTGAATAATATAAAAGTGGTAAGCTATAGTGCTTTCCAACAGAAAAAAACTATTTTGATGAATGAGGATATTTTATGAACAAATTACCCAAGTCTTTTGTTATCGGTCTAGTGCTGGTGATGGCTTTTGTGCTGTCCGTAGCCCCTGTCGCCGGTCAAGATGAGCATCCGCTGGCTGGCCAGTCGATTGAGATGTCGATCCTGGGTATCGGCGGTTGGTTGCCGAGCAGCCTGGGTGCGGAAATGGCGAACGATATTTTTGTCGATTACGCCGTGGAAAATTATGGTTACGAGGTGAGCTTCACCTTTACCGAATCCCCGTTTGAGTCGTTGTTCCAACGTGCAGCCGCTTCCCTGGCGACCGGTTCCGATGAATTCAACATCATCATCAGCGACAGCCAGTGGTTAGGTGCCCTAGCAACCCCCGGCTGGATCGTTGATATGGACGAGCTAATCGCAAATGGCATCCCGGAGATGGACATCGACCCGCAGCCGAGCCTTGACCTGGAACTCTACAGCGACGTAGCCCGCACCACCTACCAGGTTTTCCCGGACGGCTCCGATGAAATCTGGGGCTTGCCGCAAGAAGGTGACGTGCAGGTGTTGTATGTCCGCACCGACATTGTAAACGATCCCGATGAGATGGCCGCCTTCGAGGATGCCAACGGCTTCGCGATTCCCTCCACCTTCGAGGAGTGGGAAGCCCTGACCATGGATCAATTCGAGGTCATTGCCGAGTTCTTCACCCGCCCCGACGAAAACCAATACGGCGTGGCGATGCAGCACTCCGTCGTGTACGACTTCTATTCGATGCAGCTTTACCCCTTCATGTGGTCCCGTGGCGGCGAACACTGGAACGAGGCCGAGCGCACCATGGTTGGCACGCTCAATACCGAAGTAAACGCCGAGGCGCTAGAGTGGAACCGCCGCATGTTGAACTACACCCCACCGGGTGCGCTAAACATGGGTATTGCCGAAAATGTTGACGCTTTCACACAGGGCGTTGCCGCAACATCACTCCAATGGGCTGCTGTCGGTGCTTCTATGACCGAAGGGCTGGATGAAGATCAGGTTATGATCGTCCCGCCGCCAGCATTTGAAGGCCCCGATGGTGAACTCAGCCGGGTTTACTCGATGGGTGGCCAGCCGTGGGTGTTAAATTCATTCAACACACCGGAACAAATGCGCGTTGCCGTCGATTTCCTCAACTGGTGGTACCTGCCAGAAACACAACTCGAATTCGCCAATCGTGGCGGCCTGCCGACTGTGGCAAGCACCGTCAACGACCCGGCATTCGATGAGATCAACCCGTGGCACCGTGCCTACAAATACATGATGGACGTAGAACGCGCCCGTGACTTCTGGCACGAGCCGAACTACTCCGAAATGCTGGCACTCCAGCAAGAAGAGTTCACCGCCTTTGCTGCTGGTGAATACGATGATCCCTTGGCCGTGCTGACCTATGTCGCCTGTGAACAGCAAGCAATCCTGTTCGACAATGGGCGTACCGAAGTCGAGCCACCAGAGGACATCTGCGACGACGCCGAGCCACGCTAGATATAGGCTTCGGTAATCTAGTGCGGTTTGCAGGTGGTTGCCCCACCTGTAAGCCGCATTCCCCAAATTAATGCGAGCCAGAAGGTATAGATGATGCAAGCAGATTCAACAGATTCGGCTCCGATGAGCCGCGCTATGCCGCAAACCAGTTCCACCCGGTCCTTTTTAGCACGTTTATCACATTTGCTAGACGATGCCCGCATAGCGCCCGTGGTTCTTATCACACCGGTCCTTTTGTTCTTCTTGATATGGAATGTTATCCCCGTTTTGTGGATGATCGGGCTCAGTTTTTACAAGTATCAGCTTAGCCTACCAAACTTACAATTTATCGAGTTCAAAAATTACGTTGATATTTTCACAGATCGTGGCGTGTGGCGCGGGTTAGGGCGCACCTTTACCTGGGTTGTCTGGACCGTCGGCATCGAAACCGTTCTCGGTATGTTGCTGGGGTACTTGTTCTGGGGTAGTAAGGATATGCCCGGCAGACGCATCGCCCTGACGTTACTCTTCACGCCCATGATCATTACCCCCGTGGCGGCGGGCCTGTTCTTCCGGCTAATCTACGAGCCAACTTTTGGAATTGTCAACTGGTTTACCAAATCGGCCTTTGGTACGGAGATTCAATTTTTGCAAGATACAAGTATCGCGTTCTGGTCGGTGCTGTTTGTCGATATTTGGATGTGGACGCCGTTCATGATCCTGATCACGTTAGCCGCGCTTGGGTCCGTTCCCAAAGCCGAGATCGAAGCGGCAGAAATTGACCGATTACCCTGGTTTGACCGCCTGCGCTACATCATCTTGCCACACGGTAAGTTCATTTTGATGCTCGGCATCCTGTTACGCACAATTGAATCCTTCAAAACGCTAGACCTTGTATACCTGATGGCCGTTCCCGGTAGCTCCACCGAGTTGATCGCGATCACGCTCCGTAAAAAGGCTTTTGATGCCCTAGAGATGGGTTGGTCATCCGCCTTGGCTATCATCCTACTGCTGACAGCTATCGCCTTTACATCTATTTTCCTGTATATCCTCAACCTGAACAGTCAAAACCAGGAGGTTGTCACATGACCCGAACAAAAGGGTGGCGCAAACACGCTTATCATGCGTTATTGTGGTTAGTTGCTCTCATTTTCTTCAGCCCCGTGCTATGGATTATGATGGCAGCTTTCAAGACAACCGACGGTATTCTCGCAATCCCGCCACAGTTTGTCTATGTCCCAACGCTGGAAAACTTTATCGAATTGACCCAGCGCCAAAACGTCGTGCGCTATTTCGTCAATAGCATCATTATGTCCGGCTCGGCAGTGTTCATTGCCATAGCGGTTTCGTTCCTCGCCGCTTATGCCTTCTCGCGCTATAACCCGCCCGGCACCAACTTTATCATGTTCTTGTTACTGTCGATCCGTATGGTCCCGTCGGTGGCAGTGGTGATCCCGGTGTCGTTGATGTATGCCGCCTTGCAATGGAAAGACACCTACTTCGGCATGATCATGTTTTATGCCATGTTCAGCATCCCCTTCTCGGTTTGGATACTCAAAGGGTTCATCGACGGTGTTTCGCCACGCTTCGATGAAACGGCGCTGGTCAATGGTGGCTCTCGGTTGCATGTGATCACACGGGTGATCTTGCCACAGGTCGGGCCAGGGTTAGTGGCGTCTTTCATCTTTAACCTGATTTTCGTCTGGAACGAGTTCTTGTTCAGCCTGATCCTCGGTGGCCGCGATACCACCACCATTCCGGTCGCATTCTCTACTGACCTGTACTCCGATGGCGGCATCGATTGGACCTTCGTTGCGTCTATGTCTACCGCCTATATGATCATCCCCATTCTCGCCATTCTGTTCTTCCAACGGTTCCTACTCGTTGGGATGACCTTTGGCACCGTGCGCGGGGAGGTATAGCCATGGCAGAGATGACTTTACAAGCACAGCAAGCACCGGCCCCTTTCCTGAAAAATATACCAGGTTGGGTCGTGCAGTTAGTTGTTATCGGCCTGGCACTGCTCGCCTTTGGGGTGGCCTACTGGTCCGGTTATTCGGCGGCGGTTGCGGAAGCTGCCGCCGAAGGCGAAGAAGTCGATTTCGAGCTAGATGACATTTACACCGTCTGGTCTTGGATATTTCTGGGCTTTGTCCTGGCCGAATCACTTCAGTTCGGCTTACGGCGCGGATGGGCCTTTGCCTCCACCGTTCAGATCACGCTGATTGTGATGCTGACAGCAACATTCTTGTTGATCGCACAGACTATTGACCGAGATATTTATGAAGTGGGGGTTCTGGCCCTCATCATCCTAACACTCATCCAGGTGCCTTTCGGCAACATTCCACCGAGAGCAAACTTCAAAAATTCGATGCTTGGCTTGGCGCTTGGCCTCGTGATTATCGCGGCGGTGGTAGCTTTTGCAATCTGGCTGGTCCCCTACTTGATTAATCTCGGTTAGCGAAGGAACGATACTGATGTATGCTGTTGAGTTTCAAAATATCAGCAAACAATTCCGCAATATTACAATCGCCCAGGATATGGACCTGAAAATCCGGGATAAATCGTTTTCCGTGATTTTTGGCGCACCTGGCGGCGGTAAATCGACCTTGTTACGCTTGATCACCGGCTTAGAAAAACCGGATCAGGGCGAAATTCGCCTACGCGGGGAAGACATGACCACCGCTTCACCCGGCGATCGCAATATCGGTTATGTCCCACAGTCATTCGCGCTATATCCACATCAAAGCGTGTTCGATAATATCGCTTACCCACTTAAACTAATGGGCGTCAAACCGACCGACTATACCCCCATTGTCGAGCGCACCGCCGAACAACTCCAGATCGCCCACCTACTCAAGAAAAGGCCAGATCAATGCAGTGGCGGCGAGAAGCAACGGGTGGCTATCGCACGCGGGATCGTCAAGAACACCAAAATTTTTATCCTGGATGACCCCCTCACCGGCCTCGACTTCAAACTACGTGAGCGCCTGTTTGATGACCTGCGCGAAATGAAAGAGGATTTAGCCGCGACATTCATCTACACAACCTCCGACCCACTAGAAGCCCTCATGCTAGCCGAAGATGTGCATATCTTCGACGCCGGCCAGATTGTCGAGACCGGGCCACTAGATCAACTCTACTACGATCCAGCCCACGCCCGCACCGCCGAGCTACTCGGTTTCCCAAAAACCAACATGATCGACGGGCAACTTAACACCACCGGGGACCAATGCCAAACCGAATTATTTTCGTTCCCCATGCAGATACTAACCGAAGCCCCATCAGGTACCGATGTGCGCGTCGCGATCCGGCCTCAGCACATTCAGATCAACCCGCAACAAACCGATAACTTGATGACAACCCCCGCCGAGATCACGCTGGTTGAGGATTTAGGCGGCGAGCTACACATCTATCTGGAAGCCGCCGGGATCGAGATCGAAACTGTCCACGCACACAGCCAAACAGAACCAACCGAAGGCCCAGCAGAAATTGGTATTCACCCCGAATACTTCCGAGTGTATGCGGCACACTCCAATCAGCTGATCGGCAAAGGAGTAAGTTAAATGGCAACCGAAATACGAATAGAAAACCTAACGTGCGACTTCGGAACCGTGCTGGCCGTTGATAACATCTCAACCACCTTCCCGTCAGAGTCCGTAACGTGTCTGCTTGGGCCGAGTGGGTCTGGCAAGACAACACTCATGCGGATGCTCGCCGGCCTGCAAGAACCCACATCCGGCGAAATATACTTCGGTGACCAGCGCGTTACGGACATGACCCCCAGCCAACGCAATATCGGGATGGTCTTTCAGTACCCGGTCGTTTATCGGGGGACCACCTTATACCGTAGTGTCGAACTCCCGCTGATGAGCGAGCGCGGTATCTCTAAACAGGAACGCCAACGCCGCGTCGATGACGTGTTATCCTCTTTAGCTCTACAAGACTATGCCCACGCGGATGTCACCAAATTGGATAACGCCACCCGGCAAAAAGCAGCGGTAGCACGCGCAGTTGCACGCCAACCACAGATCATTCTGTTTGACGAACCGATCACAAATGTGGATATTGAGGCCAAAGTACAACTTAAACGGGCACTCAAGCGGCTCGTCAAGCAACACTCACAAACCATCATTTACGTCACGCACGATCAAACCGAGGCGATGACCCTCGCAGACGAGATCGCGCTGATGAGCAACGGCAAGATCATCCAACTTGGCCCCCCACGCGAGCTATACAACAACCCCAACAATCGCTTCGGGGGATGGTTCTTGGGCAACCCCGGCATGAACTTTGTCAAACACCAAGTATTACATGATGATGGTAAGGCGTTGCTGACCACCCCGTTATTTAGGCAGCCCGTTGTTGCCGACGGGCTAAATGGGGATCGTGAAGTTGTTGTCGGTATCCGCCCGGAGCGTGTGCGATTAGGGCCGCAAACCCCAACCTCAGTCGAAGCACAGGTCATCCGTACCGCGATTGTAGTTGGCGGGCAGCAGCTCGTCACCATGGTTGTGGGCGATGCGATCTTAAAAGCAAAAGTGGATCATATCGACATCCCGCAAGCCGGGGAAACGGTCCACATCCACTGCCCACCAGATCAGATCAGCTTATTTGCGGAAGACGGCAGCCTGCTAGACGCACAGTTAACCGCCGTTCATGAATCTTAGTCGAACATAAATTTGAGGGGATGATTGATGAAAAAGATTGTTAACGATATTGATGATGTGATTATCGAACAACTACAGGGGATGGCGCTGGCCCACCCAGAACTAAAAATTTCACTGGACCCTAAGTTCATTGTCCGCGCAGATGCCCCATTAACCGATAAAGTCGCTGTTATCTCCGGTGGGGGCAGTGGGCACGAACCGCTACACGGCGGGTTTGTCGGGCCGGGGATGTTGGCCGCCGCTTGCCCCGGCGAGGTCTTTACCTCCCCCACACCGGACCAGATGTACGAGGCGGCCAAAGCTGCGGCAGGTGACGCCGGCGTTTTGTTCCTGGTGAAGAACTATACCGGCGATGTTCTCAACTTTGAAACAGCCGCCGAGATGGTCCATGCCGAAGGCATCCCGGTACAAAGTATTCTGGTTGATGATGATGTCGCCGTCAAAGATAGTTTGTTTACAGCCGGTCGGCGCGGTGTCGGTACGACCGTCATAATGGAAAAAGTCGTCGGGGCCGCCGCCGAAGCCGGTTATGATCTCGATCGATGCGCAGACCTGGCGCGAAAGGTAAACAGTTACGGGCGGTCGATGGGCATGGCCCTGACATCCTGTGTTGTACCAGCCGCCGGCAAGCCAACCTTTGACCTAAGCGACAACGAGGTTGAGATTGGCATAGGGATTCACGGCGAACCGGGCCAATACCGCGAGGCGTTACGCCCAGCCGACGAGATCACACAGACATTGGTTAGCGGTATCCTGGATGATCCCACCTACAGCCGCAGCGTCCGTGAGTGGGACCGGGAGAACGGCACCTGGATCGAACGCGAAATCAACGATGCACCCTTCGCCAACGGCGATCAAGTCATCGCCCTGGTCAACAGCATGGGGGGCACGCCCTTATCGGAGTTATACACCGTCTATCGCAAGCTCAAAGCGATGTGTGACGAGCGCGAGATCACTATCGCCCGGCATTTGATCGGCCCATATATCACCTCATTGGAAATGCAAGGCTTCTCAATCACACTGGTAAAAGCCGACGACGAAATCCTCAAATTCTGGGATGCGCCCGTGAACACACCAGCCCTACGTTGGGGAGTGTAACCGTGATGATCACCAGGCAGCATATACTGGATTGGCTAGAGCAGAGCGCGGACGTGTTGCAGGATAAAAAAGCACATCTAACCGACTTAGATTCACCCATCGGCGATGCCGACCACGGCATTAATATGTCGCGGGGGTTCAAAAAAGTAGTCGAGAAGTTGCCATCTGTGGCAGATACCGACATCGGCAACATCTTAAAAACCAGCGGCATGGCCTTGATCTCTAGCGTAGGGGGTGCCAGTGGCCCCCTTTACGGAACCTTTTTCATGCGGGCCGGTGGTGCGCTACAGTCGAAAGAAGTGCTAGACAGTGAGGACTTACTACAACTGATCACAGCTGGGGTTGAAGGGTTGGTACAGCGCGGGCGTGCCCAAGCGGGCGAAAAAACCATGTTAGATGCGCTGATCCCCGCCTTAGACGCTATGCGAGAACGAACCGAAGCCGGGGATAACGTCCAGGCTGTGCTAGAAGCTGGCGTGGCCGCCGCCGAGCAAGGCGTGAAGGATACCGTCCCTATGATCGCCAAAAAGGGACGGGCCAGTTACCTGGGCGAGCGCAGCATCGGCCACCAAGACCCCGGCGCTACCTCATCATACTATCTGCTCGCGACACTGCGCGACGTGGTTAAAGCGGATCAGACATCGTAAAACATAGGATAGCAGACATGATCGGATTGGTGCTGGTTTCTCATAGTTTGCGCTTAGCGGAAGGCGTCACCGAGTTGATCTCGCAGATGGTGGATGCCACCCAGGTTGCGGTTGCTGTGGCTGGCGGCATTGATGACCCAGAAAACCCTATCGGAACTGACCCGATGCGTGTTGTCGAGGCCATCAATGAGGTTTACAGCGATGCTGGCGTGATCATTTTGATGGACCTGGGCAGCGCGTTAATGAGTGCCGAAACCGCCCTGGAGTTCTTAGACCCGGCCCAACAAGCGAATATCTACTTATCCGAAGCGCCGTTTGTCGAAGGGGCGTTATCGGCAGCTATCCAGGCTGCCAGCGGCAGCACCGTTCAGGAAATCCTACAGGCCGCCGGTGCTGCCCTGGGTGCCAAACAGCAACATCTAGGCACGGCAGTAACAAATAATAACACCATCCCCCCGGCCCAAACCGCCCCCTCCGCCAATGCCCAACACATCGAAATCACCGTGCCGAACAAACTCGGCCTACATGCCCGGCCCGCAGCGCGGTTGGTCGGCTTAACCGGGAAATACAACGCTCTGCTGACAATCCAGAAGGGCGACCATTACGCCAACGCCGGCAATATCAATCAGGTCACGCTGCTCAACGCACGTCAAGGCGATATTCTGGGGTTTTTTGCCGAGGGCCAAGACGCCGCCGCCGTTTTACAGGCGGTCCGTAATTTGGCGCATGATAACTTCGGTGACCGGGATAACGGGGCTATCCCGACCACGTCAAAGCCACCCGCCACCCCAACCGATACACCCGCCGATGTCTTAGCCGGGGTTAGCGCAGCACGCGGGCTGGCAATTGGCCCGGTTTTCATGCTCGATGAGCAACTGCCGGACCTGCCCACACATACCATCAGCGATACCCACGCCCAGATCGAGCGTTTGCAACAGGCGATCCAACAAGCCATCACCCAGTTACAAGCCATCACATCAAAAACGGCCCGCCGCATCGGGCAAGACGAAGCCGCCATTTTTGATGCGCATGTGATGATCCTACAAGATCAAGAATTAATAGGCCAAGTTGAGGATAGCATCCAAACCGAACAACAACCCGCGGAGGCCGCTTGGTGGCAAGTGATTAACCGGATGGCGCAACAATACCGCGATACAGATAACCCGTATATCCAGGCGCGAGCCGTCGATGTGCTAGACGTAGGAAAACGGGTTCTGCGGCAGCTTACCCCCTCCGATACCCCCGCCCCACAGGTGCCAACCGGTTGTATTCTTGCCGCACCAGACCTCACCCCATCGGATACCGCCCAACTCAACCCGGAAAAAGTACGCGGCATCCTCACTCAGCACGGCGGCGCGACCTCCCATACCGCCATCATTGCCCGTAGCCTTGGGATTCCGGCTGTCGTCGGCCTAGGGGCCGGCTACACCCAGATTGCGCACGACCAACAGATTGTTATCGACGGAGATAACGGCTGGATATACCCAGCCCCAACACCCGCCCAGGTGCGATCATTTCAAAAACAGATCGACACCCACCATACCGAACAGCAAGCACTACTTCGTATCGCTCGCCAGGCTGCGACGACGCAGGATGGACATACCATCGAAATCGCGGCCAATGTCGGCAACCCCGCAGAAACAGAAACGCTTGCTGCGCGTGGCGCGGAGGGAATCGGCCTGTTTCGGACTGAGTTACTGTTCATGGGGCGTCCCCATGCCCCAGATGAAACCCAACAAACCGAAGCGTATCGGCAAGCCGTTGCCAATATGCACGGATACCCGGTCATCATCCGCACATTAGATGTAGGCGGCGACAAAGCAATTGATTACATTCACATCGACCCCGAAGAAAACCCATTCTTAGGCCACCGGGGGATTCGCTACTGGCTAAGTAATGAACCGTTGGCCCGCACACAACTGCGGGCCATCTGCCGGGCGAGTGCTGCCGGCGAGGTGCGCGTGATGTTCCCGATGGTCGGCACGCTAGAGGAGTTACAAGCCGCCCGTGCCCTGTTAGACGATGTACAGGCCGAACTCCAAGCAGCGGGAACCGACTACGACCCACATATGCAGGTCGGCGTGATGATTGAAGTACCATCCGCAGTCTTAGCAGCAGATTTGCTAGCCGCGCATGTCGATTTTTTCAGCATCGGCACCAACGACCTGACACAGTACATCATGGCCGCCGACCGAGGCAACGCGCAGGTCAACACGCTGGCAACGCCATTCCAACCAGCCGTGTTACGCGCCATACAACAGGTGACAGATGCGGCGCATCATCAGGGTAAATGGGTGGGGATGTGCGGCGAAATGGCTGGCAATCCCGCTGCAACCCGCTTACTATTGGGCCTAGGGCTAGACGAACTTAGCATGAGCGCCCCCTCGATCCCACAGGTGAAAGCCGTCATCCGTCAGGCATCCTACCAGCAAGCGCAAGCCCTGGCCGAGCGCGTGCTACAGATGCAAACAGCAGCCGAAGTCCTGGCTGCGCTTGAGTAGCGCACAAATGGCTCAACGTTTTGCATTACGTTGCAATATAAACTACATTTGCGTGTGTGCAGCACAAAATGAGCCAACCGACATCTAGGCTCTTTATATGAAATAGTACGAAAAGGATATTTATACAATGCCAAGACCTGTTACACTTTTTACCGGACAATGGGCCGACCTACCGTTAGCAACCCTCGCCGAAAAAGCGGCTGGGTTCGGTTTCGATGGCCTCGAATTAGCCTGCTGGGGCGATCACTTTGAGGTCGATAAGGCGCTTTCTGACGATAGCTATATCCAGTCGCGCAAAGATATTCTGGAGAAGCACGGCCTAACCTGCCACGCTATCAGTACACATCTCGTTGGGCAGTGTGTTTCGGATGCGATCATCGACGAGCGTCACAAAAGCATTTTGCCAGAACGCATCTGGGGCGATGGTGACGCCGACGGTGTACGAGCGCGTGCCGCCGAGGAGGTCAAGAACACCGCACGGGCCGCCGCCGCTTTCGGCGTACCGATCGTCAACGGCTTTACCGGTAGCCCCATCTGGCACATGATCTACCGCTTCCCCCCGACATCCGACGACATGATCGACGCAGGCTACAAAGCCTTTGGCGACCAATGGAAACCGATCATGGATGTCTTCCAGGAGGTCGGCATCAAGTGGGGGCTAGAAGCGCACCCCGCCGAGATCGCCTACGACATTTTCACAGCCGAACGCACGCTAGAAGCCGTAGACCATCACCCGGCCTTCGGCTTTAACTTCGACCCTAGCCACTTCATCCACCAACTATTTGACCCGGTGAAGTTTATCGAACACTTCCCGGATCGCATCTACCATGTTCACGTTAAAGACTCCAAAGTCCGCCTTGATACCACCCGTAGCATCCTCGGCTCTCACTTGCAGTTTGGCGACCCGCGCCGGGGCTGGGATTTTGTATCCCCAGGCCATGGCGACCTCAACATTGACGAGATGATCCGCGCCTTGAACCGGGTGGGTTACACCGGCCCGCTTTCGATTGAGTGGGAAGATAGCGGTATGGACCGCGAGTTTGGCGCAACCGAGAGCTGCGCCTGGGTCAAACAAAATGATTTCGCCGCGTCCGGCGTGGCCTTCGACGCAGCCTTCGCAGACGAATAAGGAGAAAATAATATGTCAGAACAAGGTGGCGGGTTCACAACCCAGGCCGGCAACCGTGCCGAAGGGGACGCCCCAGAGATCGGTATCGGTATCCTCGGCTATGCTTTTATGGGCAAGGCTCATTCAAATGCGTTTAAGACCATCCCATATATGATGTACCCGCCCGTTGCCATCCCAAAATTAGTCGGGATCGCCGGGCGCAATGAGCAGGCCGTTATAGAGGCTGCCAAACGTTACGGCTATGCCAACTACTATACGGACTGGCGTGACATGCTGGAAAACGACGAGATCGACGTTTTCGACAACGGTGGGCCAAACAACATCCACGCCGAACCGACCATTGCCGCTGCCCAAGCCGGCAAGCATGTTTTCTGTGAGAAGCCCTTAGCCCGCACTGCCGAAGAAGCCAAAACCATGCTAGATGCCGTTGAAAAAGCCGGCGTCAAGCATATGGTGGCCTTCAACTATCGCTTTGTCCCGGCAATTGTCCAGGCACGGCGGCTGATTGAAAGTGGCGCACTCGGCCAAATTTACCACTTCCGTGGTAAATACCTGCAAGAGTTTATCATGGACCCGAATTTCCCCAAGATATGGCGCTTAGACAAAAGCGTCGCCGGTAGTGGCGCATTAGGCGACCTGGGATCGCATGTGTTCGACCTGGCGCGGTTCCTGGTCGGTGAACCGAAACGGCTTGCCGCAATGACGCGCACCTTCATCGAAGAACGTCCGTTAGAAAGTGGTGATGGCACCGGTAAAGTAGACGTTGACGATGCTTTTGTAGCGACGGTGGAATTTGAAAACGGCGCATTAGGCACCGTCGAGGCGTCGCGCTTCTGCCAGGGCCACAAAAACCACCAGATCATCGAGATCAACGGCGAGAAGGGGTCGCTGCGATTCAACCTGGAACGCTTAAACGAGTTAGACGTGTTCTGGGCGGGTGAAGAACCGAACACAACCCAGGGGTTCCATAACGTGCTGGTCAGCGAACCGCATCATCCCTACTGGGAAAATTGGTGGCCACAAGGCCATATGATCGGCTGGGAACACTCGTTTGTACACGAGTTTAACCACTTCTTCGGGGCTATCGCTACCGGGGCCGAGGTCGCCCCTTACGGCGCAACCTTCCTCGACGGCTATCGCAACGCGGTGATCTGCGATGCGGTCCAAGAATCCGCCCAAACAGGCCGAACAGTCGATATTCGCTACGAAGCATAACACCTCCGAACCGGGTACTGCGCTTGGGTACCTGGTTCACTTTCCCCACATATCCCCCATTTGATGTTACACTTAAACCAAATACGTTTTTTTTCAGGCTAACATATGCAGAAAAGTCATTATTTTCACGATGACGTGTTCGATGCTTGGTCGGAGTTTCGGTATCGTCGGAATGCTGTCGCTATCGCCCCCGCCCACAACATACGCCCGATCATTTATGATTCTTGGGTACGTTGTCAAAATTTATTTACTATACAACAACATCAACACCCAAAAATACCGGATGCACCATCCCCAATAACACTGGTTTCTGCTTCATTGCCGTACCTGGAGGATATTTACCAGCATATGGAAGGCGAACCCTGCGCCGTATTCCTGGCAGATGCGGTCGGTAAAGTATTAGCAATCGAAGGCGACCTGATGCACACAGGAACGGAGCAGCAAATCGGCTTAGCCGTTGGCGAACGCTGGTCCGAAGCCGTAATCGGCACGAACGCGGTCGCTCTGGCCCTCCAACATGCCATGCCTGTACAGGTGCGCGGGGCAGAACATTATTTACAGATTTTCCATCAATACGCTGATTCAGCAGCCCTCATCCACGATGACCAGGGGGCCATTATCGGTGCAGTTGGGTTGATCACCTTGCTGAGCCGAGCCGACCCAACCCAACTCGCATTAGTGATGGCAACCGCACGCGCGATAACGGCTCAGTTACAAACGGAGATGATGCTAGAACAAGCCAATCGCCGTTTACGCCAGTTGAACTACATCATGGAATCCGTTACAGACGGGGTGATCACTTGGGATACGCAAGGGGTGATCGATCATATCAACGACAAAGCCTGCCAGATTCTTAGTCTAGCCAGCCAGACTATGCTAGGGCGGTCCATTCACGATACAATTCAATTCTCCGAACACATTCGATCCGTTATCGACCAACAAGGCGAGTTATCGAACGTCGAGGACCCGATCCGTGTGTTTGATCGCATCGTTCGTTGCCTGATCAGCATCCGCGTGATCAAAGCTGGCAACCGGCAAGTCGTCGGTGGGATTGCCATGTTACGCACACTATCCCAGGTCCGGTCGTGGGTTAATCAACAGACAAGCACGCTTTCTTCCATGACGTTTGATAACTTCCAGTTCCAGTCCGCACAGATGAATGAGGTCGTCCGGCAGGCAGAAGTCGCCGCACGCGGGGCGCTGCCCGTTCTCATCCATGGCGAGAACGGCATCGGCAAAACAACACTGGTCCAGGCCATCCACAATGCCGGCCCACGCCAGACAAAACCGCTTGTGGTCGTCAACTGCGGGATGGTGCCAAATGAGTTTATGGTAGAGGAATTACTAGGTAAAGAAGCCGACCATCAACAATTGGGCCGCCCCAGTAAGTTTGAACTGGCCGATGGCGGCACGCTGCTATTTGATCATATTGAACAACTCTCGCTAGAAGCACAACAGATATTACTCAGCGTAATGAACAGCCGGAGCGTCACACGGTTGCAAGGCCACCGCACCAATTACGTTAACGTGCGCATTATAGCAACCACCGCTGAAGATATTGGCGAACTCACACGGATGGGCGGGTTCTTGCCGCAGTTATACTACCTGTTTAACGTCTTTACGTTACACGTCGCCCCCCTGCGCGAACGCCGAGAGGATATTGTGCAACTTGCTAACTATTTCCTGCAACGGGCCAGCACACCGGGGGCCACCTACCACATGCAGCCAGAAGTCCATGAAGTCTTGTGGCGCTACCCCTGGCCCGGCAACGTGCGCGAGCTAGAAAACGTGATCGAGCGCGTGGTGATGCAAACCAACGGGCCAACCGTCCATCTTATGGACCTACCCGAGAATATCCGTGCCCCACAGAGCCTATGCCCAGATTCACTCATCCCGCAGCAAGTCGTTTCCCTTCAAGACGCCGAACGTGAAGCGATTATCCGTGCAGGGTGGGCACACCAGGGCAATGTAACCGATATGGCGGCTTCGCTGGGGATCAACCGAACAACACTTTGGCGCAAATTCAAACAATATGGTCTACAGGCCGATGACTTCAAATCTGGATGAGAACGGAAACCGTGCCATGACGATTGAAACCGTAATTTTCGATATGGATGGCGTACTGGTAGATAGCGAACCCTACTGGGCACAGGCCCGGCGCGACTTTGCCAACGCACACGGCCTCACCTGGACCGATGCCGACCAACGACAAGCGATGGGCCAGAGTAGCACCGGCTGGGCAACACTCATGCGAGATCGCCTACAACTGACCGACCCCATCGAACACATCATCCAGCAGATGCAAACGCGAGTGCGAGCGATGTACGAACAGCGTATCCCGCTAAGGCCCGGCGCAAAAGCCGCTGTCGAACTGGCGGCGGCTCACTACCGGGTCGGGTTGGCAAGTGGGTCGCCAACATCGATCATCCAGCGCGTGATCCGCCAGACCGAGTTAGAACCGCTATTTGAAACGGTCGTCTATGGGGATACCGTCGAACGCGGTAAACCAGCCCCCGATATTTACCTGGAAGCCTTGCGGCGCTTAAACATGCGCCCGGCAACTGCCGTTGGCATTGAGGATACCGCGCACGGTATCCACGCGCTGAAAGCCGCCGGCATGTTCGCTATAGCCGCCCCTAGCCCAGCCTTTCCGCTGTCAGATGACATCCTCGCCCTGGCAGATGTGCATATCCCGTCAATGCAACATATCACGCTGGCTGTATTCAACCAGCTAGCAAGATGAGCCTTAACATGGTGCCGCCCAGGAATAATGTTTGCCAACGTGCGAGCGTACTTGTGGTACGGCTGGCTTAGAACTGCCGGGACCAGCCACGCGGCCAACGTTCTACCACGACTTTCGTTTGGGTGTAAAACTCCACACCGTGCCGCCCCTGCGCGTGCAGGTCGCCAAAAAAACTGGCGTTCCAACCGCTAAACGGGAAAAACGCCATCGGAGCCGCCACGCCGATATTAATACCGACATTCCCGGCATCGGCTTCATAGCGGAACTTCCGTGCCACCGCGCCGCTAGCCGTAAATATACACGCCATGTTACCAAAAGTGCGCTTGTTCACCTGTGCGATGGCCTCCTCAATTGTGTCCGCGTGCATCAAGCTAAGAACCGGCCCGAAAATCTCGATCTGGGCAATCTTGCTGGTGGGGTGGACGCCATCTAGCACCGTCGGGAAAACCCAGTAGCCATCATCATACCCCTTAACGGTTCGCTGACGCCCATCAACCAAAACATCAATGCCTTGTTGCTCACCCGCTGCGATGATCGTTTCAATTCGGTTTTTACTATCCGCGGTGATAACAGGCCCCATCTGCACGCCTTCATCCAACCCATAGCCGACCTTCCGACTGGCGGCGGCATCTGCGATCTGTTCGGTGAACGTGTCTTTCGCCCCGCCAACCGTGATCGCCACTGAAGCCGCCAGGCACCGCTGCCCGGCACACCCGAAGGCGCTATCGGCCATGATGCGGGTTGCCATGTCCATATCGGCATCCGGCATAATCACCACTGGGTTTTTCGCCCCGCCCTGGCATTGTGCCCGTTTGCCGTTGGCCGTAGCACGGCTGTACACATACTGCGCAACCGGAGTGCTGCCAACAAAACTGACAGCCCGGACTAACTCATGATCCAAGAGCGCATCAACGGTTTCTTTGCCGCCGTTGATCAACTGTACCACCCCTGGTGGGAAACCCGCTTCATCGATCAGTTCAAACAGTTTAGCGGTCGTCATCGGGACTTTTTCGCTCGGCTTGAGGATGAACGTATTCCCAGTAGCGACCGCATACGGCAAAAACCAGAGTGGGATCATACCGGGGAAGTTGAACGGAGTAATGGCCGTCACCACCCCCAACGGCTGCCGGAACATATGCTCATCAATCCCGCGTGCGATGTCTTCATTGTTATAACCCTGGATCATCGCTGGCATCCCGCACGCCACCTCCACATTTTCGATGCCGCGCCGCATTTCTCCCAGGCTTTCTTTGAGGGTTTTTCCACATTCGTTCGTGATGATCTTCCCGATCTCCTCGACATGATCTTCCAGCAGCATCTTGAGCCTGAAAAGATATTGAATACGATCCGTGACCGGCGTGCGCCGCCATTCTTGGTAGGCGCTATGCCCCGCTTCGACGGCCCCGGCCACAGCCTCACGCGGCGACATCACAACCTTAGCGATGGCGGCCCCCTCCGCCGGGTTCATCACAGCCTGATGCGTCTGTGCGTTGGCGTCTGTCCACTGCCCGTTAATAAAATCGAGTATTTTTTCTGTCATGTGTGAAGGTCCTTTCCGAAATAGGATCGCGTTATTTTAGCCCAGGGGCAGGCGGTTGAGGTCTGTCGAACTGACTCAACTCATGTTCAAGTTTTTCGAGTTCATCGCCACCGGACATCATGCGGATCATTTCCTCGCGAGAAAGCTCGCTCTTGATATACGTCCCAAGCGTTTTACCCCGCTTTAGAATCGTAAACTTATCACCAATAGGGTAAGCATGATGTGGGTTATGGGTGATGAAGATCACCGCGATACCACCGGCGCGGGCCTGCGCGATGTAGCGCAGCACGGTTCCGGCCTGTTTGACACCTAACGCCGAAGTTGGTTCGTCCAGGATGAGCAATTTTGCGCCGAAGTAAACCGCCCGCGCAATCGCCACAGACTGACGCTCACCCCCAGATAACGTCCCAACCGGCTGCTGTGGATCGCGAATATCGATCCCCATTTTTGCCAGTTCCTCACACGCGATACGGTTGGCCGTTTTTAGATCAAAACGCCGGAATGGTCCCCACCCCTTTTGCGGTTCGCTCCCTAAAAAAAAGTTGCGGGCGATGCTCATGAGTGGCACCATGGCCAAATCTTGATAGACCGTAGCGATCCCCTTAACCAGCGCATCACGCGGCGAATTAAAAGCGACCGGTTCGCCCTCAACCAAATAGTCGCCAGCGGTCGGTTGATGAACACCCGAAAGGATTTTGATAAGCGTGGACTTACCCGCGCCGTTATCGCCCAGCAAACACATCACCTCACCAGGCATGACGGTCACACTCACATCGCGCAGCGCGATCACATTGCCGAAATGCTTAGACAGGTTGCGAACCTCAATCATCGGGCGTGATGCAGGCATCGTTAGCCGCCCCCAAGTGCTTGCTTGCGAACAAAATTATTGACCAACACCGCAATAATGATCAGCACGCCCAAAACAACTTGGAATAACTCCGAGTCGATCCCGGCAGCCGGCACACCCTGCCGCACCATCCCATAGATTAACGCCCCCAGCGCCCCCCCCACCACCGAGCCATACCCGCCCGTAAGCAACGTCCCACCGATGACCGCCGCCGAGATCGCATACAGTTCTTGCAGGTTACCACGGGTAGCCGATGCGCTTTGAATCCCGAATAACTGCACCTGCGCCATCAACCACGCGGCGGCAGCGGTCAGCATGAAAAGGCTCACTTTAACCCGATCAACCGGAACGCCGATATTACGGGCGGCGTCCTCATCTCCGCCAATAGCGAAAACCCAGTTACCAAACCGTGTACGGAGCAAGCCCCACGTTCCAAGCCCGATCAGCGCCACCCACCACAACACCGAGACATCGAAATTCACAGATGAAGTAACAGTCGTTACCTCCCCCGTAAACGAGACACGCTCGCTCACCTGGGGGATGCTGATAAATGCGGACTCAAATAGCGGACGCCAAAACGCCCACCCGTTGATCTTCTGCGCGAGCGCGTCTAAATTAGAGGTTCCCGTCGTCCATAGCGACAGCGCGATAGTCGCCCCCCGGACGGCAAATAACCCCCCCAACGTGATAATAAAAGAGGGTAACCGAGTCCGTACCACCAGCAAACCGTTTAACAAGCCAATCGTCAGCGCGATCAGCAACGAACCAAGCATCGCCACCGGTAGCGGCAGCGCGTAAGTCGTCGCAAGAATAGCGGTCGCCATCGTCGCCGCGCCAATTGTAGACCCAACCGACAGATCAAATTCCCCAGAAATCATCAACAACGTGACGGCAACGGTCAGGATACCAAGTTCCGATGCGGTCTCTAAGAAAAGTGATGCACCTTTAGCCCCAGCGAAGTTCTCGCCCGCAATCACCGCAAACGCAACCCAGATGACCACCGCCCCAGCAACGGCCCCGGCTTCCGGCTTTTGCAGCCATTGGCGGATCGCGCTGGTTTGTTGCACGCGCTCATCTGCGCGGTTCGTCTCTTGATCTGACACGGGTTGGGCAGAAGGCATCACAAACTCTATTTCTACTATACGTTCTATATGAAATTCAAAATCTGTCAGGTTTGGTGGGGTTTCACCCCACACCCAACCACTTTTTCCAGAAAAAATGTAACTACTCAGGTACTCGCCTGAATACCCCCATCCCCTAGCCCCTTACCCCCATAAAGGGGGAAGGGGAACAGTTATGTACCACTTAAACCCCTCCCTCCCGCCGCTATTGACGTTTGATAAAATAATTGGGTAAGTGGGGTGTACGAACAACCTGTCGGGGGGCTACGAACATTTTGTCATCACCGACATCGTAGGGGAGGGTCGCCGTGCCCTCCCGATACGCG
>DAOTUA010000339.1:0-5580 GCA_034437355.1 Anaerolineae bacterium | reverse complement strand
GGGGTCGGTGCTTCGCCGGTGGTGGTTGGTGTGGGGGGTGGGGTGTTGGTTGGGGGGACAGTGTAGTCGCCGCCCACAATAGGCCCCATAAAGGTAGCCGTGGGGCCGGGTTGGGTTGGTGCGGTGGTAGCGGCTTCGGTGATAGGGATTTGGGTATTAGCCTGGGTTGGGGCTTGGGCTGAGGGTGGCTGTTGTGTAGTGTCGGTTGTTTGGACCTCAGTAGTTGGCGTAACATAAATAACAACGGGGGTTGGTTGGGCGCATCCCGTTAAGATCACCAATACAAGAAGAACAAAAGTTGTGAGTATTGCGCTTGAATTTGTCATGGGTAGCATAGTATCACAGTGTAGGGGTGCGGGCTATAAAAATTCGCTGATCGTAGGGAAAGCGAATAGAGAACTGATGTAGCACAATTAGAATATAATTATCATTATTTGACAGAGATAAACGACATCCCTAGAATGAAATCACTTTGCGCTAGGTCAACTAACCAACATAGAGGAATCGGATAAATGAGTATAGGCGCTGTACGTAAAATAAACATTAATCAGGAAATGCGGGACGCCTACCTGGATTACGCGATGAGCGTGATTGTCTCGCGGGCATTGCCAGATGCGCGTGATGGGTTGAAGCCGGTGCATCGGCGGATTTTGTACGCGATGCACGATATGGGTTTGCGGTCGGATACGCCGCACCGTAAGAGTGCGCGTATTGTGGGGGAGGTACTGGGGAAATATCACCCGCATGGGGACGCGGCGGTTTACGATACGATGGTGCGGCTGGCGCAAGATTTTTCTATGCGGTATGTGTTGGTGAGTGGTCAGGGCAATTTCGGGAGTATTGACGGGGACAGCGCGGCGGCGATGCGTTATACAGAGGCGCGGATGGCCCGGTTGGGTGAAGAACTGTTGGTCGATATTGGTCGGGATACGGTCAATTTCACTGATAACTTTGATGGTAGCTTACAAGAACCGACGGTTCTGCCGGCGAGTATCCCGAATTTGTTGGTTAATGGGGCTTCTGGGATCGCGGTGGGGATGTCTACGAGTATCCCACCGCATAATATGGTAGAGGTTTGCAACGCACTGATTTATATGTTGGATGAGTGGGATCACATGGAGGATGTGACGGTCGAGGATTTGATGCGGTATATCCAAGGGCCGGACTTCCCCACTGGCGGGTTGGTGTACCGTCACAAAGACGGTTTAAAGACGGGCAACGATACGCTGGTGTCATCGTATGCGACGGGGCGCGGGAAGATCACGCTGCGGGCGAAGGTGTATATTGAGGACATCGGGCGGGGCAAGTCGCAGATTATCGTGACGGAGATTCCGTATCAGACGAATAAATCGACGTTGATCGAGCGTATTGCGTCGTTGGTGCGGGATGGGCGCTTGGAGGGTATTACGGACTTACGCGATGAGTCGGATCGGCAGGGGTTACGGCTGATGATCGAACTCCAGCGGGGGACGGATGCTGATCAGATTATGAGTAAGTTATTTAAGCACTCGCAGTTACAAGAGACGTTTAGCATCAATATGTTAGCGTTGGTGAATGGGCAGCCGAAGGTGCTGAGTTTAAAGCAGGCGCTCAAGGTATATCTAGATCATCGGTTGGTGATTGTGCGGCGTCGGAGTGAGTACGATCTGGCGCGTGCCAGGGAACGGGCGCATATCCTGGAGGGGTTATTGAAAGCCCTGGATGATCTGGATAAGGCGATAGCGATTATCAGAAAGTCGCAGCGAGTGGATACGGCCCGTAATAACTTGATGCGTGAGCTAAAGGTGACAGAAATCCAGGCGCAGGCGATTTTGGATATGCAGTTGCGGCGGTTGGCGGCGTTGGAACGTAAGAAGATTGAAGAAGAATATGCCGAGCTGACTGAGCGTATCGCGTATTTAGAGGGGTTACTGCGCAGCGAGGAACAGATGCGGGATGTGATCCGCGATGAGTTGATTGAGATGAAGACGGTCTATAATGAGCCGCGACGTACAATCATTGTTGATGAGATTGGGCGAGCGAAGGTCACGGCGGATGATTTTACAGTGCCGGAGGAGCAGGTCTGGTTGACGGTGACGACGACGGGCAAGGTGGGCAGCTTGCGCACATCCGAGCCGCCACGGGTGACGACTACGGATAAGGAACCGCCACAGTTTATCCTACAAAGTACGACGACACAGGCGCTTTATTTGTTCACGACACGCGGCGAGGTCGCCACCATTCCGGTACAGCAGATTCCGATGGTTGACAGCCACGAGGCGGGGGCGGCGTTTGCGGATTTGTGCAATCTGAATGGCGGGGATCGGGTGGTGGCGGCGGTGAGTTTACCGACGGCTGCCGCGACCGGGTATTTGTTCTTATCGACGCGGGCGGACCAGGTGAAGCGGGTGCGGATGTCTGACCTGCCCGGGTTGACGAATAAGGTTTTCTCGGTGATGAATATCGCTGAGGGTGATGTGTTGGGATGGGTTTTCCCGACTAGCGGTGAGCAGGATGTTATGTTGGTGACACATGCCGGGCAGGGTATCCGCTTCCGTGAGGATGAGGTGCGCCCAACCGGGTTGAGCGCGGGCGGGGTGCGGGGTGTGAAGCTGCAAAACGATGATGATGGCATTGTGGGCGCGTTTGCTGTGCCGGATGTGTTGGCAAGCCAGTATGTGTGGAATATCACCGAGGATGGGATGGCGATTATTGCAGCGGTGGATGATTACCCGACACAGGGACGCGCCGGGCAGGGGGTGATCAGTATGCGGGTACCGGAGTTAAGCCGGGGGGTTGCGGCGGCGAGTATTGGTCATCGGGACGACAAGTTGATCGTGCTGACGAATAAGGGGAAGCCAAAGTATATGCGTATCGGGCTAGCGGAGGAGGTGAAGCGGGGCCGGGCTGGGTATGGTGAGCAGGTGATTGCGATGCAGGATGAGGATGAAGTGGCGGGCGTGGTTATCTACCAACCGATAACCGTTTTGCCTAACCCGGAGCGAGCGAACGGGCCAGATGTGTAAGCGTGTCATCGTAGCGGGCGGTGATTTGCTGCCAGTCGTAGCGCCGAATGTGGTTGGTGAGGGCGGTTCGGTCTGGGGTGTATTCGCCGCTGAAGTGGCGTTGTAGCCATTGGCTGAGGGCGTCATCATGGGGGTAGAGGCAGGCGTCACGCATGGTTGGGGGGATGAGGTAGGGGTAGTTGAGGCGGTTTGGTAATATGGGGATACACCCGCAATAGATCGCTTCGGCGATGGCTACCCCGAAAAATTCCTGGTAGGCGGTGCTAATCACGTAATCGGCTTGCCACAATAAGCGTACATACGCCGGAAAATCGACATGACCGAAGGCAACCAGGCGATCGCCCAATTTGGCTCGCATGGTATCGAATTGAGATTGATAATGCTGCGGGGGGCCGCCAAGGATGGCCACTTTGAAGGGGCTGTCCTGGGCGAGCAGGGTATCTAATGCCTGGAGGAAGGCCAGCGGGTTTTTATCGGCCTCCCAACGATGGTTCCAGATGAGGAACGGTACGTCGTTCGGTTGGAGGGATGCGGGGCGATGGGTATCGTAGCGTTGCAGGTCTAGGCCGACGGGCAAGACCTGTGCCCGTTGTCGCAGTGGGGGGATGGTGTCGAGTTCGTTAAAGTCGTAAAAGTGCTTGAGCATCCGGGGTAAGGTATCGAAAAACACGTCGAGGTGATATTGGCTGTTGAAGTAGAGCGCATCGGCGGCGAGGGCGCTAATGTAGTTGATAAAGCCGTAACGCCATCCGTGGTTTTGACGGTAATTTTGTGGGTAGGTTAACTGGTTTTCGTGGAAATAGAGGGCGGTGGGGGTATGGTGGGTGTGGTGACGTGTGAGTGCCCGGAAGGTGGAAAGGTCGATCATATCGGAGGCGAGGATCACATCGGGTTGGAGGTGACGTTCTGCAAATTGACGGGCCAGTGTGACCGCCCCACCTTGCATCCGCCACTTCCAGGCTTGGGCTGGGAGCGTGAGCAAGGTGAGGTTATGGCGGGTGTGGCGCTGGTAGGTATCGGCCCATTGGCGGTGGCTACCGCCGTAGTAGGGTTCGATGAGTAGCAGGTCTAGCATTTATGTCATCTTCGCCCGGATGGATGCTGCCAATTGCTGGAGATGTGGCGCGGGTTCGACGCCGAGCGTGTCGTTTAGCTCTTGGACGAGCCGGTCGTAAACGACAAGGGCATCGGCATACATACCGAGTTCATCGTATAGTTGCATGATGTGTTCGACCAGGTCTTCGCGGTGGGGGTTGGTCAGGGCGGAGCGCAGGTATAAGCCTAAAGCCCGCCGCGACTCCCCCGCCCCCTGGGATAACCGGGCCAGCGATACCAGGGCTTCGCCGTAGGTTTGTAATAGGGCGTGCCGGCGGTTTTCTACCCAGGGGGTATGTAGGGAGGTGAGGAAGGCCCCCCGGTACATCCAGATTGCGCGTGAGAGAAGTTGTTTGGCCTGGTCATCGGGGATGACGCCGCTGTCTTGTACCATCTGTGAGAAGTTCATCACGTCGTAGGAGAGGGCAAGATCGGGTGAGATACGGTAATATCCAGACCAGTATATGGTGAGGTTCACCCCCAGGATTTCGTTGATCTTGCGTTTGGTGACGTGAAAGACGTTGGTGGCTTCTTTAACGGTTAACTTGGGCCAGAAGATGCCGAAAATGTCGTCGCGGGTGGTCATCCCGCGGTCTACGAGGTAGAAGAACAGTGAACGGGGTAATAGGCCGTCCCAACGGGTGATTTCGACGCCATTTAGTAACACGCGCCCATCCCCAAAGCCGTGAACTTCTAGCAGGTTTGGGGCGTCGGGTTGGCGGATGTAGTCGCACAGCATGAGGTCGTTATCGACGGGTAACATACGTATTTGGTAGTTGGTCGGGTGGGTCACAAACCGGGGAATCTGGCGTGTGATCAATACGATGCGGGTGCCGTCGATGGTAAATAGGGTATTGGTGACGTTTTCGATGAAGGCATCTAGCGTGTCGGGTTCGACCCGATCGCACTCATCTAGGATGAGGAGTTGTACATCGGTTAATGGGGTACCGTCTAAACCGCGTTGGAGCTGCTGCTGCACATCGTCACTATTGAGGTTCTTACCGTCGAAACGTACATAGCAGGTGTTATGCGTCTCGATTAGATCGTTTAGCAGCAGGCGTTTATTGCGGTAATTAGGGTGCAGTATGAGTAGCTGTGATGTTGTGTCTGACAATTGCTGTTTGGCGATGTCGTAAACCAAATCTTTCATCGTATAGAAACCTCATCCAATCTCACAGAAGACAATAATATTATTTATGGCTTAATTAACTGTTATAATACTAAAAAGCAAAAACCCCAAATTTAGTTTTGGGAAGGGGGACGTTTCAGATGATTGGCAAGCTAGTGGGGTTTCACTCCGAAGCCACTGAGTCGTTACATGATGGTTATTGTGATGGTTGTGATGTTCAATTCGCCTGTTTGCGGCGGGCTTCAACCACACTGGGGATACTGGTGACTTTCGTTAAGACGCGAGTAAGCTGTTGGAGATGTTTTAGCTCCATTGTGACTTGAAACGTGGCGATGTCCTGGCGGGTGGAGA
>DAOTUA010000338.1:0-3070 GCA_034437355.1 Anaerolineae bacterium | reverse complement strand
GGGAGAGGGGGACTTCTCATCGCGCGATTTAGCCCCTCTCCCAGTGCCAAAGGCACGTTTGGGAGAGGGGTTGGGGTGAGGGCTGAGTCGTTACACTTTTTCTGGAAAAAGTAGTGGGGTGTGGGGTGAAACCCCACGACAATTTAATATCGACCTGAGTTTCACAAAAATAGCCCTGGCGGGAGGGCACAGCGTCCCTCCCCTACGTCGCTAATTGACTGCTGCTGCGAGCGTGTTACAGGCTGGGCAGGTGCCGTCTGGCCGGACAATCGCATACCCGGCTTGCGGGTCCTCTCCGTATTGCGTAGCATCGACATTCCACACGATGAATAAGCGTACCCGCCCGCTATTCTGTGCGAGCCGGGCGGCATCTGCCAGCCATTGCGCCTGTTGCTGCACGGTGGTATCTGCCGCCCACGTAAAGCCGGACGGAAGCGGATCGTAGCCATCCGCCGACAAATACCCGATCTCGGTGAAGCATAGCGGTTTATTCGGGAAAGTGCTGCTATACAGGCTGACCATTCCATTATAGTACCGCGAATAGTGGCTGCTGTTGCCGCGTGGGTCGCCGGAGTTCTGCGTCGGTGGGACGATGCCCTCGTTATAATGGATGCCGACGCAATCCATGAACTGAGCCGCGCCCGCGTTGGCCATATCCCGGATGAAGAAATTATCGTCACAGCCGGCAGTGGTACACCCACCGAAGAACCCAGTCGGGGCAGGCGCACCGCTGATAACCAGTACATTCGGGTTCCGAGATTTGATCGACTGGTAGGCCGCGCTTAACATCTGGGTATATTGCTGCCCGCTAATCAGGCCGGAGGGCCATTCACGGTCGATATTCATCTCGTTCCACACTTCGATCCCGTCCGGGTTGAGCGCGGCGACATCACCCAAGAAAGTAGCAAAGTCCTGGTAGTATTGGGTCGGGTTGGCGGCGAGTTGGCCTTTATCCCCGATCACACTCAACAGCACTTTGAAACCGCGTTCGTTGGCGGAGTCGATGAAGGGTTGGGCGATGCTTGCCGGATCGCCCTGGTTATAGCGTACCTGCGTTTTGATCCACGTCATGCCCGTCCCGCGCATTAGGTCCGGGTAAGCAAATGAAACCACCTGCCCGCCAAGCTCGAAGCCGCCGCCCACATTCGAGCCGCTGCTGGGTGGCGGTGTACCGCCGCCATCGACAATGGTTGCGCCGGGGATCGTCAACTGCTGGCCGGGGAAAATCAGGTTCGGGTTGGTGATCCCGTTGGCCTGAGCGATGGCGGTAGAGGACACACCGAAACGCCGCGCAATACTGTTGAGCGTATCGCCACGGTTGACGGTGTAAACATCGCCGCCAGTGCCGGGATCATCGCCGCCGTCCGGCTGGTTGCCTGTATCCGTGTCGCTATCATCCGGGATGGTCGCGCCAGGGATCGTCAGTTGTTGGCCGACCAGGATCAGGTTCGGGTTGGCAAGGTTATTGGCCTGGGCGATGGCGGTGAAGGTTGTCCCAAAACGCCGCGCAATACTGCCGAGTGTGTCCCCCCGTTGAACGATGTAGGTATCGGTGGGGGTCTCGGTGCCGGTATCGTCGGCGTTGTCCTCATCGGCATCATCTGCCGTTGTGCCAGGGATGCGAAGCTGCTGCCCGGTCACAATGCGCGTGACATCCGTGATGTTGTTTTCCGTGGCGATAGCTTCTGTGGATGTGTTATACCGTAACGCGATCCGAAACAGATTATCGCCAGCTTGTACCGTATAGGTTTCCAGGGGCGTTTCATCCTGCCCAAGCGTTGTTAACGGTGTCACGGCGAGTAGCGCCACCACCAGCCCGATCACCAGCAGTCGTCGTTTCATGAGGTTGGTTCCTTCCTTACGTGAGGTCAAAAGCCTGTTGCTCAATATAGGATAAGTGTAGCACGACCTTACATTTTTTGCTCTAATCCGAATTTTCGGTGCAGGGCTATTGCAAAGCCGAGTTTTCGGTGAAGCCCCTGAGCAGTTACTTAACTACGGAGAAAGAAGCGCAATAGTTCACATCAGGCGTTTTATGGTCAACCCGCCACCGCTGCAAGGACGCCGCGTGCTACCTGCCGAGCGTGTTCGGTGCGCTGCGCGAACGGCATTTGACGGTAGCAATTGCCGACCAATTGCACCGACGCCGGTAGCTGTTGGTTCGCTGCGTGGAGTGGCCCGGACGGGCCGCCAATGGACAGCGGCGCGGCTTCTGTCCAAGATAATGCAAACGTCACATCCGGGGTCCCCCAGCCCATTTGCTCGGTGAGTAGCTCAATCAACCGATCTGGCTGGCTTAACTGAGGGGTACGCACCGCTGCCTGGATGAGCAACCCGCCTGGAGGAACGCGCTCTGGGGCGTCCGTGCTGTGCAACCCGGCAAATAGCATTTCTGGCGTGGCGTGAGGCGGGTTTTCTGGGCGATTGCGGGCGGTGTAGCCCAAAGCCAGTTGCATGATCGAATCGTAGTGATAATTTTCGAGTAGGGCTGCCACCCCCGGCGCAAGTGAACGCAGCATCCGTTCCGCATAGCGGGCCGCCGCCGCAATAATAACGCCGCGTGCTTCCAGGGCCAGCCCATTTTCTAAACAAATCTGATACCCGTTGCCGTTCGGTTGTGGGCCAATGCTGGTCACGGCCATCTGGCGGATGATCGTTCCGGTCAGGCGGGCGGCAAGCGCATCGGTTAGCGCCTGGGTGCCCTGCCGAAACGCGCTGCGGCCCGGTAGGTTATCCCGTTGGATCGGGATCAGCGCGTCGGATAGGCCAAGCGCGTCCAGTGTCGGCCAGGCTACCGGTCTCGAAAAAGCGAATACTCCGCCATCCATAACAAACCCGTTGGTCTGCCGGGTGATAATAGACCCACCCAGGCGCGGTTTCACTTCGATCAATGTGTAACCCATGCCGTGTTGTTCGAGTTCGTAGGCGGCGGCTAGCCCACTCAGACCGCCCCCGATAATGATCAAATCGGTTTGACGTGTCATAGCTGTTCCATCAAAAGTTAAAATATGAGATTAACTGTAACTGCTCAGCCTGCCCCCCACCCCGGCGCTAAAGCGCCACCCCTCCC
>DAOTUA010000337.1:0-6651 GCA_034437355.1 Anaerolineae bacterium | reverse complement strand
GGATTGTGTAGGGGTTTGGCGCTGCCAAACCCTAGAGCAATCGCTCAGGTTGACTGGGAAATACGGGCATGACATCGTGCCGCCATCACAACGAATTTTGTAGGGGCCGTACCCCTGTGTCGGCCCGCCGTGATTGACGATGTGTGTTTTGAGAGCATACGTGGATGCTGCCAGGTGCATTTCAATATTTTGGCGGGCTAGGTGCTTTCGTCCTGTTTTGTAGCGGAGTACCTCCGTGTACTCCCGATACGCGCACCAACGAGAGTCCACAGCGGGACTCCGCTACAATGGCTTATGGTGGACCAATGTCTCGGTATTTGGTTATGCAACTATTTTTTCAATCCACAACAAAAGCTGGCGGGGGTTCGGGGGTGAAGCCCCTGAACAGTTACGAAAAAAACGGCTATTTCACATCGGGCGTATCATGCTTTATACCGGCGTCGTTACTTTCTAATTTAACCTGACTGGCAGAGATGTTAAATGCGTGTTATCTTGGGCAAAATTTGCTGCTTTGCCGGAGATTCATAGACATGGGTAAAAGCGTCGGCATGACGGATACAACACAACTGCGTATCAATGGGGAACGCCTGCGGGCCGATTTTGAGACATTAGCAGCTATCGGGCGTACCCCAGAAGGCGGGGTGAGCCGTCCGGCGTTATCATTGGAAGATTTAGAGGGGCGCTTGTGGTTTGCCAACCGCATCGAAGAATGTGGGTTTACGGTCGTGGATGACGACGCCGGCAACCTGAGTGGCATCTGGCACAGCCCAAACCCCACCGCCCGCACGCTGCTGCTCGGCTCTCACCTGGATACCGTCCCTGATAGCGGCTGTTACGACGGATCGATAGGTGTACTGGCCGGGTTGGAGGTGATGCGAACGCTATATGAGGCGGGCCAACAGCTGCCCTTCCATTTAGAAACCATCGACTTCACCGACGAGGAAGGGACCTGGCTATCGTTGCTCGGCAGCCGTGGGCTAACCGGGCGGTTACCGCTAAACCGGCTCAACGACGCTCGTGGCGAAGAAGCCGCCATGCGAGCCGCCCTCAAACGAGCCGGCATCGACCTTAAACTCATCCAACATGCTAAACGAGACCCGTCCACAGTGGCGGGTTTTTTAGAACTCCACATCGAACAGGGCAACGTGCTAGAAAGCCTGAACGCTCAGATCGGCATTGTGGGCGGTATCGTCGGGCGGACAACGCATCAACTAACGTTCCATGGCGAGCGCGGGCACAGCGGCACAACCAGTCTGTACAACCGGAAGGATGCGCTGCAAGGGGCGGCGATGTTCGTCACCCAAGCCCATAACCTGGCTCATGATCGCTTTGATGGGACGATTGTCAATTGTGGGCAGTTGCAGGTGTTCCCCGGCACATTTAATGTGATCCCCGAACGCGCCCAACTGTTATTTGAGTGCCGCCATGTCGATGAGGAAAAGCTATTAGCCGTCGAAGCCGAACTCTTGGAGATCGCGGCGGAGTGTGCCAGCGCGTATCGGCTGGAATATGAAACGCACCGGGTGGAACACATCGACGCCGCACCGATGCACACGGATATGATGTTCGTATTAGAGCGTGTCTGCCGCCAATTAGAGTTACGGCATACCAGCCTGGTGAGCTACGCCGGGCACGATGCGCAGCCCCTTAGCCATTTCACCCCCACGGGGATGATCTTCGTTCCATCTGTAAACGGTATCAGCCATAGCCCGAACGAATTTACCGAATGGGACGACGTGGTAAACGGGGCGAACGTACTGCTGCAAGCGGTATTGGCATTGACGGCCCAGTATCCGCCTCACCCGCCAGCGACCCCGCCGTCTGGCACTTCTAGCGGTACATAATTTTCTGTCCACCATTGCGGGTAGGCGGCGGGGTCCGTTTGGAAATACGCATCCAGGATGCGGCGCACCATCGGCGCGGCGACTTCCGAGCCTTCGCGGGAGTGCTGGGCCATAGCGACGACGGCAATCTGCGGGTCATCTGCCGGGGCATAGGCCACAAACCAGGCGTGCGGGGCATAGCCAGCCTGGGCGGTACCGGTTTTACCGCAAGCCTCATACGAGGCGATGATGTCGGTTTCGTAGAATACGCGCCAGGCGGTACCTTTTTCGTCATCTTTAATCACATCACACATGCCGAAACGCACCTGTTCTAAGACACCGGGATTCAACTCAAATTCGGAGACAACTGTTGCTTGCCCGACCTGTTGCGCGTCGGCCCCTGTCCCGACCTGCTGCACAATATACGGCTGATAAATGGTCCCCCCGTTAGCCACTGCGGATACCATCACCGCGTTTTGTAGCATGGTCGTTTGGGTATTGCCCTGCCCAATGGTATTGTTGATGGCCTCATCCACGCTCTGCGGAACGGGGAGCGCCCCGGCTGCTTCTGGGTAGGTTCCGATACCGGTTGGGCCGCCCATACCCATCAGTTTTGTATATTCGACCAGCGCTTCTGGCCCGACATCGCGATACATCCGCGCCCCGTATTCATAGTAGAACGGGTCGCAGGAGGAGGTAAGCGCCTGGAACGGCACAATATCGCCGGTGGCCGGTAGGCCGTCCGTTAGCCGCCAATCGGAGCGCGGCGAGGAGGCATCGCCGTAAGTTTCGCTGCCGTCCCAGCGTAGGTCACAGTAGAAATTTGTGTTCAGGCCGATCAACCCTTCGTTGAGGATCGCGGCAGTGGTCACAATCTTATAGACCGACCCCGGCGAATATTGTTCCTGGATAGGGCGGATCGTTAGCGGGCTGCGCGGATCGTTGACAATATCGGCCAGAATTTGGCCCCGGTTGGGGGCCGGGTTATCCGGGTTAAAAATACCAGGTGGGAAGGTCGGGAAGCTGGTCATCGCCAGGATTGCACCGCTGTTCACATCCATAACAATGGCCCCACCGCCAGGGGATCGGCCTGGTTCGGCCCAGTTATTAGCGGCATAGTTAAACCCCCACGCGACCGCGCGGGCGGTGGCCTGTTGTAGCTCGTCGTCTATCGTCATGTAGACCGGTTGTGGGGCCTGCCCGGTGATGCGCCCTAGCTCACGTAGGACCGTCCCGCCCGGTTCGGTGATGCGTAGGACTCGTGGCGGCTGGCCGCGCAGCACGGCTTCGTACTGGAGTTCGACGCCGGCCCGCCCGATTAATTCGTTTTCGGAATACCCCCGCGCCAGCCAACGATTGCGTTCGGCTTGTGGCTCCTGTGGGATGGGGCCAATATAGCCGGTTGCGTGGACGATACCGCCCTGCCCGATGTATTGACGGGTTTGGCGTGGCGTGATCAGATTATTGTCGCGGGTCATACCGCAGGTATTGCTCAGGCGGTCGCGGTATTCGATTTCGATCTGTTCGTCAATTTCGCCCACATAGAAGATCGTCTCCGGTAGGTAGCTATTCCAGGTGCGTTGTAGCTCCGGGAGTGGTTCGTAAAGCAGGTCCGCCAAGAGTGCGGCACACTGCTGAACAGTGTTCATCAGGTTTTGCTGGACATACAAAACAGAGACGGTGCCGCCTTGTTGGACGAGTAAATCTCCGTCGCGGTCGTAGATATTGGCGCGGCGCTGTTGGACGGTTTCGGCGCTGAGGCTGGCATCGGCGGTGTATCCGTCGAAAATATCCATGGTAGACCACGCCACCCGCCAGGCCCCACCCTCTTGCACAAACCGCATTGTACGCCCGTCGTCGGCAATATCCCCAAACAACTCGGAGCCGATCAACACGTCATACGTGATCGACGAGGAGGCCCCCTGTTCGTTGACTTGCCCCAGTTCATAGCCGATGTCGTTCTGCCCGATCTCGTTACTCAGTGTGGTGTATACCCGGTTGAAGGTTTCAAACGGGTAAAGCTGCTGGCTACGCTCGCTAATCAACTGATACATGGCTTCATAATCGTTGGCATCCCAGGCGGTTAAGAAGCTCGCCGCCGCTTGCGAAGGGGTACTGTTGACCGTACTTAGCGGCGCACCCAAGTTAACGTTATCCCCATCGCGGCGCGTTAACGAATTAACAGCCCCGCATCCGGTCAGCATAGCTGCCGCCAACACGATGATCACATAGCGCACGGTTTGTTTGTATCGACCCATCGCAACACCCCAAATTTATCAACCTATGACACGTTTCATCATAGGCGGGGGCGGCGGTACTTGTCTAGCCATGGCTTTTGCAAGGTGACATAGCCGATCATTGGGCGCGGCCTAAACCCGTCCCTGTCTCACTTTGCTGAAAATATAGGGTCCAGCGATATAAATCTCTCGTGGGGGTGTGGGGGCAAAGCCACCACAAATCTATATGCGATGGTTCTAACGTTTTGGGCCACGGGCTTGATTCATCAGGTCGCGACAAATATTGTATATTGCGCGGTACCGGCGATCTAAAGACGTAGGCCACAGTAACGAGGAATCTAAACGATGTGGGTGACAGGTGTTTTATCCGTGGGGCTATCGGTTATTGGCGCGGCTATGATCTTGATGGCGTTCGGGCCGGGGAGCAGGGTCACCGAAGAACAGCGCCGGGTGTTGTTATTCGGCGGTATTATCTTAATTGCGTTGGCGTCGTTCATCCCACCGTTGTTTTTGCTGTTTAGCCAAGGGTAATCGCCTACGCCTGGGTTCTGGATACGACCACAGAATAACGTGGCGACCGGATTTAGACGGCAGACGGGAGAAACCCCGTCCCTACAAAACCCCGCAATGCGGAGTCGTTACTTTATTTCACATATAAAACTTGGGGCACGATAAGTTAACATCGTACCCCAAGTATTTTAGTCATAAACCCAGATTAAAGTGGTAACATTCTTGAGAATGTTATGCCCGTGCAAGCTTTTCCTGGGTAGATGTCCCAATTTATTGATAAAAATCAGGAACTCATCTACACCCCATTGTAACTTGAGATTTGCTTTTGTGAAATACCCAGCTCAGAACTTTGGCAAAAACTTAGGGTATCAGTCTATGTCACGAGTCCCCATAATCGCGTCGATGCGGCTGATCTGATCGTCTGTCAGGTGGACATCAGCCGCCTGAACATTATCCGTCACCTGTTCTGGGCGGGTGGCCCCGGTGATGACGCTACTTACGCCGGGGTCGCGCAAGACCCACGCCAGCGCCAGTTGTGCCCGTGTGATGCCGAGTTCGTCGGCAATGGGCTTAAGCTGCCGGACCTGTTCGACCGTTGCTTCGTTCAGATAGCGGTCTTTAGCCCAGGGTTCATTACCGAAACGGCTGTCATCCGGGACGCCGTCATCGTATTTGCCGGTTAACATCCCCATAGCCAATGGCGACCAGACCACCAACCCAACCCCATTGGCCCGCGTGACGGGCAGCAGCGTTTCTTCTACGCGCTTACGGTGCATCATCGAATACTGGGGCTGCTCGGTGCGGGGGGGGTGCCAGCCGTGTTTTTCGCAAATGGCGACCGCCTCGGTAATCTGCGCCGGGGACCATTCCGAAGTGCCCCAGTAATGGACCTTGCCTGCCGTGATCAAGTCGTGCATGGCGTGGGCGGTTTCTATGATGGGTGTATCGGGGTCTGGGCGATGGCAGAAGTAAATATCCAGGTAATCCGTACCGATCCGCGCTAACGACTTGTCGATGCTTTCCATGATGTGTTTACGAGAAAGGCCACGGTCGTTGATGTCCTCACTCATCGGCCCGAAAACCTTACTGCTGATCACCAGCGTATGCCGGGGGTACTGGCGCAGTATCTCGCCCATCTGCTTCTCGGATTCGCCCTTGCCGTAGACATCCGCAATATCGAAAAAGTTGATGCCGTTTTCGTAGGCGGTTTCTACGACCGCCCGCGCTTTATCGTCAGCAACTTTGCCTTCTCCGTAGTTGATCCAACCACCGAGCGATACCACGCTAACTTTCATGCCACTGCTGCCGAGATTTCTGTATTGCATGTTAGCTCCTGTTCGTCTGTTCTTTCTTGGGAACCCGTAACCGGGCGTGTTCGATCTGGATACAACGATTGATCACCACATCCAGGCCATTTTCGAGCGCAGTCTGGGCGGCCTCATCGTGACCTAGCTCAATTTGCATCCAAACCGCCCCGGCCCCGGCCTCAATCGCATCTTGCACGATGCCGGGGATATGGCGCTTGCCCCGGAACACATCGACAATATCGACCGGTTCCGGGATGTGCTGCACTTTGCGGTAAGATTGCCGCCCGTCGATCTGCTCAACCGTCGGGTTCACCGGATAAACAGTATACCCCGCTTCACGCAGGTATGCCGCCACGCGGTAGCTGTCACGTTCGGGCTTATCGGAGTGCCCCACAAGCGCGATCACCTGTGCTTTTGCTAACAGATCGTAAATCGCTTGCGAGTCGTTTGATAGATTAGCTGCCATGTTGTTGATCTCCTATACTCTTACGTTACACCTGATGTGAAATAGCGGATTTCTTCTTATCTTTATGCTTTCCGGTGACTGCTCAGGGGTAAAACCCCTCCCCCACTATCGCCGCTTTAGCGCCGGAGTGGGGGGCAAGTTGAGCAGTTACACTTTTTCTGGAAAAAGGGGTGGGGTGTGGGGTGAAATCCCACCAAATCTTACGCATTTTGAATTTCACATAGAACATATTTTTTTCCAGGACAATCGCACCGGAGGCGCGACGATCTACAAAAACCGCAAATCTGCTGTAAGGGATGCGCTTTACC
>DAOTUA010000336.1:0-3158 GCA_034437355.1 Anaerolineae bacterium | reverse complement strand
AAACCCCACGATACCCTAATCTCTACCTGAGTAGTTATCCCGGCGCGAACTATCCCGCTAAATGCGATTACTTCACGTTCTTACACTCGCGATTTAAGCGGACACAAGGGTATAATGTATATCCGATAGAAAGCAGGCATTGGAGCCTCTATGCTGAACGAATATGCCTCGGCAGCATCGGATTATGACGCTAAGGTGCCGTCAGAAACGAATTACACCCCGGACCCCTTCACCGACCTACGCCAGCAAGTTGCCGAAATCATGGAAATCGTGGACGAGTACACCCCGGCACATCCGGCGGAAGCCGTGATGATGACACCCCATGATGAGTATGTGCGGGTGTTCGAGGGGCAACTCACGATGAACTCGGAAGCGGCCTACGATCATTTGGATACGCTGCTAGCCCCAGATGATCGCTTTGCGCTTTTCCGGCATAACCCCGATAGCGACCGCCAGGATACCCGCCACGAAATTCATATTTTAGCGGGCCGCGTGACCCCCGTAGAGGGCGCTCCGTGGCTAAACCTGGCCCTATTCCTGGCGACGCTGGCAAGCGTGCTTTTCGTGGGGGCGTCTTATGCGGTGGCTGGGATGGACCCGGAAACCGCACGGACGATGCTCCGTGAGATCACGCTTAACGGTGAAGTCGTTGCCCGCGTGCCCCACCTGAGCGAGCTATGGCGCGGGTACCCTTACGCGCTCAGCCTGATGCTGATCTTAGGGGCGCACGAGTTGGGCCACTACTTCGCTGCCCGCTACCATGGGCACGCAGTATCTTTGCCGTATTTTATCCCGCTGCCGTTTGTTGGGTTGGGCACGATGGGCGCTGTCATTCGATCCAGAGAACCGATGCGCAACCGAAAAGTTCTGGTAGACATTGGCGCGGCGGGGCCGTTGGCGGGGCTGGTGTTTGCGATCCCGATTCTGTTTATCGGGCTGGCCACCTCAGAAGTTTCGTTCATAACGGGGGAGGGCATACGCGAGGGCAATTCGATCTTATATGCGCTGATGAAATTCGCCGCTTTGGGGCAGTTCTACCCAACGGCAACCCGCGACGTATTCATCAACCAGATGGCGTTTGCCGGGTGGCTTGGCTTATTTGTGACGGCACTTAACCTGATCCCGGTTGGGCAGTTAGACGGCGGGCATGTGATGTACTCGCTATTCGGCATCAAAGCCCGGCGGATATATTACCCGGTGCTGATCGCGATGATTGGCCTTACCCTACTCACGCCGATCTGGTTTTTGTGGGTGGTGTTACTGTTTCTGTTGGGGCGCGTCTACGCCCCGCCCCTAGATGACATCACCCCCCTAGACATGCGCCGGCGGGGGGTCGGGGTGGCGACGTTGTTGGTGTTTATCCTGGTATTTGTGCCGATTCCATTTGCCCCGGTTCAACTGGAGCAAGGGGAGCCGGCCCCGGCCAATTCGGTTCAGCACACCCCGCCGTCGCTCCAGCTGACGCTTGACGACTGACGACTGAAGCCGCCTGGGGGGGCTACCTGAGTCGTTACGGTTGAAATACATCCAGCCACCTACCTACCCCGGTAGCACCTCACGCGGTTTGCTGCCGCTTTCTTGTGGGCCGATGACGCCGTGTTGTTCCATCGTATCGATCAGGCGGGAGGCGCGGGTATAACCGATGCGTAAACGCCGTTGCAGCATCGAAACCGACGCCTTTTTCTGCCGCCGCACTAGCTCGACGGCCTCGTCGTACAGATCGTCGGTGCCGTCGCCGTCCTCATCCACAAAATCCGGCCCGTCATCGTTCACATTACCGTTATCCCAGAAACTTTTCTGGGCGGGCGCATCGGCCCCGGGCGGGTAGTTGAGGGCGGCTGGGGCCACCCCACTAATGCCGGATGGCGTCATGCGGCGGGCCGCGCTCGATGGGTCTAGCGAAAGCGGGGCCATCTTCTTGCTTGTGGCGGGGCCAGCCCCGGCCCCCTGGGTTTTCCAGTAGCGGGTGATGTTGTCAATCTCTTCGTCGGACACAAACACGCCCTGCAAGCGCATCGGGGCCGGGCTTTCGCCCGAAAGATACAGCATATCGCCCCGCCCTAGCAGGCGCTCCGCGCCGGGTTGGTCCAGGATAACACGGCTATCGACCGACCCGGCCACCGCAAACGCGATACGCGCTGGGAAGTTCGCCTTAATCAACCCGGTGACGACATCCACCGACGGGCGCTGGGTCGCAATCACCAGATGAATCCCGGTCGCACGGGCCAGCGCCGCAATGCGGGTGATGGTGCGCTCGGTTTCCTCTGGTGCGAGCATCATCAGGTCCGCCAACTCGTCAATAATCACCACGATATACGGCATCCGTTCCTCGTCCGGCGGCAGGTGTTTGTTAAAGTCGATGATGTTCCGCGCCCCGGCACTACTGAACCGCTTGTAACGCTCATCCATTTCGCGGGTGACCCACTTCAGCACCCCGACGATCCGTTCCAGTTCGACCACAACCGGCGCGACCAAATGCGGCACCCCATTGTATCCGGTCAACTCAACCCGCTTGGGGTCCACCATGATTAGGCGCAGCTCCTCCGGCGAGTTGTTCGCCAGCATCGAGCAGATAATCGAATTCACACACACCGATTTACCCGACCCGGTTGTCCCGGCGATGAGCAAGTGCGGCATGGCATCCAGGTTCGCGGAAATAGGCGTGCCGTCTACACTCTGGCCGAGTGCAATCGCCAGGGCCGATTTATTTTTGGCCTTCTTGAACCCGTCGGACTGCATGACATCCTTCAGGCTAACCAGCGCGTTTTCCGCATTCGGGATTTCGATCCCGACGTAGCCCTTGCCCGGTACGGGGGCCTCAATACGGATCGACCGCGCCCCAAGCGCGAGTTGCAGGTCGCGGTCTAGCTGGGCGATGGCGCTGACCTTAACGCGGCTCTTTTTACCGGAACGGCTCTGCAAGTAGTCCGGCTCGACCCCGTATTGTGTGATCACCGGCCCGGTGTTAATTTCGACCACGCGCCCCGGCGCACCGAAACTCTTGAGCGTATCCTCAATCACGCGGGCCTGTTCGACCAAGAACTGACGGTCAAAATCCTGCTCGGACCCCTCTTGCAGCAGGTCCTCAATATCTGGCAGGTCCCAGTCGCGTTTGATGGTGGGCTGCCGGGCCGGGGCACCGGGGGGGGTGCTTGGGG
>DAOTUA010000335.1:0-1805 GCA_034437355.1 Anaerolineae bacterium | reverse complement strand
GGTGGGTGGCAGGGGGGCGATGTGGGCGTAGGGGTGGTGGTCGGCGTGGGATAGGCTGTTGTTGGCCCCGGCGAGGATCAGCGCGTGGGGGGTTTGATGGTGAAATTTAGTGATGCGTTCTGGGAATTTGCCGTGAGTAAAGCTGTTATAGCTGGCGATCAAAAGGGGTTGGTGGGGGTGGGTGGTGGCGATGTCGATCAGGATTTGGCCGAGGGGGTAGGTATTTAGTTTGAGGATAAATTCGCTGTTTACATTGGGTAGCCAACGGTCGTTGAGGTAGGTAGCGACGCTTCCTTCTTTTTCACCGAGGATGACGATAAAGTTTTGAACGCCAACCCGATGTAAGCGATCCATGACGCGCACGACCAGGGGTTTGCCGAGGGCGGGGAGCATCGTCCGGGGGCGGTTGTAGATCAGTTGGCTATGGTGACGTTTGCTGCCGAGGGCGAGAATGATAGCGGTATTTAACACGATGACGTGTCCTTAGCGTGATCAAGAGATGATACAATTGTTTTGATAGTGAATATTATGGATGACACTTTAGTAAGGTGCCACGATCCGGTTTCGTTTGCTATACTGTATTCATGACGATTTTGATATAGCTAGTCGCTGGCAGAGGGCAATTTATTATGAGTGTAGACAAACAACTGCTCAACTATCATATCAATCGGCTTCGGAATAAGAGCCGAGATGTTCGCCTGATGGCGGTTGAGGAATTGAAACATTTGGGTGACCTGGCCGCATTGGAGCCTCTGCAAGACGTATTTCAGCATGATGACGACCCAGAAGTGCGCAAGGCGGCTCAGGAAGCCGGGCGTGTGATTTTTCTGAACAACCGAGACAGCACAGCATAACCCGCCGGGGAGGGGTTGTTCCCCTCCCCAGGTGCGGGAGCTTAGCGGCAGAGTTGTTCGATACGTTCGCTGATCTGCGTGGCTTCTGCTTGCAGGCTAGCGAGGGTATCGCGCTCTTTTTGTACGATATTTTGCGGGGCGTTGTTGACAAAGCCCTGATTGGCGAGCATCCCTTCGGAGCGTGCGATCCCTTGTTGGATATTTTCCAGTTCTTTTTGCAGGCGGTACATTCCGCTTCTTTGTCGATCAACCCCTCTAGCGGCAGGTAGACGGTGACATCGTTGGCAACGATGGTTGCGGCTTTGTCCGGTGCATCGGCGGGGGCGATCATGGTCAGGTCGGTTACGTTGCAGTTGGGGACGCGGGCGAAGATGTAGGCGTTAGCGGTTAAGAGCGCCTGATGTGAGCCGGGGGTGATGAGTGCTTGAATTTTGTGTTTGGGTTCGACGTTGTATTCGTCGCGGGTGTTACGGATGCCGCGCACCAAGTCGATGATGAGGGCCATATCGTTTTCGGCCTGGTCGTTGCGGTAGGCGGGGTCGGTGGTGGGCCAGGGGGCGACGATGAGTGCCTCGCCATCTAGTGGGAGGTAGCCCCAGGCTTCTTCGGTGGCAAACGGCATGAATGGATGTAACAGCCGCAGGCCGGTATCCAGGGTGTGGACGAGTGTGCGCAGGGCGTTTTCGCGTTCGCGATCGGTGCCATCGTAGATGGGCTTTTTCGAAAATTCGATGTACCAGTCCGCGAATTCGTGCCAGAGGAAGTCGTAAATTTGCCGTCCGGCTTCGCCGTACTGGTAGTTATCGAATAGGCGTTGGACGCTCTCGACAAGGCTGTTCATTCGGCTGAGAATCCACTGACTTGTCAGGTCGAGTTCCCCGACGGGCGGTGGCCCAGGAGGTAGGTCGCCGTTGTAGTTGTTGCTTATGTTGTAGTGGATGAAGCTCACCA
>DAOTUA010000334.1:0-9109 GCA_034437355.1 Anaerolineae bacterium | reverse complement strand
CCCCACACCCCACCACTTTTTCCAGAAAAAGAGGACAAAAAGCATCCATTTTCATTGAAAATACCCCCTCATCGCTTTCTTTGCTTCTTTCTTTCTGGAAAGAAAGAAGAGAAAAGTATCAAAGTTAAGAAAAAAACTGTTATTTCACATCAGGCGTCAGAAATTAAAGGCACTGATCTTGACCCGCTAAACTAGACACAGAAAACGTCTCATCGTAAAGTACGAAAAGTGGGTTTGGTCGGGACCATAACACGATGGGGATGATATAATAACCGTCTTGAGTGTGTGAACGGAGATAATCCTGAGCCGATGTCGTATCTGATGCGTATGAAAGCCCAACCGGATGCAAGACGCCTTAGCAACCGCGAGCAAGCGCAACTCGCGGATATTTTCGACCCTTACGCCAGGGAAGTGATTGTCCATGGCGAGCCGGTCGGGTGGGATGAGATCGAAGAAGTTGAGCTAGTAACCGCGCCGACTGTGGGCGGCCTTTCCACATGGGTGATGAGCTTTTTTGTGGAAGTGGAGGATCGCTATCACCTGGGTATCTATTTAGGCCGGGATGAAGCGGTTTTGGCGAATATCTCCGAACGACAGGTGTTGTACGCCCTCAACCTGATCGCCTACTATGCCCCGAAGCCTGTTCGCTACACCGGGCCAGATGGCTTTGCTCCGCTTACAAGTATCTAGTTGGGTCGTTTGGGGTGGGCTATTGGCGTTGGTCGGTTGCTTCCCTGCCCCACCGCCGCCCTCAGATTCCGTTTGGGAGGCCGTCACCGTCGCCACTTCCGAACAGAGCGCTGCCCCCGCTTTACTTGCCACGCCACAGCGCGTGCTATTGGCCTGGGTCGGGGCGGATACCACCGGCGTTCACCTGGACGCCCGCACGCTAACCCCCGGCGCATCCCCGCTGCAATCATCCGTAACGGTGTTACCCTTGCCGCCAACGCATCCGCATGACAGTCAGTTAGCCCTTGGCGGCGGGGATGCCGCCCATCTGCTATGGCTAGACGCCGACGATAACCGCATCTCGCAACTTCACAGCGCGGTGATCACTGCCGAGCGTGATGTGTTCCGGGGGCCGCTGCTTGTTAGCCAGGGGCGGACCAACGTCCGGTGTTATGACGTGTTACCCTCACCAGACGGCGCGTTGTGGGCCGCCTGGAACGATGGCGATCCGGTCCAGCCGACGATTCAGAGCGCCTACATTGGGCCATCCGGCCTGATATTGCGACGGCAACCACTCGCACAAGCCGCCGGGTGCCCGATGATCGCCCCGACGCTAACAGGGGCGTTCGTGTTGTGGGTGGCGGGGGATGTACTCCATCTGTCCGACTTTTTAAGCGGGGGGCTGCTTAACACACGCCCGATTACAGCCAGTCCGCCCCTTGCTAGCGGCGACCGCGTGCGTTCCGTGCGGGTGGGGGCCGATGATACGCATATTTACACGTTCTGGAACATCACCCGCGCCGACGGCACCGACCAGACCTGGGCAGTCGCGGGGACATCGGACGCGGATCGGTGGGGGGAGCCGTCGTTATTGCGCTTTATAAGCGATCCGTCCACGCCATTTGAAACGACATTCAACACCGGGCAGAGCTTCGCTGCCGCGCCGGACGCCAGCGGCCTAACCGCGACCTGGGCGGCCCCGTTAGATGGGGTAACGGGCCTGTTGCCGGTGGCAGTCTGGGCGAATGGACAACTAGGTGTGCTGTATTTCGATAGCGGGACGGTCGCCGGGTATCAGGCGGTGATAGCGACGGGGCCGCTGTTAGCACCGCCGGCGCTCACCTTAGACCGAGATCGGCACCTGTACCTGGCATGGAGCGAACCAACCGCAACCGGGGCGGCCCAACTCCGGTTGACAACGACCAAACCGTTAACGGGGGGCGGTTAACCTGTCGGGCGGAACACCACCCGATAGGATGTGCGGGCCGTTTGGCCGTTCTCGGTCGTGCAGGGGACAGCCTCTAGCTGCTGGTTGGATGGGGCCGAACGATCTGGCATCTGGACGGTGTAGACGGTATCCGGCTGCATTTGAAAATCAGCATAGGCCGCGCCGCGCTCCGGTTTGAGGCCAGTATAGAATGTATCGTCGCCGTCCTCCCAACGCACACGCACGGGTTGCCCCGGAATCCCGGTTCCGTTGAAGTTCTGCACGTATACCTCAATGATGCCGCTAGCGTCGGGGTCGCAGAAGGTGGCAATGTTGATCAGGGTGTAGCTCTGGGCTGGTGGGACGGTTGGGATGGCGACCTGAACGGTTGGTGTCGGGAAGCGCGTCGGGGGGACGGTTGGCGTTTTGGTGGCAGGGGGCGCGGGGGTCGGTGTGGGCAGGACGATCACGGGGTCGTCGGTGGGGGGGGCGCTGGCCAGCACAATTTCATCGGCGCAGCCCTCGGCCCCCTGCAACTGATAGAGTGTGACCATACTCCGAATTTCACGGAAGCCGACGTTGCTGTTGGCCAACCCACGCTGGACCATCTCGCAGGCGGTATCGGCCATATCCTGGAAGGGCTGACGCTGCCCAGTGATCGTTAGCAGGCGGTTGATCGTGCGGGACAGGTCGCTATCGTTGGCAAAACTGAGTGCAATCGCCCCCATATAGCGCCCGCGTGGTTCGGGTGCGAGTTGGGCCGGGCGCGTTCCGATCTCTACGACCGGGTTTACGTACCAAGCGTAATACAGCCCTAGCCCGATGCCAAATACCAATCCGATGATCAACCCGGCCCAACTGATGATAGCCGGCGAGCGTTTGTAGCGAGACTGATCGCTGATTTTGTCTGGGGGTGGGGTGTAGTCTGTCATGCGTCGTCCTCCCCGATAGCCTGTACTTCGCGATACGGCTGCATAATGGGCGTTAGCCGCCCTAGCGATTCGCTCAGGCGGACGAGTGAGCGTATGTCGTCAATATCCCTGGAATTGGAAATATACCGTTCAGTCGTGTTCTGAACGTGTTCGGGGATGTTCTCGATGCCTAACACGCGCAGGCGTTCGATGGCGCTGATCAGATCACCATCGACGCGGAACCCATCAGCGACCATCACGGTATAGTCGTCCTGGAACGGTTGCGCCAGGTCCGAGGCCGGGCTACCGACGTATTCAACCGGGAACGGCCCCCATCCCAAAAAAATCCCGGCCCCCAAGCCGACCAATACGCCAGTGATTAATGAGACGATAAAGCGTAACATACATCCGACAATCTATTCACACGGCTAACATACTATCTATCGTACCGCATGTCATGGTTTGTACGAGGGCAAAGTTAGGGCTGGCGCATGAAAATTTCCCCGCGTGTATAAGCTATGTTCTATGTGAAATTCAAAATGCGACAGGTTTGATGGGGGTTCGGGGGTGAAGCCCCTGAGCAGTTACGATCGTTGCGTATTTGATGCGATGGCCGGGCGCGTGTGAGCGTCCCCCCCCTTGATTCGTTACTTTGCAGGGCGTAATCTATACGGCATTATCAACACGTTTAACGGCTAAGAACCCATTCAAATTGCGTCAAACATCCTTTTTAAGCCTTTATCTTTGCATCCTGTTGTTGGCAGCCGCGTTACGGTTCGTCGGGTTGAGTGCTTACCCGCCGGGGCCACATTACGACGAGGCGGTAAACGTGATCGTCACGCGCACCATTGCTTATGGCGGGGCGCGTCCGTTCCCAATGGTAGAAAACTTCCAGGGGCGGGAGGTGCTATATTACTATCTGAGCGTGCCGCTGTTGGCGTTGGTGCATAACAGCCGCTTTGGGTTGCAATTGATGGGCGGCTACAGCAATTTGCTATTGGTCGCGGGGACAATTGCGCTAGGGCGGGCGATGTTCCCTGGGCGGCGCGGGTGGTGGGTTGGGGCGTTCGCGGGTGTGGTCGCGGCGATCTCGCTGCCGCAGGTATTGCTAGCGCGGCAGGCGTTCCGTGCGATCACGCTGCCGACGTTGCAGGCGCTTGCCGTGCTGTTGTTGTGGTACGGGCTGCGGCGGGATCGGTGGCGGTTGTTGGTGTTGGCGGGGGCGCTAGCGGGCGGCGCACTCTACACGTATAACGCATCGCGGTTGTTCCCGGTTTGGTTGGCGGTTGCCGGGCTGATGCTACTGCTCACCAGCCGGGGCGAACGCCGCCAACGTCTGCGGCAGGGCGTGATCTTTTTCGGGGTAATGGGCGTGGTCGGGTTGCCGTTGGCGGTGTATGCGGTGCAAAGGCCGGATATTTTCTTAGGGCGATTATATGAAGTGACGGGCGGGCCGGGTGAGATCGGCTTGATAGAGAGCATAGGCCGCCATGCGCGTATGTTTTTCATCCAGGGAGAAACGCTACTGCGCTACAACCCACGCGGACGCCCCTATTTCACGCTACCAGAGGGCGCTTTGCTGCTGGCAGGCTTAACGATAGCCGCCTGGGGCGTATGGCAACCGCGCACGTCCCCCTTAACACGCGCCGCTTACAGTTTATTGTTGCTGACGCCGTTAATGGTCGTCCCCAGTGTGATCGCTACCAGTGGGTTTCCGCCTAATCATATGCGCTCAGTAGCGATGGTCCCGTTTGTGTTTATTGTGGTCGGCCTCGGTGCGGATGCGATTACCCATTGGCTAAATGACCGGTGGCGGGCGGGGATCTTGCTGGCGTTATTGGCCGCTGGGGGGGGCGTCACGGCATGGGATTATCGCGCCTGGGTAACACGGGCGGACCTGTACACCGCAACCGATGCAGACCTCGCCGCCGCCGCAACCTGGGCACGCGATCACACTGTCGGCACGGTTTACTTTGCCGCCCAAGATCGCTTCCATCCGACGGTGCAGGTCCACCAGTTGCCGGATGTACGCTGGCTGGGGACCGATACGCTGTTTATCCCGGCGGGAGATGCACGTACACTCATTTTCCCACGCAGCGCCCCACCGCCGGACCTCTGGCAAACGTGGCTCGATGAGCGTGCAACGGCGATCACCGGGCTGCCGATGGCCCCAGACGGACAGCCCGCTTTCCAGGCGTACCGGTTATCAGCCCAGCCCCCACCCGGCACAACGCCGACCGCTGCTGTGCAAAATAGCCATTTACAGTTGGCGCGTGGGTGGGATGGCGGCGCATTCCCGAACGGGCGAGTTGATGTGTTCACGGCCTGGCACATCCTAAGCCCAATCCCGTATGCGGACCTGACGCCGATCTTGCATATGGAGGATAGCCTGGGGAATCTGATCGCCCGCAGTGAGTCGTTTTCTGTGGGGACGGACCAGTGGCAACCGGGCGAAACGCTATTGCAACGCTCGCCCGGCTTACGGGTTCCGGTTGGCACACCGCCGGGAGATTATCCGCTGCGCCTGACGTGGGTCGCACGGGGGACGGAAACGTACCTGCCATACGACATGGGCGGTATCTGGGCGCGGGTGGGGACCCTGGAGGTGTTGCGGCCCAATCAGTTCCCACCCGCCGACGACTTGGTAATGGATCATCGGGTCGAGGTGGATGTTAACGACCAGGTGCGCTTACTTGGCTACGACACATTGCCGGCATCCCGCCGCCCCGGTGAACCCCTCTCGCTAACGCTATATTGGCAAGGGCAAACGCCAGACGGCGCAACCGACATCCGCTACGAGCTACATCTAGGCGAAACCCAGTTGGCCGTTACCAGCCCCACCCTAGCCCGCACGCCGACATCCGGCTGGCTGCCCGGCCAGTTGATGACCGACCGCGCCCAGGCAACAATCCCAACAGGATTAGCAGCAGGGGTTTATCCGGTTGACCTTCGGGTTGATGGGCAGGTGATCGCGGCTTTGGGCGAGGTGCAGGTGGTGGGGCTGGCGCGGGTATTTGATCCGCCGTCGGTGGAAACCGAAGCCAGGGCAGTGTTTGACGATAAGATCGAACTGTACGGGTATACGCTGAATACCACCGACGAGCTGCAAATTACCCTACTTTGGAAATCCTTACAAAATATTGGTCTAAATTATACGGTTTTCATTCATATAATAGATATTGAAAATGGTATAATAATTAATCAACGTGACCAAATGCCGCAGTCGAACGCATACCCGACTTCTTTATGGCAACCGCAAGAATTTGTCACAGATACATATCAAATGCCTAAACCGGATACGCCTTATGAGATACGGATAGGGCTATATGACAGTGCAACCGGGGAACGCCTGCTTCTGCCAGATAATACTGATACATTCACGCTTGATAGCGCAGAATAAGTTAAGCAAATAGCTTGAGCATGTTTTATAGCTCAGTCATAATGAAAAAACGTAATCGAGCGATAATATTTATCTCTTTTCTTAACCATCCCCTTATTAAATAACTTTGGGGAACTTTACAATTTACGTAATATGTGCTACAACATTAACTACGTAAATAGATATAGGAGATAGTAAAGGATATTGCACAATGTTAGCAATTAGTTCAAACATAAAAGATAAAATATCGAGCCTGCGCTTTAATGGCTCGGTGTGGTGCAATTTAGATATTGCGTTGCGGAATATCGATCAGCTTTTTAGCCGGGCAGCCAATTTTCATGGCTTATCGGTGATTGAGTGGTATATTTTGCGGGCGTTATACGAGCAAGACGGGCAACATGCTTCCGAACTAGCCCGGTCGGTTGGGCGTGCGGCAACCAGCTTCACCCCAAACCTGGATAAGCTCCAGCGCAAAGGGTTTATCGAACGTCGCCCGGATAGCTCGGATCGGCGGGCGGTGCTGATATTCCTGACAGACCATGCCAAAAACAAGAAGGATGAAATACTGGGGGCCGCCAAAAACCTGGATGAGGAGATCGCCGCAATCTTCGATGAAAAAGAGTTTGAGGCGTTCTTACGAGTGATGGCAACACTGCAACACATCAATATGGATTAGCCTCAAACCAACGATTGAGGCGGCATCGTGTCACATTACACCTCTACCTTTATAGCATCCTGGCGAAGTGCCAGATCACGAAGTGCCCCCGCGTATGCTTGGAAATAATCATCGGTAAATAGCACAAAACGCACAAGCCGGACTGATTGACGTTGATCAACAGACATCAGAAAAGCGACCGTTGTTTGTAGTGCGATACTCGCCGCCTCTGCCACCGGGTACCGATAGGCCCCGGTACTAATCGCCGGGAACGCGATACTTTGCAGATGATGTTGTGCCGCAAGCGATAAACTATGCCGATGGGCGCTGGCGAGCAAGGCTGGCACGCGCTCATCGCCCGGCTTGTAAACCGGGCCTACAGCATGGATCACATGCTTTGCGGGCAAACGGTACCCGGCAGTTATTTTGGCGTTGCCGGTTTCACACCCCCCTAGCTTACGTGTTTCGTTCATCAAACCAAAGCCGGCGGCCCGATGAATAGCGCCATCGACCCCACCGCCGCCCAGCAGCGAGGTGTTTGCCGCATTGACGATAGCATCGACCTGTTGTTGAACGATGTCGCCTAGCACAATTTCTAGCTTGGCCCCGGCAATATGTGCGATCTGTGGTTTTGTCATCGTTGGCTCACTTGTGGTAGTGTATCGGATTGAAATATACGTGCTATAGGCCACCATCCAATGGCGGGAAGCTCTCGCCTTCCATGCCCGTGAGCAATTGCGACAGATACCAAACATCCAAGACGTTAACCAGTTCGCCATCTTCCGCCAGCAAGCTGCCATCTTGCAGCCGTAACGGTCCCTTCCATAGTGGGAAGCTTGGCGGCACCAGCGAATTGGTGTTGTACTCGTTGAGTTCCCACCGGAAACGGTTAAGCTCGCTAGTCACCCTGGGGCTAACCGCTGGCCCACGCTCAAACCCGACAATCGCCTGGTCGGTGTACATCGACCGGGGCTTGCGCCAGTCCCAGGTGCGTTCCCATTGACCATTATCCACCGCTTCGACCACTTCCAAATAAGCCGGCCCCCAGTTAAAAAAGGCGGTGCCCAAGCATACGGTGTCATAGGTGGCGCAGGCATCAGTCGTATTATAACCGGTCGCGAATACGGTTTCGCCGGAAGCGGCGCGTTCCGTCGCCACTTCGAGCGCCTCTTGCGTATCGATCCCGGAGATCACAACATCAACGCCGTTATCGTACATATCGTGCGTCAGTTCGACCGGGTTTTCGGTAACATCGGGGATAAAAAACCAATATCCAACCCACTGTACCTCAAAGCGTAAGTTTTCTAGCGGATCGTTGCGATATTCGCTGTTACAGTGCTTGGCCCCCAGGTAAGCAGATGCCGCCAAGCGGCGGGTTTCGTTGTTGATGAGTGGGCCTAAGTACCCGATATGCCCCGTTTCGGTGACAAGCGCCGCCAGGCAACCCTCTATGATTTTGGCCCATTCCATCTGGCCCATCAGGTTGCTCAAATTCCCTGGCGCGGAACCGATCAGCACGCCATCGCCGGCGATGTGAACAAATTGGGTTTGCGGGTGCAAGCGGGCGACCTCCTCGGCTTCCGCCCGGAACGAATCCGATGTTAGCAGGATTAACTCGGCCCCCTGGTCGATGAATTCATCCACAATGGCGGCCATCGGTTTTTCAGCGGCAGTGCTGGCATTGTAGTTCTCATAGATCAACATCTCGGCGTTATATTGTGTTTCGACAAACAGCCCGGCTTCATAGTGGGCCTGGCTCCAACCCTGGTCATCTTTTGGCCCGACCAACACCATGCCAAATATGAAAGGGGTGTCGGCCTGCTGCTGGGCATGAGCAGGGAACACCAATAAGGCCAACAACAACCATAAAGCGGATTTACGCAAGGGATCATCCTCCTGAATTGATAGCATCCTGTAGTAAGTGTAACCTGTATTTTACGTTGGTGAAAACGCTTGTATTCTTGTTGAGACAAAAACAGCTCGTCTGATGGTAACTGCTCAGGGGCTTCACCCCCGAACCCTCACAAGCTTTTGTGAAAGCTTGATCAAAATTTTAGCTGTGAAAATCAAAGATTTTCACAAAAAAATCGTCTAAACCTTCATCTTGGATGATAAAATGCACGCTTTTTGTCCACTTTTTCTGAAAAAAGTGGTGGGGTGTGGGATGAAACCCCACCATATCCTAATGTCTGCCTGAGGTAACTACTCAGCCCTCACCCCAACCCCTCTCCCAAACGTGCCTTTGGCACTGGGAGAGGGGCTAAATCACGCGATGAGAAGTCCCCCTC
>DAOTUA010000333.1:0-5731 GCA_034437355.1 Anaerolineae bacterium | reverse complement strand
ACCCACACCCCTACCCGTACCCCCTCGCCAACCCACACCCCTACCCCCTCGCCAAGTGCCACCCTACCCGTTTTGGCCCAACTCGGCTTAACCCCGCCGGTCACCTCACGCCAAGCGCCCACCGGGGCTAGCCTGCGCGTGATCGCGATTGATGACGACATCACCGAGATCGGCACGCCGGATTCGCCCGCCGATACGTTTATAACCAATGTCGATCAGCTTCACTTTTTTGTCAGCTACCGCGATATGGTCGATGGCGTTAGTTGGTCCTGGGTGCTGTTCCACGATGGCGCACCCGTGCAGGGCGACGCGCTGTTATGGTCCAGGGGCAGCGATGGCGCAAAATCGTTCACATTTGACGCCCCCGATGATGGCTACCCCCCCGGCGCGTATGTGCTGCGTTTGTACCTCAACCAAACCGAGGTCGATCAGCACTCATTCCAGATCACCAAACCCGCATCGGGCTAACCGATGCGCTCCGCAATGACGACCACCCGCCCGGCAAAATCGCCGGTTGCCGGGTCACGAGTTAGCACATCGCAGGTGATCAGCGTCAGCCGGTTGGTTAAGCGTTGGTCCAGCAAGTGCGCATCCTGCGAACCGGCCTCAAACACCTCACGGACTTCATAGCGTAGCTCGGCGGTACCCAACATCACAATGATTTCATCGCCCGGCTGCACTTCGCCTAAATGCCGGAAAACGTTATGCCGGGTGTTCGGGAACAGCGAATGACCGCCCAGTACCGTATGCCCGCCGCCGAACCAGTCTGTGCGCTCTAAGTGCCCAACTTCGCGCTCCCACGCGCTGATCTGCCAGCTTGTGCGCTTCAACGGAAAGTGCGTGATAGCGCTATCCACCTCCGCCGCCGGGATGCGCAACCGGGCACAACCGTTCTCGGCGCTGGCTTGTGGCGTACACGCCTCCGGCGAGACTGTCACCGGGTCCGGGGGGGCTTCCGGCTGGGCGAGTGCCATAATCGGGAGCAGTAACACCATAACTGAGCTATACCATCTGATGAGTTGCACGGGATAATCTCTTCGGTTTATCTTGACTTTATGTCAACAGTGTACAATAAAACAAAAAGCGTAACTACTCAGGGGGTTCACCCCCGAACCCCCACAAGCTTTTGCAAAGGCTTGATCCAAACTTTAGCTATGAAATTCTTCGATTTTCACAAAAAATAGTTATTACAACTTGTATATGAATCATCACAGAGGAGGCAAAATGCCAGACAATACCGTCGTCGCCGTCGCCGGGGATGCCCCAGCCTGGGCGAATTCGCTTCCCGTACCGGAAGGCTTCCGGTTACAACACTACCCGACCACCGAACGTTACATCGCCCAACTGACCGACGACCGCGCCGCGCTGGTGTTGGTAGATGGCGATCACCTGGAATGGCAACAGTTCACTGCCGCCCCGAAAGCTAGCCCGGCAACCCGCCGCGTGCCCGTTATCGTCGTCACCACCGACACCACCCGCCGCGAGATGGCCCCCACCTACGGGGCCGATCACACCCTGACACCGGCGGCGTTACGTGCCGATGCGCTGACCTTGATCGCCCAATACGCCCGCATACCCGCCCGCGCCGAATCCGATCAGCTCGCCTGTGAATGTGCCGACCCCCTCCCACCATTGGCCCAGGCCGGCGTCGAAAAGTTCAATAACCGCGAGTTCTACCCCCAGCACGATCTATTCGAGGAACAGTGGATGGCCACAGAGGGCCCGGTCCGTAACTTATACCGGGCGATATTGCAGGTGGGGGTCGCGTATTATCAAGTCGAACGGGGTAACTACCGCGGCGCACGTAAGATGCTGCTGCGGGCTGTACAGTGGCTAGAAATGCTGCCGGATACCTGCCAAACTATCGACGTGGCCCAACTCCGGCAAGATGCCTACCGCGTGCGAGCAGAGCTAGAGCGCATCGCACCGGATGAGATCGACCAGTTCGACCGTTCGCTGCTCAAGCCGTTGCGGTTGGTCCAGCCGCAGTAATGACGCTCGGATCGTAGCGAACCCAGGGCTATTGGCACCACAACCGTAACGGCTGTGGTGGCGTGTGGGGTCAAACCCAGTGATATCGTATCGCTGCCTGGGTCGTTACACACAATCTAAGCATTCGGTGCGAAATATCGGCCCAATGGCACAATATTTGCTATACTGATAGCCGTAAGCACATAACATTGCAGCCATGCAATATCGGAAAGGTTAAAACCGTATGGGTACAATAATGATAGTCATCTGGGTTGCTATCGCTCTGTTGGTTGGTACCGCACTATGGGTACTCACAACCGGCAGCGGGGCAGTCATGACGTGGCTCGGCGTGTTCTTGATGTTCCTGGCCCTGGGTGGCGTGGTTACGTTTGTGGGGTTGGCTTGGTACGATACCCGGCGTCAACTGCAAGGCGACCGCACCGAGGACGCCTAAACCGAAACGATCACGAGTGGTCGTGGCCCATTAACGTAATAATTTGGTAACTACTCAGGCATAGATTAGGATGTCGTGGAGCTTCACCCCACACCCCACCACTTTTTCCAGAAAAAGTGGACAAAAAGCGTCTATTTTGTCACTCAAGATGAAGGTTTAGACGATTTTTGTGGAAATCGAAGATTTTCACAGCTAAAGTTTGGGTCGAGCTTTTGCAAAAAATTGTGGGGGTTCGGGGGTGAACCCCCTAAGTAGTTACATAATTTGCACGACGGGGGCACCCGATAGCGCCCTCGTCAAAAGCTGTTTTTGGTAAATGGGGCAACACACAATAAGGACCCAATATGCCAGATAACCCAAACCATAACGACCAGCAAGATAAACACCCCGAATGGTTCTTCGTTTTTGAAACCTTCGGGGAAAATGTCTCTCAGTGGATGTCTCAGATGGGGATCGGGACCGATGCCGACCTACAAGTTACCCACCTATCCGCCCCGCTTGCCAGCGCCGATGCCGCCCGCATCCGCCTGGACCTGACCATCGGGCGGGCGACCATTGGCGCACTTCCCCCAGATAGCGATCACCTGATTGAAATGGATGTGACCTCTATTGGTGCAGTCGAAATGCTCACCACAACCGAAAACGGATCGCAGTCGGTGCGGGTTCGCCAAAAACGCAGCACCAGGGACCTGCTCAAACCCGTCAAAGATGTGGTGGATGCCGTCGCCCATAACACCGAACTCCAATGGGACATCCGGCTTTCCCCGCGTTTACCGCTTAACTTGCTGATCCATGCCGGTTTAACGGTAGACGATTTCGACCTGTCCGCTTTGACTGTGCCGCAACTCACACTAGATGGCGGCGCAGGTCGCACAGTCATCACCCTGCCAGCCGGAACGTGCAAAGCCGAGATCGACGGCGGCGTTGGCTTACTAGACATCGGCGTGCCAGCCGGCGCACACGCCACACTCAATACCAAACTAGGGGCCGGGGCAACGCACTTGCGCATTGGGCCGGCGGCTGCCGTCCGTGCCGATATTATCGGTGGCGTTGGCAATTGCGAGATCGACATACCGCCAGACGCGGCCCTGCGCGTACAGGGCGAAAGCGGCCTGGGGAACTTTGATGTGCCACCGCGTGCAAAACCCGTCACCTATGAAACCGAATTTGTTAGCGAAAGCGGGACCTGGCAAACCGACGAATACACCTTCGCCGAACAACAGATCGACATCCGCTATGAGGGCGGCGTCGGTAGCTTGATTATCCGCGAGCCGTCGTAATCGGCACGCTATCAAGTTCTGGTAGCGTGATCCGAACGATGGTACCGCGCCCAAGTTGGCTATCACAGGCGATCTCGCCGCCGTGTTTGCGGACCCCATCGCGCACAATCGACAACCCAATGCCAGAGCCGTTATACGCCCGTGCATTTCCTCCCCGGTAGAATGGGTCGAAGATATGCGCCATATCCCTGCTGTCGATGCCAATACCGTGATCTTCGACTTCCAGATAACAGGTTTTCGTCGTGGATGTATAGCCGACCCGCACATACACCGCTTCATCGGAGTATTTCAGCGCGTTGGTCAATAGGTTCGATACGGTATATTCCAGCACATCGGCATCAGCCCTAATGATCGGCGGAACCTCCGGCGCGATCATCAGGTGAACCGGCTGGTTGGTCGCCATCCCCCCCACCGCATCGATCACACGCGGCAGCAACTCTCGAACCTGGAGCGGCTGTGGGTGTAATTTGTAGGCGGGGTCGGTTAACCGCCGCAATTGCAACGTTTCATCGATCAGGTTTTGCATCCGGCCTACCTGCCGCGTTAAGCGTTGGATATGCTCGCTGCGCTTTGCTGCCGGTAGACGATCATCCTCGATAAGCTGCGTTGATGTACTCATAACCGTTAGTGGGGTGCGCAGTTCGTGGTATAACACCTGGATAAAGCGTTGCTCAAGCTCTAGCTGGTGGGCTTGCATTTCCAGCACTTTTTCTTGTTCTGCCGCTGCGTATAGCTCGGTAATATCACGGGCGAGCGCATAGACTTTATCCCCCACCAACCAAACATTGACAGACATCAACCGATGAGACCCGTTTTTATGTGGGCAGCGGCTCTCGACATTGCGCAGGTAACCTTGTTGGTAAAATTGACCCCGCATTGTTTCTAACCAGGTCGCCTCATCTGGGGGGATGATGTCATGCAGTTTTTTGCCGATAATGTCCGCTGGTGCCCAACCCGTTATCTGCCGGACTGACGGGCTAACCAGGGCAATTTTGCCGTCTAGTTCAAATATCACGATCAAGTCCAGGGTATGTTCAAAGAACCGACTTTGTTCCGTTTTGATGATCTGCTCGCGGCTCAGCGCCTGCTCTAAGTCCTGGTTGCGTTGGGCAAGGGTTTGCTTCTGCGCTTGGATGCGCTCCGTCACCTGCCGGAGTTGGCTAGTCATCAATCCGAAAAATAAAGTCGCCAGCACAAACAAAAACAACAGGATGACCGCCCCGGCAATCTCAACCGATTGAATGTTCTCCGCGTTTTGTGCGATGACCAGTAAGCGCAGCACCGACACGCTGATCGAGGCCACCCCGACAACCACAACAGCGCGTGTATCCACCATGACCCCAGCGGCGGCAATCGTAATCAGGTAGTAGCCGATCGAAGGGTACAGCAGCGCATCGCTGGTCATCATGACAACATACGTCAGCATCAGCCAGAATACCGTGATAAATGTGATCCCGGCCCGGTACGATTGCTGCTGCTTCAGCAACCATACCACGTACCCCATGACGCCGAAAAAGAACAGCGCCAACACATATAGCCAGAAGGTTTCCGAGATGCCCAGCAAAAACGTAATCATCGGCAGGTAGACCAGCGAAAACGCAAACAACAACAACACAACCGTGATGAGTAGCTTAACCTGAATTTCGGTAATCGGGTTATCGGTCGGCGGTATCCCGAAAAAACGTTGGATACGTTGCATGGGTGATTAAATTCCGTCTTTTCAGCACACAATGCCCCTATTTAACCACATTACCCGAAATTTTGAGTAATATTTTCTATAAATTCATAAACCGTCATATTTTTTATTAGCCAGCTTATGAAAATTCTTGACCATACCCAGATCAGAGCAGGGTGAACATGGCCGAAGGTAGTAAAACCTCTCCCTCCCGCCGCTCATGCGGCGATAGTGGGGGAGGGGTGGCGCTTTTGTGGATTGAAAAAATAGTTGCATAACCAAATACCGAGACATTGGTCCACCATAAGCCCTTGTAGGGGAGTCCCTCTGTGGACTCCCGTTGGTGCGCGT
>DAOTUA010000332.1:0-3980 GCA_034437355.1 Anaerolineae bacterium | reverse complement strand
ACCCTGACGCCAAGCACTACCCCGCCGCCACCAGTCCCAGCCGATGCGCTAACCGGAACAGTGATCCGCGCGAATGCGTTGTTGGCGCGGCAAGCGCCCTATTTTGGCGCGGCGGTCGTGGACCGTGTGCGCCGGGGCGAAACGTATCAGGTGGTGGGGCGTGACCCGGAGGCGGAGTGGTTCCTGTTGCAGTTGTACAACGGGCAGGGCTGGGTGTGGGGTTATTATCTATTTGTGGACGGCAACGCTTTCAACGCCCCGGTGGTCAACCCGTTCAGCAACTTTGGCGACCCCGCCGATAGCGCCGATCTTGTCGTCCAGACGACGGCTGCGTTAAAACTGCGGGCCGAACCGAACGTTGCTTCCGAGCAGATCGGGCGCGTCCCGTGGGGCGCAACGCTCCCGGTTATCGGGCGGGCGCGGGTCGGCTCATGGTATCAGGTGGTCTATCAGGATACAGTCGGGTGGGTTTTTTCGCCGTATACCGACGTGGTAGAGGGCGATCTCGATAGCGTCCCCTTAGCCGAGATCATCCCAGATGTGCCCCCAGCCGCAGCCCCCCCCTACGACATCGCGGTAACGGTCGTCACCGCCACGATGACGCCATCGCTTACCCCGCGTGTGATCATCGTGACCGCAACCCCGGCCCCCTAGCGCGTGCAGATCATCCACCTGACGCCGTACTACGCCCCGGCCTACGCTTTCGGTGGTGTCGCCCGTGCTACCGAAGGCATGGCGACGGCACTGGCGCAACAAGGGCACACCGTCACAGTTATCACTACCGACGCGCTCAACGCCAGCACCCGCTACGACGGCCCGTTAGATGTAACCGTCAATGGGGTGCGGGTGATCCGGGTTGCAAACTTTTCGGTATGGCTGCGTGGGCGGGCGAACCTCTCGACACCCGGCGGGTTGCGCCGGGCCGCCAACGACGTTTTAACGTCAGCGGATGTGCTGCACGCGCACGAGTTCCGCACAACGGAAAACCTGCTGCTGACCCCACTAGCGGACCGGCTAGGGGTTCCGATGGCACTTTCGCCACATGGCACGCTGTCGCATACGACCGGGCGCGGCCTGCTCAAACGGGGGTGGGATGCGCTGCTCAGCCGACGAGTCGCGCGGCGCTTCAAGACCGTCATTGGCCTGAGCAACCACGAAACCGCACAGGCGGCGGCGCTGTGGCGCACGTTCGGCGCGGTCGATACCCGCTTTGAGGTGGTGCCCAACGGCGTCACGCCATCCGAGTTCGCAGCCCTACCCGGCTCCGCACCTTTCCGGGCACGGTGGGGGATAGATGCTCGGCGGGTGGTGTTGTATATGGGTCGCTTACACCCACGCAAAGGGGCCGACAAGCTAGCGCGGGCCTTCATCGCGGCTGCGCTGCCGGATACGCATCTGATCATCGCCGGGCCAGATGAGGGCCTGCGCCCAACACTGGACGCGCTCGCCGCCGATCATCCCACGATCACACTAACCGGCTACTTGGACGGGCCGGATCGCCTGCAAGCCCTGGCAGCCGCCGATCTGTTTGTGTTACCTGCTGTCGGCGAGGGCCTGCCGATGAGCGCCCTAGAAGCGATGGCAGCAGGCGTGCCGGTGCTGCTCTCGGAAGAATGTCACCTGCCCGAAGTCGGCATGGCGGGGGCCGGGCGCATCATCGCGCCAACCGAGCCAGCGATCACAGACGGCCTACGATCCATGTTAGCCGATGACCTACCGGCGATGGCGCAGGCCGCCCGCCAACTGATCCGAGATCGGTTTACATGGGCGGCAGTTGCCGAGCAACTCAGCGCGGTTTACAGCGCGATGGCGCATCAGGCCCCGGCATGAATGGTAGCCCCTTCGACCAACTGCACCGGGGTTAACGGCTCGCGCAGTGTAAGCGAGCCGTCGATATAGAGCGCGTGCCACAGATGAAAGACCAACAACGGATAGACTGTCCGTAGATGGTACTGCTCATGCGTCAGGTGTTGATGAACCACGCGCTGCACTTCCACCGGGTCAAAGATGCCGACCGCCGCGACGTATTCCGTAGATAAGTAAGTGTCCACTAACGGACGCAGCGCCCCCCGCAGCCAATCGGAGCTAGGCGGGGCAAACCCGCGTTTGGGGCGCTCTAATACAGCCGATGGCACTAGCCCGCGCAGCGCATCTTTAAGGACACGCTTCACATCCCCATGGCGCAGTTTATAGTTTAGCGGTAGCGAGAAAGCCAGGTCTATCAGGGCCGGGTCTTGGAAGGGGGCGCGGGCCTCAATCGACATCAGCATACTCATTTTGTCTACGCGCATGTTGCTATCTTCGGCGACCCACCGATGTAAACTGGTATAAGCGATACGATCGGCAAAGTGGCGCGTGTGCGGCGCATCTAACAGGCCGCGCAGCGTCGGTGCGACGACCTCTAGCGCCTCAGATGCCAGCGTCTGATCTTGCATTAGCGCGGGCAGGTTGTCCGTGCCGTTGACACGCATCCATGCCAGGTAGCGCCGCACCCAGTCCTCATCGTGCGTAGACTTTTGCGCCAACTTCGGCAATGGCCCCGGCAACATCGCCAGCAGCCGATCGAACACAGCCACACGCAGCAGGCGCGGCAGTTGCAGGTAGCGTGCCAGTTTTTGATCGGCAGGGTAGTGCGGGTACCCCAAGAACAACTCATCGGCAGCATCCCCACTGAGCAAAACCGGGATACCGTGCCACCGCGCCAGGGCCGCGACATAGGCCGTCTGCACAATGGCATGTTGGGCGATTGGCTCATCCATGGCCGCGATCAGATGCGGGAACACCTGCGCTAGCGTAGGCCCCATCTGTAACGTGATCTCGCGGTGATGGGTGTTCAGTTGGGTAGCTGCCAGGCTGCCAAAACGTTGATCGACATTGAATTTAGTATCGTTTTGTGGGTCCCCGGTGAAATCAAACCCAACCGTAAACGTTTCGACCGGGCGACCCATCGCTTGCGCCATGAGCGCCACCACCGCCGTTGAATCCACCCCGCCGCTAAGGAACGCGCCAATAGGCACGTCGGACATCAGGCGCATCTCGACCGCCTCGGTGAGCGCCGCCCGCACTTGTTTCACGGCTATATCATAGCGGGCAGGGGCGCGGCGGGTATCCATCTGGAATGTGTGGTAACGCCGGGTCTGTACATGGCCCGTATGCACGGTTATCAACGTGCCGGGGGCTAGTTTCTGCACACCATCGAACATGGTTAGCGGCGGCGGTGTGTAGCCGACTGCCATAAAATGCGGAATAGCCTGCATGTTCACGGCGGGGCGTAGGCCGGGGTGCAGCAAGAGCGCCTTAATTTCGGAGGCGAATATAAAATCGCCATCTGGTTGGGCGTAGTACAGCGGTTTTTCCCCGGTACGATCTCGCGCCAGCGTGAGCGTCCCGGCGGCCTCATCCCAGATGCACAGGGCAAACATGCCGTGTAAGCGTGAGATCACCTCTGCGCCCCACTGTTCGTACCCGTGGACGATAACTTCGGTATCGGTTGCCGTGCGGAATATGTGGCCCGCTGCTACTAGCTCCCGGCGCAACGCCCGATAATTGTAAATCTCGCCGTTATAGGCGACACTCACGCTTCGATCCTCATTGAAGATCGGCCCTGCGGGGGCGCTCAGGTCGATGATGGCTAACCGGCCAGCCCCAAAAGCCAGGCGACCATCATCGCTGCGATAGGTACCGTAACCATCTGGCCCACGGTGCGCCAGACGCTCCGCCATGCGTTCGACCAGCGTGAGGTCCGCGTTATGGGTTGGGCTGTACTGCCCGAAGATACCGCACATGGATTATTCCTATTATTACGAAAGCTATGCCAGGGGTTCAGCGTGCTGAACCCCTACAATTATCGTTTTTTTTGTAACTACTCAGGTACTAAACACATCTTACGGTATCGCACCCGCCCTCACCCCCTAAATCCCCCTCTCCCACAGCTTCGCGGGGAGAGGGGGACTTCTCATCGCGTGATTTAGCCCCTCTCC
>DAOTUA010000331.1:0-5974 GCA_034437355.1 Anaerolineae bacterium | reverse complement strand
TTGTGGGGACTTGTTGCGCTGCGCTCACGCCGCCCGGTGGTTGCGGGGGTATTGCTGCTCCTTTCGCTCTATACAAAACATTCGCTCATTGCGGCCCCGGCCAGCGCGCTCCTGTGGGCCGCGTGGGGACGACAGATGCAGGTTGGGCAGGGGGATGTATGATTCGGAATTGGGTACAATCGGGGACCGGGTTAAAGCGTTGGGTGGTGCTGATGGGATTGGGCGGGGTATTGGTGGTGGTCGGGCTGATGCTGGTGACGGTACAGCTATGGGCTGGGCTGGGCCAGACGGTCCCGGTGTGGGTGCAGCATCCGCTTAGCCCGTTGGTAATGGGGTTGGCGGGGGTGGCGTTGGTGATGGTGGCGATAACGGGGATTTTGCGGATGCTAGGGCAGGCTTTGGGCGAGCAGGGCGTGCAGCGGGTGTTGACGTATCGGCAGCGTCAGCGGGGGCCGCGGGTGGTGGCTTTGGGTGGGGGGACGGGGTTGCCGTCCGCATTGCGGGCGTTGAAGGGGCAGACGACGAATATCACGGCGATTGTGACGGTGGCGGATGACGGCGGGAGTTCCGGGCGGTTGCGGCGGGATATGGGGGTGCTACCGCCGGGGGATCTGCGAAATAATATTGTGGCGCTGGCGGACGATGAGAGTTTGATGGCGAAATTATTTCAGTATCGGTTTGAGGAGGGCGAATTAAAGGGCCATTCGTTCGGGAATTTGTTTATTAGTGCGTTGTCGAGTGTGACGGCGGGCGGTTTAGAGGTGGCCTTGGCGGAAACGGGCCGGGTGTTGAATATTCAGGGGCGGGTGTTGCCGTCTACGTTGGCGAATGTGAATTTGCGGGCGCAGGTGCGGGTGAAGGATCGTAAGCGGACGATGGGGATTTTTGGGGAGGCGGCAATCGGTGAAGCGGGGGGTGAGATCAAGCATTTGGAGTTGGTCCCGGCGGATGCGAAGGGGTATCCGGCGAGTGTGGCGGCGATTTTGCAGGCCGATATGATTGTGATCGGGCCGGGGAGTTTGTACACGAGTATTTTGCCGAATTTGTTAGTACAGGATATTGCGAGTGCGTTACGGGCGACATCGGCCTATATTGTTTATATCTGTAATGTGGCGACGCAGCGCGGGGAAACGGAGGAATATACGGTGGCGGAGCATGTGATGGCGATCGAGAATTTGATTGGTCGGGGGGTGTTCCAGGCGGTGCTAGCGAATAATGCGTATCCGGCCCCGCCGCCGGAAAGTGACACGATTTATGTACAGGGTGTGCCGGAGAGTCATCAGGTGGTGCAGCGGTATGAGATTTTTTACACGGACCTGACGGATGATGAGCGCCCGTGGCGGCACGACCCAATAAAGCTATCGAAGGCGTTAATGGCGCTATATAATGCAGAACGAATGGGACGCAGCAAGTATGATATTTTTGCGGCGCGGGAGCATACAAGTTAACATCTTGTATGAGGGGGGAACTTGAGAGCATAACGTAGAAGGAGTAAAGGAAGATACATGGCAATCAAAGTTGGGATTAATGGTTTTGGTCGGATTGGGCGTTTGGTCGCACGGGCAATTCAGGAGAATTACCCGGATGAGATCGATATTGTGGCGTTTAATGACTTGGGGGCGCTGGATACGATGGCGCATTTATTCCGGTATGATTCGGCCCAGGGAGCGTTTGCGGGGACGGTTGAAACGGATGGGGAGAATCTGATTATCAATGGGGACAAGATCAAGGCGCTATCGGAGCGTGACCCGGCTAAGCTGCCGTGGGCGGATTTAGGCGTGGATATTGTGATTGAGTGTACCGGGATTTTCCGTAGTCGGGAGGGGGCGATGAAGCATATTGAGGGTGGCGGCGCGAAGAAAGTTTTGATTTCGGCCCCGGCGAAGGGGGAGGATGTTACGATTGTATTGGGGGTGAATGACGAGAAGTACAATAGCGATGAGCATCACATTGTGTCGAATGCCTCTTGTACGACGAATTGCCTAGCCCCGGCAGCGAAGGTGTTGCAAGACAAGTTCGGGATTGAGAACGGGATTATGACGACGGTTCACAGTTACACGTCGGACCAGCAGATTGTGGATGGGCCGCATAAGGATTTGCGCCGGGCGCGGTCGGCGGCGGTGAACATTGTCCCGACGACGACGGGCGCAGCGAAGGCGGTTGCTTTGGTGATCCCGGAGTTGGAAGGCAAGTTCGATGGGATGGCGATTCGTGTTCCGACGCCAACCGGGTCTTTGGTGGATGCGGTGATCGAGGTGAGCCAGGCGACGACGACTGAGGAAGTGATGGCGGCTTTCCGGGAGGCGGCTGCCGGCCCGATGAAGGGGATTCTGCGGGTATCGCGGGATGATGAGGAGTTGGTCGTTTCCGATATTGTGGGCGATCCTTATTCGAGCATTGTTGACGCTGGTTTTACGCAGGTATACGACGGGACCAAGGTCAAGCTGTTGACGTGGTATGACAACGAGTGGGGGTATTCCTGCCGCACAGCGGATTTAGCTAAGAAGATGGGCGATTTACTGTAGGTTAAGCTATGTCTGGGGGATGCCGCTTAGCGGTATCCCCTGGGTGTGTTGTTGTGAAAGCGAAAATTGCGAAACTGATAAGGGGGTTACAAGCCTGGATGAACAAGCAGACGATTAAAGATGTGAACCTGAGTGATAAGCGGGTGCTGGTGCGGGTTGATTTCAATGTGCCGGTGAGTGATGGGCAGGTGACGGATACGACGCGCTTACGGGCGGCGTTGCCGACTTTGCGATATATTTTGGAGCAGGGACCGAAGTCGGTGGTGTTGATGTCGCATTTGGGACGCCCGAAGGGGGAAGCAGCGGAGAAGTTTTCGTTGGCTCCGGTTGCGCCGGTGCTGGCGGGCTTGCTGGGTGAGGCGGTCGCGTTTGCGTCGGATTGTGTGGGGGAAGCGGCGCAGGCGGGGTTGGATGCGCTGCCGGATGGGGGTGTTTTGTTGTTGGAGAATACGCGCTTCCATGCGGGGGAGAAGAAGAACGACCCGGATTTTGCTCGTCAGTTGGCGGGGTTGGGTGAGGTGTTTGTTAACGATGCGTTTGGGACGGCACACCGGGCGCACGCTTCCAATGTGGGGGTGGCGGAGCATTTGCCGGCGTATGCGGGGTTGTTGATGGAGAAGGAGATCGATTATTTATCGACCGCCATTGAGCGCCCACAGCCGCCATTTGTCGCCATTTTGGGGGGTGCGAAGGTGTCTGATAAGATTCGGGTGATTGAGGCGTTATTGGAAAAGGTCGATAAGTTGTTGATTGGTGGGGGGATGGCAAATACGTTTTCTAAGGCGCGGGGGTATGAGATGGGGGCGTCTTTGGTGGAGGCGGACGCGCTAGAGATGGCGAAGGTGTTGTTGGATAAGGGCGGGGACAAGCTGGTATTGTCTACGGATGCGGTGATCGGGGATCGGTTTTCGGCGGAGGCGCGGACGGATACGATCATGTTGTCGGAGGGGGTGCCGGCGGGCTGGGGGGTGTATGACATTGGCCCGGAGACGTTGAAACGTTTTGAGGCGGCGGTGGCGGAGGCGCAAACCGTCGTTTGGAATGGTCCGATGGGCGTATTTGAGTTGGAGCCGTTCGCCAAAGGGACGTTTGCTTTAGCGGAGGCGCTGGCGAAGGCAACAACGGAGATGGGCGCGACGACGATTATCGGTGGTGGGGATAGTGCGGCGGCGGTGGAAAAAGCCGGGTTAGCGGATCGCGTATCGCATGTTTCGACGGGTGGCGGGGCCAGCCTGGAGATGCTGGAGGGTAAGCCGTTGCCGGGGGTGACGGCGATCCGGGATAAGTAGGGATGGATTGCGCATTACACGCGCTGTGTGAAATTCAAATCAGGTGTAAGACGTTAAATTTGAAGAAAGGGATATAAATGAGAACCCCGATTATTGCGGGTAATTGGAAGATGCACATGACGGTGACGGAGGCGGTCGCGTTTGTAACGGCGTTGGCCCCAGAACTGGCGGCGTATCCGAGCGTGGAACGGGTTGTTTGCCCGGCGTTTGTGGCGTTGGCGGCGGTATCGGATGCGTTGACAGATACGGATGTATTGGTCGGGGCGCAGTCGGTGCATTGGGAAGATCAGGGGGCGTTTACGTCGCAGGTATCGCCGGTGATGTTGCGTGAGTTGGTGGCGTATGTGATTGTGGGCCATTCGGAAAACCGGGCATATTTGGCAGAGACGGATGAGATCGTCAACAAAAAGGCGAAGGCGGTGCTGGCGCACGGGTTGAAGCCGATTATTGCGGTGGGGGAAAGTTTGGAGCAGAACGAGGCGGGGGAAACCGAGTCGTTTGTGGGGGGGCAGGTGCGGGCGGCGCTGGATGGCATCACGGCGGCGCAGATGACGGATGTTGTGATTGCATATGAGCCGATCTGGGCGATTGGGACGGGTAAGAGTGCGAGTGGTGAGGTGGCTAACGGTATCATTGGCGGGGTGATCCGGGGGACGGTGCGTGATCTGTATGGTGATGCGATTGCGGATGGGGTGCGGATTCAGTATGGGGGGAGCGTGAAGCCGCATAATATGGCGGAGTATATGTCTCAGCCGGATATTGATGGGGCGTTGGTGGGTGGAGCGTCGTTGGATGTGGCGGCGTTTACGTCGTTGGTTCAGATTGCGGCGGAGCAAGAAGGAAGTTAACGCTTGGCTGTTGCCGAGGTTGTGATCCCGTGGCTTGTCACGGCTGGTTTATTTAGTGTGCTGCGTCGGCTGGAAACCTGGCTGCATCAGCACATTTTTAAGGTTGGGTGGTTAACGACTAAGGATTTCCAGACGACGACGATTTTATACTACACGTTTTTGCTGCCGGGGGTGGTGTTGCATGAGGTGGTGTATTATCTGGCGGCGGGGTTGTTGAATGTTCGGGCGGAACGGTCGATTGGTTGGCCGAAAGCGCAGGACATCGGCGAGTTAAAGCTGAATTTTGTTAAGCTGGCCCCGCGTTCGTCCCCGGTGCGGGTGGCGATTATTGCGACTGCCCCGTTGGTGGTGGGGTTGGTGGTGATTTGGTATATTGCGAATAATGTATTTCGGTTGCCGATAGTGTTGGAGGTGTTGCTCCCGGCGAGTTTGGCGAGTGTGGGGGAGGCGTTACGGTTGTTGGTGCTGGCCCCGGATTTCTGGCTGTGGTTTTATTTGGCGTTTACGGTGGGGAATACGATGATCCCGGATTTATCGGAGTTTTCGGGGTATCGGGTGGTGGGGTTGGTTGTGGGTGGCGGGGTGGCCTTGCTCACACTATTAGGGTTAGGAAACGCGCTGGTGCTAGATTTCTTGAGTGGCCCGGTGACAACGGCGTTGAATGTCGTTTCCGGCTTATTTGCGGCGATCATCGGGATTAATGTGGTTATGGTGGCGGTGCTGGCAACGATTGAGGAGGTCATCGAACGGGTCACGGGGGATAGTGCGGACTTCCGTAACGGTAAGATGGTGGTGATGACACGCGAGGAGCGCATGGAGCGCCGGATGCGTGAGATTGAGAAGCAGCGACAGGCGCGAGAAAAGAAACGGTCGGCGGCGGCGGCGCTGGACAGTGGTCCGCCGTCGATTTATAAGCGGGGGTTGCCGTTGCCGGGTGGCCCGGATGATGAGTATGTGACGCCGATCCAGCGGGTGATGGTGGCAGATGAGCAGAAGCCGGGTTTACCTGGTGGGCGCGAGGGCCGGGCGGGGGCGAGCGTTATTCCGGGTCAGTTGGGGGGCGACGAGGGGCGGCGGTTACAGGGGGGCAATAGCAGCCCGCAGTTACCGGGGGGTGAGGAGGAGGCGTCGCCGCGCCCACCAGATGTGTAGCGTGGAAATGTGTCCGTGCCGGATGGACTTCTCGCGAGCGGACTGCTTGGAGATGGCCTGCAGCGGTAGGGAGACTTCAATGAGACGTTTATCAGATGATGGCAATGGGACCTCCTGACTTGTATCGAAGTTATTGTCTTACCACAAGGGGTAAGTAGAT
>DAOTUA010000330.1:0-1691 GCA_034437355.1 Anaerolineae bacterium | reverse complement strand
ATGCAATTCACCAACAACGGCGACGGGTTCGTAGAAGGCACCTTCCTTTACCCACTGCCAGATAACGCCGCTGTCGATAACTTGGTGATGTACATCAACGGCGAGCCAATCGAAGCCAAACTACTACGTGCCAACGAAGCCCGCGCCATCTACGATGAGATCGTGCGCCAATATCGTGACCCGGCCCTTTTAGAATACATCGGTAAGAACACCATCCAGGCTAATGTCTTTCCCATCCCCCCCGGCGAATCCCGCCGTATAGAAATCGGTTACGGGCAGATATTGGAAGCCGATAACGGGCTGGTCAAACTAACCTACCCGATGGAAAACACCGCCACGACCGAGCGCCCCGTCAACCAGATGAGCCTCAGCGTGCAGGTCGATAGCAACGACCCGGTGAGCAACATCTACTCTCCCAGCCACAATATCGCCGTCAACCGCACCGACGATAACCGCTTCCGCGTCGGCTTCGAGCAGACCGACTTCACCAGCACCGAGGACTTTATCCTCTATTACGGCTTGGAAAACGAAAGTATCACACTCAATGCGCTATCCTACCGTGAGAGCGCCGACGAGGACGGCTTCTTTATGATGCTCGTCCAGCCGCCGATCACCATCGCGCAAGACCGGATCGTGCCGAAAGATGTCATTCTGGTCATCGACCAATCCGGGAGTATGGACGGCCCCAAGTGGACCCAGGCACAGTCCGCCGCCACCTACGTTTTAAACAACCTGAACCCGCAAGACCGCTTTAACGTGGTCGTGTTTAGTACCGGCTGGCGTGTGTTTAGCAACCAGCTAGAACCCGCCACCACCGCACCGGAAGCCGCCGACTGGGTAAACGGCATGTTTGCCGAGGGCGGTACCGACATCAACGCGGCACTGCTGGAGGCGTTGCGCTTTGCCGATACCGAACGCCCGACCACCATTCTATTTCTCACCGATGGGCTAGCCACCGAAGGCGTCACCGAGACACCGAATATTCTAGACAACATCGAAGCGGCGGCAGATAGCACCGTGCGTATCTTCGCGTTTGGCGTGGGCGATGATGTCGATACCGTGCTACTAGACCGCCTGACGCAACGCTTCCGGGGGGCGTCGTCTTATGTGCGCCCGTCGGAAAGCATAGATGAAGAGGTCAGCAGCCTCTACAACAAGGTATCCTCGCCGGTGCTGACCGATGTTTCGCTGGCTACGGGTGATGTCCGCACGGACTTTATATACCCGTCCGGCCAACTGCCGGACCTATTCGCCGGGGAGCAACTGACAATCGTAGGCCGTTACCGCCAGGGGGCCGATGCCGTCAACGTCACGCTATCCGGTGAGGTGAACGGCGAGCCAGTCGAATATACCTACGAAAACGTGACCTTCCGCGATAATGCTGGGGGCGAACCGTTCATATCGCGGCTGTGGGCCACCCGCCGTATTGGGGATTTACTGAATACGATTCGCCTAGATGGGGAAAGCGAAGAACTCGTCAATAGCGTCGTCAGCCTCTCCACCCGTTACGGGATCATCACCCCCTATACCAGCTTCCTGATCGAAGAGGACGACATCCTCAGCCAGCAAGGACGCCAAGCCGCCCAGGATAGCTTCCGGGCCGAGTCGGAGATGCTTCAGCGTGGGGTCAGTGGTGAGGCCGCCGTTACAGCCGCCGACGCTATCAGCGGGATGACAGGGGCCAGCGCCCC
>DAOTUA010000329.1:0-30926 GCA_034437355.1 Anaerolineae bacterium | reverse complement strand
GGGCGTTGGCGTTCATCGACTATCAGATGACGACTGAGCGCAACGTGGAGGCGGCGATTGCGGGGGGTAAGCTGCCGGTGTTGGGGAGTGCGACGCAGGCGGAGACGTTCGGGTCGGGATATTGGGCGGCGGCGTTGGACATCCGAGAAGCGTATGGTGCGCCGGCCCCGGCGTGGGTCGATTATAATAGCGCCCAACGGCTGTTGAGTGAGGCGATTGTGACGGTGATCACGAACCCGAACGCTGATATTCGGGAGGAATTGCAACGGGCGCAGGATGAGTATAACCTGCTGATCGAGTAGATGATGGTGCAAACGTTATTGAAACGGGCGGCGCTGCGGCGGTGGCGTTGGGGTGGCGCTCCGAAAACGTTGCTACCGTTGGCGTTTTTGTTGCCGACGATTGTCGTGTTGTTGGCGTTGCAAGTGGCCCCGGCGGTGTATACGGTTGGTTTGAGCATGACGCGGCTGCGGCGGGGGACGGTGGAGTTTGTCGGGTGGGGGAATTATGCGCGGTTGTTTCAACTGCCATCGTTTACGGAGAGCCTGCTAAGGACGGCGGTTTATGCGGGATGTTACGTGGTGTTGACGGTGGTGATCGGAATGGTGTTGGCGTTTTTATTGAACCAACAGCGGCGGGGGACGCGGGTTTATTTGATTGTGATTTTTCTGCCGTGGGTGCTTTCGGATGTGGTAACGGGGACGATGTGGCGGTGGCTGTTCCAGCCGAATTACGGGTTGGTGCAGGAATGGGCGTTCCGGTTGGTGGATGTGCCGTTGTATACGTCCCCGCGTGGGGCGATGGGGATTGTGATCGCGGCGAGTGTGTGGCAGTCGGTGGCGTTTACGACGATCTTGGCGTTGAGTGCGTTACAGACGGTGCCGCGAGAGGTGATCGAATCGGCGGCGATAGATGGGGCGACGGGGTGGCAGTCGGTGCGGCATATCACGTTGCCGTTGATCAGTCGGCATGTGTTGGTGATGGTGTTGTTGGTTAGCATCCGGGCGGTGAACTCGGTGGGGTTGATCTATGCGACGACGGGGGGCGGTCCGGGGCGCTCGACGCAGACGGTGGCGGTCTATTTGCTGACGTTGGCACGGGAGCAAGGGGCGTTTGGGCTGGGGGCGGCGATCAGCGTGGTGATGTTTGGGGCGAACCTGTTATTGACGGGGGTTTATGTGGTATTGGTGGCGCGAACGAACTTGTTAAAGTGGGAGGGGGCGGATGGGTAGGCATGGGGTGATGGGGCGCGTATCGGGGGTGGTGACGCATTTTACGTTGGGGGCGTTTAGCTTGTTGGCGTTGTTCCCGGTGGTGTATACGTTGATGACCTCGTTTAAGACGGGTGATGCGGTGCTGACTTCCCCGCCGACGTTTTTCCCGGCGGAGTGGTCGTTGGAGGGATACCGGGCGGTGTTGTTCCGCAGTGATATGTTGCGGGTGTATTTGCCGAATACGTTGATCAACTCGACGGTTTCGGCGGGGTTGGTGGTGGTGTTGGCGGCGCTGAGCGCGTACACGTTTTCGCGGCACCGTTTCCGTGGGAGCCGGGCGTTGGAGTGGGTGATTTTGGGGTTGATGATGATGCCGGGGCTGACGTACATCATTCCGTATTATCGGATGGCGGGCCAATTGAATTTATTGAATACGCATACGTTTATCATTGCGGTGTATACGACGTGGGGGTTGCCGTTTGCGATCTGGATTGTGCGATCGTTTATTGATTCGATCCCGCGGGAGTTGGAAGAAGCGGCGTTGATCGATGGGTGTACGCCGTTGCAGAGCATCCGGTATATTGTGCTGCCGTTGGCGGCTCCGGGGTTGTTGGCGGCGGGGTTGATTGTGTTTGTGGATACGTGGAATGAGTTTTTAATGGCGGTGGTGTTGTTATCGGGTGATGGGCGGACGGCGACGGTGGGGTTGTATGATTTTCAGTCGTTGTACGATGTGGATTATCACATTTTGACGGCGGCGTGTATTGTGATGATGGTGCCGGTCCTGGTGATCTTTTTGGCGTTGCACCGGCAGTTCTTCCGGGCGATGATGACGGGGGGGTTAAAGGGGTAAGGGGCGGTTAGGGGTATTGTAAAGTCGTGTTTTCACATTTGAGTAGCGCCCGATGATCAGCAATATCACTTTGCAAAAGCCCTGTGAGGGCGGGGTGCCCCGCCCTTGGTGTGATAGGTCGGTTTATTTCATGCCAGTGGTAGCAATACCGGTGGTGATGAAGCGTTGTAGGACGGCAAAGACGAGCGTGATTGGTAGCAGTGTGAGAACGGTCATGGCGAGGATGTAATGCCATTGGGTGTTGAGTTGCCCACGGAAGGCGTTGAGGCCGACTTGGAGCGTGAACAGTTCGTTTTCGCTGAGGACGATCAACGGCCAGAGGAAGTCGTTCCAGCGCCACATGACGGAGAAGATCGCGAGTACAGCGAGGGCGGGGCGGGCCAGGGGCAGGATAATCTGCCAATAGATGCGCCATTCGCTGGCCCCGTCGATGCGGGCGGAGTCGATGAGTTCGTCGGGGATGGTGAGCATGTATTGGCGCAGTAAGAAAACGCCGGTCGGGGTGGCGGCCCCAGGGATGATCACGCCCCATAGGGTGTTATTCATGCCAAGTTGGGTGATCACGAGAAAAACGGGGACGAGGATCACGGAAATGGGGATCATCAGGGTGGAGATGATGATCACAAAGACGGTATCGCGGCCTTTGAATTTATATTTACTGAGGGCGAAGGCGGCCATGCTATTGATGAGAAGTGTAATGACGGTGGCGATGGTGGTGACGATAACGCTATTGCGGAGGTAGGTCAGGAAGTTGAAGCGTTGGAGGGGTTCGGTATAGTTTTGCCAGGCGAAATTTAATTCGCGGACTTGTTCGCGTTGGTTGATATCTACGGGGATGATTTCGGTCGGGTTGGCGGGGTTGACCATTTGGGCTTCCAGGCCAATACGCCGGACCTGTGCCAGACGTTGGACGGTGCCGTCTGGTAGGGTGATGTCGTAGAGGGGGAGGGGGTCGGCGTAGCCTTCGACTTCGATGGTGGCTTGCCCATACGGGAGCAGTGTTGGCGGGAACTGGGAGAGGGCCGCTTCGGTTTTGAAGGACGAGAGGACCAGCCATAACACGGGTAAGAACATGACGAGTGTACCGACGGATAGGTAGAGATAGGTGAGGATGTCGGATACGTCTAATTTGCCCTGCCCACTGGTGCGGTTGAAAAAGGCCCCGATGCGGGTTGCGTTTTGAGAGGTTGTTATAGGTGTCATTTTAAGCTGCATCCTGTTTACGGCTGAGATAAAGTTGGAGCATCGTAAAGACGAAAAGGACCACAGCCAGCGCGACGGAGGCGGCGGCGGCCATCCCGAATAGGCGCGGTTGGCCTGAGAAGGCGGTCGAATAGATATATTGCACCATGTAATGGGTAGCGGTGCCAGGCCCGCCGCCGGTAAGGACGAAAACCTGGTCGAAGATTTGAACGGCACGGATGAGGGCGAGCACTAGCACAACGAACATGGTCGGCATGAGCAGCGGGAAGGTGATGAAGCGGAAGCTCTGGATTTTGTTGGTGCCGTCGATCTGCCCGGCTTCGTATAGCTCTGGGGGGATGGCTTGTAGCCCTGCGAGTAGGATGAGGGTATAGAAGCCCATTTGGGCCCAGATGGTGACGAAGATCACCCAGAAGCGCATCCAATCGGCAGTGGGGAAGAAGCTGATAGGGTCGCCGCCGAAGTAGACGATAACGGCGTTGAGGATGCCGTTTTCCTGTAGAATCCAGCGCCAGATGAGGCCGACGACGACGGGAGAGAGCAGGACGGGGTAGAAGAATACGCTGCGGAAGAACCCACGGAAGGCGATCTTCTGGTTGAGGGCGATGGCGGTAATCATTGAGATGATGACCATGGCGCTAACCTGGAAGGTGACAAAACCGAAGGTATTGAAGACTGAGCGCCAGAATAGATCTTCTTGGCAGGAATTGGGGTTGAGGTAGTTCTGGCAGTCGAACAGGGTTTGGAAGTTATCCATGCCGACGAAGGTTCGGTCGGCGGGGAAAACGCGGGTGCCGCCGGTAAAGGCGTAGTAGAAATTAAGCAGCATCGGGAACAACACAAAAATACCAAAAATAAGTAGGTTCGGCAGGACAAACACATATCCCATGCGTTCGACACCGATCCATTTCTGAATGGGGTCCAGAACAGAGCCGATAGAATTAAGAATAAGTTTTGTTAGGAAGATGAAGGGTTGCGCTAAGGCGTTCATAAGCCGGACATGGGCCGGGTTATGGGGGACGATGGGGCCTTTAGCGACCGATTCAAAGCGGTTTTTGCTGGCGTCTAGCTGTGACATAACATCACCCTCTATTCACAGTTTCATAAGTATATATAAAAAGGGGCTGCCAGCAACGATAGACCAGCAGCCCCCTAGGGTGCGTTCGTTAGATAACGAAAGCGTCGGAAAAGCCTTTACGATTCGGCAATAGCGGTGTCGATGTCATCCTGAACGCGCTGGATGGCTTCATCGAGGGTCAACTCACCGACAATGACTTGCTCCAAGCGGTTGGGGACTTCACGCCAGATAACGCTGTTGTGCTGGTACCCTTGCAGACGAACTGCGGTGGGGTGCAATTTAGCAACCTGGGCGGTGAAGGTTTCGATGGCGGCGCGGGCGGCGGCGTTGTCGGTATCAAACTCGATACCACTCTCGGCTGCGCCAACATGGGCCGGGATGAACAGGGTACGGGCAGCGAATTCGGCGTAGACATCGGTCTGGGCGAGGTAGTCCATCAGCATGGCGACCTCTTCGGGGTGGTCGGTATCAGCGATCCCGACGAGGGCAGCACCACCAGGTAAGCCCGTGCAAGCCTGCGGTCCGCAAGGGTTGGGGACGACAATCCAGTCGAAGGCGTCGCCGACGCGCTCGGTCATCTGGTTGACCTGCCAGCTACCACTCATGTACATGACGAGTTCGGCATTAACGAACTGGTCGATAGCAGCGGAGTAGCTGCCTTCGGAGCCGACCCAGACTTCGGCGGGGGTGATACCGCGCTCGTGCCAGTCGAGGATCATTTCGGCAGTTTCGCGGAAGCCTTCGTCGCCAACCAGGTTGACTTCGCCGGTTTCTTCATCGAAGTATTGTGCGCCCATGCTGACAGCCGGGCCCGCCATACGGTGGCCGGAACGGTCGATAGCGACGGCGTAGGGGGTTCCGGTGGCTTCGGCAACTTCTTCGGCGGCGTCAACCCAGTCGGCCCAGGTTGCTTCTTCGCCAGGGAGTTCGACGCCGGCTTGTTCAAAGAGGGTGGCGTTGACGTAGGGGCCGGTGATGGTGAGCTGGGTCATCATCCCATAGACGCCGGCGTCATCCCCAGCGGGGCGCATCCAGTCCAGGGTTGCGCCGAAGTTTTCGTTCCAGAACTCGGCATCAACATACTCGGAGATATCCAGGTAATACTGGGATAGGCCACCGAGGTTGGTCACACGGGCGAGGTCTGGGCCTTCGCCGGCTTCGAGTTGGATGGGGAGGTTTTCGAGGATGACGTTGTAAGCTACTTCATCCAAGACCACGCTCACGCCTTCGTTTTCGGCTTCAAATTCGTCCAGCAGGTCGCGCAGGACTTCACCTTCGTTACCGTCGTTGTACCAGGTGATGCGGAGTTGCACTTCGTCTTGTTGGGCGGCAAAGGGTGCTACCGATAGGGCCATCAGAAGTACAACGAAAAATAGAGCAAAAAAACGTTTTGTCATTGTTCCTACTATCCTAAAAATGCAATTGAACTAAGTGTGAGATGGGGTTTTTGCTAACCGACCTCGTTATTTTTAAGGGGTGTAAGACCCCTAGCTGGGCGTATTATACCACGATACCGGCTTTTTCCCACAACTCACTTACGTGTAGTAACGACTTATGCGTGGAAAAGTTGCGGGATTGCGTAAAAATAGGCATATTGCGGGGACAAAAACCAGTGATGATGAAGGACAGGTGATAATCCGATGCGATTAACGCGACTACAGGATTTAGCGATAGGCGAGGCAATACCCGACGGGTTGATTTATTGGGGGCCGGGGGGGGAACAGTTGCGGGTGGATGCACTAGAACAGGATGTGTTCCGGGTGCGGTATCTGGCAGATGGGGGGGTACGATTGGGGCGGACGTGGATGATCACGGATGAGGGGGGGACGGTCCCACGGGAGGGACGGCAGCGGGAGGATATGGGGCGGTTTTCGGGGGGTGGGGTGGTGGATGCTGGCGGTAGGGTTTTACGGACGGATACGCTGGCGGTGGCGGTGGATGATCGGACCGGGGGGTTAAGCTGGTCGGTGGGTGGGGTGATGTTTGCAGCGGACTTACCGCGCCGGGGGTATGTGCGGGATCGGGCGGGGACGGGGGTTTATCACTATATGCAGTTGCGGGACGATGCTTGTTTTTATGGTTTTGGAGAGCGTGCGGGCGGGTTGAACAAGCGTGGGTATCGTATGGAGATGCGCAACCTGGATGCGTTCGGGTATAGTGCGCGGAACAGTGATCCGTTGTATAAGCATTTCCCGGTTTACATTGCGTATTTGCCAGAGTTAGAGATCGCTTATGGGATGGTGTATGACAACTTAGCGACAACGGTTTTTGATATGGGGCGCGAGATCGACGCGATCTGGGGGCCGTTTGTGAGTTATTACGCGGCGAATGGGGATGTTGATTATTATCTGCTATATGGGCCGACGATTGAGGCGGTGGTGGAGAAGATCGGGTGGTTGACGGGGTATCCGTTTTTGCCGCCGCGTTGGACGTTGGGGTATTTGGGGTCTACGATGAGTTATACGGACTCCCCCGACGCGCAAGAACAGTTAAAGCAATTTGCCGAGCTAACCCGGCAGCACGCGATCCCGTGTGATGGGTTTCATTTGTCATCGGGGTATACGACGGATGCGGACGGAAACCGGAATGTGTTTACGTGGAATCGGGATCGTATCCCGGAGCCGTCGGAGATGGTGGCGCGTTTCCATGAGGCGGATATTCATCTGATGGCGAATGTGAAGCCGTATATTTTGGAGATGAACCCGCATTACGGCGCATGTGCGACGGGTGGTTATTTTGTGGGGGATGCGGATACAGGCGAGCCGTTTGTGGATCGGTTTTGGAGTGGTGGCGCATATGAGAGCGCAAAGGGGGCGTATCTGGATTTTACGAGCGCGGCGGGGTATGGCTGGTGGCAGGCGCAATTGCAGCGGCAGCTATTCGGATATGGGGTGGATGTGATTTGGAATGACAATAATGAGTATGCGATTTGGGATGATGCGGTGGTGTGCGATGGGTTCGGGGCGGCGTTTTCGATTGGGCTTGGGGGGCGTCCGTTGCAGACGTTGTTGATGGCACACGCTTCTTATCGTGCGACGATGGCACACGCGCCGGGGTTACGCCCGTTTGTGTTGTCGCGGTCTGGTTGCCCTGGGGTTCAGCGGTATGCGCAAACGTGGTCTGGGGATAACAGTACGTCTTGGGAGACGTTGAAATACAATATTCCGATGGGGTTGGGGATGGGCTTGAGTGGTGCGCCGAACACCGGGCACGATGTCGGCGGGTTCCATGGGCCGCGCCCAGAACCGGAATTGTTCGTGCGGTGGGTGCAGAATGGGATTTTCCATCCGCGTTTTACGATTCACTCTTGGAATACGGACGGAACGGTTAATGAGCCGTGGATGTACCCGGCGATGCTGCCGTTTATCCGGGAGGCGTTACAATTTCGGTATCGGTTGCTGCCATATCTGTATAGCTTGTTTCATGAAGCGCACCGCACCGGGCATCCGATCATCCGCCCGACGGTGTATCATTACGCGGATGATCGGATGACGCATGATCAGTCATTTGAGTTTATGTTGGGGCGTTGGTTGTTGGTGGCGTCGGTGTTGGAGCCGGGGGCACGGATTCGTGAGGTGTATCTGCCGGGTGGGGTGGGGTGGTACGACTTTCACACCGGGTTTTTGTACGATGGGGGGCAGTCGATCACAGTTGAAGCGCCGTTGGATCGGGTGCCGTTATTTGTGCCGGCGGGGGGGATGATCCCGATGGGGCCGCCGATGCGTCATACGGGGGATGAGCCGGATCGGTGGCGGAGGTTGTGCGTGTTCCCTGGGGTGGCGGGTACGACGACGGCAATTACATGGTATGAGGATGACGGGATCAGCCGAGATGGGCCGGTGGCGTTGGTTGAGGTGACGATGGTGTGTGTTGGGGGGCGTATCCGGTTGGGGGTGGATGTGGATGAGTCGGGCTACCGACTCCCCTACCGAGAGCTAACGGTGGTGTTGCCGCCGGGTGAGGGGCGCGAGGTGGTGGTGGAGGGGTTTTCGTATGATGAGGAGGGGACGATAGATCGTCGGGTGGTGACGGTGCAGTTGTGATGGGTTAGACGGCTTTGTTACGCGAGATGTGGATGAAAGCAACGAGCAGGTCGGAGGAGGTGAGGATGCCGATCAGGGTTTCTTCTAGCATGACGGGCAGGCAATTGATGTGATTTTCGTACATTAAGGCGGTGGCGGTGAATACGTCGGCGTCGGGGGAGGTGACGATGGGTGCTTTCGACATGATCTCGCGGAGGCGAATAGTGCGGGCTGCCGGGTAGTGTGATGGGTGAATTTGGTGAATATCGGGGACATCTAGCGCGAGGCGGCAGTCGCGGCTGCTGACGATGCCGATCAGGTGTTTGGATTGGCTCATGATGGGCAGGTGGTGAAAGCCGCCGTTACGCATCAGGGTTAGGGCGTGGTCTAAGGTATCATTGGGATGAGCGACAACAGGTTTAGCTGTCATGATGGTATGAACACGCATAAACCATTTTCTCCGATCAAGTTGATATACATTCTCATTATGGCATATTGGATGATCTGTTGCACCATAGCAAATATCATGAATCGCGTGTGCAATATGTCATCAATGGCGGCACATTACGGACATTAATCACAGGTTGGTGTGGCATATGTCATGAGGAAGGTGGAGGGAAAGATTTCGCTGCTACAATGGCGCTAGGAAATTTTGGAGGGTTTTAGAGCTATGTTGCGAGTACTTATTGCTGACGATCATGCTGTGGTACGGGCGGGGTTGCGTACCTTGCTAGAGAACCATGAGGAGATTGAGGTCATCGCGGAGGCGGATACGGGTGAGGGGGCTGTGCGGCAGGCACGAGCACATCATCCAGATGTTGCGGTTTTGGATATTCGGATGCCGGGGTTATCTGGCATAGATGCGTGTAAACAGATTGTGGAGGAGGTGAAAGGGTGCCATGTGATCATCCTGACATCGTATGCGGAGGATGAGTTGTTGAGTGCGGCGATAGATGCGGGGGCTTCTGGGTATGTTTTGAAGCGCATTGGGAATGATGATTTGGTGGATTCTGTGTTGCGGGTGGGGCGTGGGGAGGGCATTTTAGACCCGGCGATGACATCGGCTGTATTTGAGAAGGTGCGGCAGGCTAACGCGGCGGAGGCGGCGACGCATTTTGAGAGTTTGACTCAGCAGGAGTTATCGGTGTTGGCGTTGGTGGCGGGTGGCCTGACGAACCGCCAGATTGCGGCGCAGTTGTTTTTGGGGGAAGGGACGGTGCGCAACTATGTCAGTAGTGTTTTGTCGAAGATTGGGGCTAGCAACCGGGCGGAGGCGGCCATTTATGCGCTTAAGCACGATATAGAGCGTGTGACCCCAAGCCAGCCGGACGATGAGGATGAGGATTAGGTTAGCGGCAGTTGGATTTCGACGAGCGTGCCGCAACCGGGTTCACTTTCTAGTTGGAGCGAGCCACCATGGATACGGGTACGGCGTTGTAGGTTTCGCAGGCCTAGTCCGGTTTGTTTTTCGAGTTGGTTGGGGTCGAAGCCGTCGCCGTCATCTTGGATGCTGATTTTGATGTGATCGGTGGCATAGCTGATGGTGATTTCGATGTGAGTGGCGTTGGCGTGGCGAATGACGTTACTGAGACATTCGGTGGTCATCAGTTCGAGGGCGTCGAGCAGGTCATTGGGTAGGGCTCGGTTGTGATCGGGAAAGTTGAAGGAGATGCTGGTTTGTTTGGGGATGTAGAGTTGGGATAGTATGCGTTGGAAGCGTGGCCGGAGGTTGAGAATATCGCTGTTGTCGTCTTTGAGTTGATAAATGGCGTTGCGGATGTCTTCGATGACGTTGTTGAGGCCGGTCAGGGTTTCTCGGATGTCTTGGTCGGAGACACCGTCGGTGCGCTGTGCCAGGTCCAGGCGCATCCCCAGGGCGTAGATCGATTGGATGACGCCATCGTGAAGGGTCATGCCGATTTGTTCGCGTTCTCGCATGAGGGCTAGTTGGCGACGTTGTTCTTGGAGGTTTTTTTCTGCGATGGCGAGGGCGACATAGCCGGACATGATTTCGAGTAGCCATTGGTCATCTTCGGTGAAGGGGGTGTCGTCGTCTTTTTCTGTCAGGTAGAAGATGCCGTAGAGTTGATCGCGCAGTTTGATGGGGACACCGATGAAAGATTCCATATGGGGGTGGCCTTCGGGGAACCCGACGGCTTCTGGGTGGTGGTGCATGTGGTCTAGGCGTAGTGGTGTGGCGTCGCGCATCATTTTACCGAGTAGGCCGAGGCCGATGGGGGTATGTTCGATATTGCGGATTTGTTCGTTGCTCATGCCGGAGACCTGGAAGTAGCGCAGGCCGCCTTTGTGGTCTGGCACGCCGAGCGCGGCGTAGCGTGCGCCGATCAGTTCGCGGGCGATGTGGGCGATATTCTGGAGTAGTTGTTCCATGGTATCGGCTTCGGCGGCCTGCATGACCATAGCGGCGACGTGTCGAAGTTGTTTGAGGATGGCTTCGGAAGATTGGTTGTTGGGCATTTGCATATTCTTTAACATATACAGTAAAATATTTATGACTGACTTTAAAGAAATAATGGGTGTTGAGTGACGTTGGCCATTGTTAAGGCGCTTGCAAGAATTGTAAGATGAAAACTAACGCCTTTATATGGGTGTTAGCATGTATTTTGTAAAAGAAATATAACTGCTGGGGAGCTTCGCCCCCGTCAAATGAAATATATTTTGAGTTTTACATAGTGGGTAAAATGTTTTTTTGTAACTTTTAAAGGGCTTGTAATGATGACTCCCCTTGCTGTGGGTATTGCGGGCATTGGTACTTACTTCCCGCCACAGATTCAGACCGCCGCCGACCTAGCCGGCCCGACAGGTATTCCGGAAAATATTTTACGTGAAAAAATGGGAATCCGGCAGCGCCATGTGGCCGGGGGTGCGGATACGGTCACGGGGATGGCGACGGCGGCGGCGCGGGCGGCCTTGGCTGATGCGGGGGTGGGGCCGGGGCAGGTGCGGCTGGTGATTTCTCATGGGAGCGAACATAAGGATCATCTGGTGTGGAATGCGGCGGCGAAGGTGCAGCATAATATCGGTGCGGAAAACGCCTATGCGTTTGAGATGTATGCGCTGTGTGCGGGGGCACCGATAGCGATGAATATGGCTCGTGGGATGATGCAAGCGGACCCGACCCTGGCGTATGTGTTGTTGGTGGCGGGCAGCCGGGAAAACGATCTGATCAATTTTGCGAATACGCGGTCGCGGTTCATGTTCAATTTTGGGAGTGGCGGCGGGGCGATGTTGCTCAAGCGCGATGCGACTGAGAATTTGATTTTGGGGGCGGCGGCGATCACGGATGGGAGCTTGTCGGAGTCGGTTATTTTAACTGAGGATGCGATTGGGGTTGGGATGCCGGAGATAGTCGGAGATTTACGGGGTCGGTTGGATGTGACGGACCCGGAATATATGGCGGAACGGTTGGGCGGACATTCGCTTGAGAATTTTGTGCGTGTGATGCGGCAGGCGGTTGAACAGGGCGGGGCGTCGTTGGATGATGTCGCGTTTTTGGGGATTACGCACATGAAGCGGTCATTTTACAACACGATTTTAGACACGATTGGGTTAAGGCCGGATCAATCGGTTTACTTAGAAGATTATGGGCATGTGCAGAGTGTTGATCAGGTGTTGGCGCTGCAATTGGGGTTGGCGCAGGGGAAGATCAAGCCGGGGGATTTATTGTTATTTGCTGGGGCGGGGACGGGTTATACCTGGAGCGCGGTTGCGGTGCGGTGGGGTTGAACAAAATAGCATTTAATATAGTAGGGGATGACGAACAGATGGTTTTAGCTTCTGATTGGGTGGCGTTCCATGCGGACCGGACGCCGGATAAGGTAGCGATGGTGGAGGATGCTACCGGGCGCGAGTTCACGTATGCCGAGTTTAACGCCCGGTGTGCGAGGTTGGCCGGGTATATGCAAACGGCCTGGGGGATCAAAGCGGGGGATGTGGTGGCGATCTTGGCGTTGAATACGGTTGAGTATTTTGTGTTTCAGTTTGCGTGTGTGAAGTTGGGGGCGGTGATGCTGCCGTTAAACTGGCGGCTGGCCGCGCCGGAACTGTTGTTTATCCTGAAGGATGCCGAGGCGGTGGGGTTGGTATATGATGCGGATAACGCCGAACGTGTGCCGCATCTGCTAAGCGAAGCGGGGATCGAACATCATTTGCAGATCGAGCTGGATAGCGGATCGGATTATGAGCGTATCGTCACGGGGGATTATCCGTGGGTGGTGATGAACCCGCAAACGCGACATCACACCCCGATGACGCTGATGTATACGGCTGGGACGACCGGCCACCCTAAGGGCGTGGTGATCACGCATGAGATGACGTTTTATAACGCGATCAATATTGGGGTGCCGACTGGGTTAAATCATGACAGCGTGCAGTATTCGGTGCTGCCGACATTCCATACGGGCGGGTTGAATTTATATGCCAACCCGTTAATTCACTTCGGCGGCAAGGTGATTGTGGCGCGCAGCTTCGACGCTGGCGAAACGTTGCAGGCGCTCTCCGATGCGGGCCGGGGGATCACGCACTTTTTCGGGGTGCCGGCGATTTATCTGTTTTTGAGCCAGCACGACGATTTTAAGACAGCGGACTTGAGCCGGGTTCGGTCTTGGGGTTGTGGGGGGGCACCGATGCCGGCGGCGCTATTGAAAAAGTATGCGGACCGGGGGATCATCGTGCAGCTTGGGTTTGGGATGACCGAAACAAGCCCGACGGTGTTCTTGATTGCCAAGCGGCGGGCGGTGGTCAAACCGACGAGCGTTGGTAAACCGTTGCTGCATACACGGGTGCGGGTGGTCGATGAGCATTTTAGGGATGTGCCGGTGGGTGAGATCGGTGAGGTGGTTATCGGTGGGCCGAATATCACGCCGGGGTATCATAATCGCCCACAGGCTAATGCGGAGAACTTCACGACGGATGAACACGGTAACCGTTGGCTGCATAGCGGTGATGCTGGGATGATCGATGAGGAGGGTTGCATTTACGTTGTGGACCGGTATAAGGATATGTATATTAGTGGGGGGGAGAATGTTTACCCGGCGGAGGTGGAACAAGTGTTGTTCCAGTTGGACGGGATCAAGGATGTGGCGGTGATTGGTGTGCCGGATGAAAAATGGGGCGAAAGCGGCTTGGCAGTGGTGGTGCGGGGGGATGATCCGCCGACTGAGGCGAAGATGTTGGCCCATTGTCGCGCTAATCTGGCGAAGTTTAAGGTGCCGAAGGGCGTCCAGTATGTTGACGAACTCCCCCGCAACGCTGCCGGGAAGGTTTTAAAGCGAGACCTGCGCGAGCGATTTAATTTATCAAATTAAACATTACAGAAAAGGAAAATACAGATGAATATCCCAACGATGGATGGTATTACAGCCGAAATGGTTGAGTCTGGGCGTATTAAAACGCGGGTGTTGACGGCGGGCGCTGCCGATGGCGTGGCGGTGGTGTTTATCCACGGCAACGCCTCGAACGCGACGTACTGGGAAGAAACGATGTTGGCTTTACCAGAAGGGTATCGGGGGATAGCGCCGGACCAGCGCGGCTATGGCGCGGCGGACCCGGCAAAGAAGATCGATGCAACGCGGGGGATGGGTGATCTGGCGGATGACCTGGCGGCGCTGATGGATACGTTAGGGGTGGCTAAGGCGCATATGGTCGGTCATTCGTTGGGCGGGAGTGTGTTATGGCGCTTCATGACGGATTACCCGGATCGTATCTTGACGGTGACGGTGGCAGCACCGGGATCGCCGTATGGGTTCGGGGGGAGTATGCCGGATGGGTTGCCGGTGTATGCGGATGGGGCCGGAAGCGGGGCGGGGGTTGTCAGCCCAGATTTTGTGAAGCGGATGGGAGAAAACGATACAAGTGATGGCGAAGGTTCGCCGCGCTTTATCATGAACACGTTTTATTGGAAGCCGCCGTTCAAGCCGGAGCGCGAGGAAGCTCTGTTGTTGGGCCTGTTAAGCGAACATACCGGGGACAGGGAATATCCGGGGGATGCGGTGGCGTCTGAGAATTGGCCGGGGGCGGCCCCTGGCAAGTTCGGCCCAGCCAATGCGCTGGCCCCGATCTATGTGGATAATGTGGCGGCGCTGGTGGGGCTGGATGATAAGCCGGCGGTGTTGTGGGTGCGCGGGGCGGATGATCAGATCGTGTCGGATGGGTCTATGTTTGATATAGCGGTGCTTGGTAAGTTGGGGGCGGTACCGGGCTACCCAGGTGAGGAGGTGTTCCCGCCGCAGCCGATGGTCACGCAGACGCGGGATGTATTGGAGCAGTACGCGGCGAACGGGGGGGCGTTTGAGGAAGTGGTGTTTGAGGACTGCGGGCACACGCCGTACATCGAAAAGTTGGAGGCGTTTAACGCGCACTTTCACAAGCATATCGGGGCGGGGTGATTGATGTATATTAGGGGGATATACGGTAAGGGGCGGGTTATTGCAGGGTCATTGTTCGTGCTGGCCCGCCTGCCCTATTGTGCCCGCGCACCGGCGGGATAAGCTAAGGATCGGTTCGGCGTCGGGTTTCGTGGTGTGGGGCAACTCGCGCCAAAGTCATTTCAAGATAGTTTTTCGGAAACTAAGGAGTGTTTTAACAAATGAAACGTAAAATAACATTTTTAACTGTATTGGCGCTGGTGTTGGTCCTGGCTGTTGGGATGGTCGGGGCGCAGGACGGTGAGCCAATTCGGATTGGGTTATTAACGGATACGTCCGGCCCGTTGACCATTTACGGGGTAGAGCTTCAGAATGGGTTTGAACTGGGTATAGAATACGCCACGGATGGCACGATGGAGATTGCGGGGCGTCCGGTAGAAGTTTTGGTACGCGATAATGCGTCCGACCCGGACACAGCCGCGAGCCAGGCGCGTGAGTTGATCGAGCGCGAAGGGGTTGAGGTGTTGGTCGGGACGGTTAGCAGTGGTGTGACGGTGCAGCTTCAGAGTATTGCGGCGGACTTCGACGTGATCTTGATGGCTGGGCCGGCGGCATCGCCCGGTGTGACGGGGGAGAACTTCCACCCGAACACGTTCCGCGCTTGCCGGAACAGTTTCCATGACTTCATCGCGTTTGCCAACTATGCCGAGTCGAACCTGGGGACGAACTTTATCCAGATGGCGGCGGACTATGAGTTCGGTCGCGCATCGGCGGGGGCGGCAGAAGCGGTGTTATCTGGTGCGGGGATTGAGTTCCCGCAAGAGACGATTTTTGCGCCGCAGGATACAAACGACTTCACCCCGTATTTGCAACAGATCAAAGAATCTGGGGCGGATGCGGTGATCATTAGTTGGGCTGGCGATAGCACGGTGACGCTGTTCCAGCAGATTGATGAGTTAGAAGTTGCGGATGAGGTGCCGATTGTAGCGGCGTTCAATTCCAATGAGATTATCGCGGCGCAGGACCCCAGCACGATTGGAACGGTAAGCTGGATGATCTATCACTATAGCTTCCCGGATAACGAGATTAACGACTGGTTGGTCGAAAATCATCGTGAGCAGTATGATAACGACGTGCCGGATCTGTTCACGGAGTGCGGTTTTGCGTCGGCGCAGGCGTTGGTTGCGGCGTTAGAGGCGACCGACGGCGACACCTTCCCGGAGAGTATGATCCCGGCGTTGGAGGGGTTGGAATGGGAAGGCCCGAAGGGGACATATTACATGCAGCCGGGGGATCATCAGGCGTTGGTGCCGATGTATGTGGCGGAATTGGTTTCCGTTGATGACCCGGATTTCCTGTATTACAACCTGTTAGAGACGATCCCGTCAACGGACATCATCCCGCCCTGCACGCTACCGGAAGAATACGCGGAGCGTTGCGCGATGAATGAGGCGTTTGTCGAGGAAGTGACGGGCGACGAATAAATAGATTAAGCGGCTGATGGGGGTGGGGCATGTGCCCCGCCTCCGTTTTATGCCCTTGCCGAGGGATGGAATCCCCCCGGCTACAGCTAAAACGTGTCCACTGAAGTGGACATCGGCTTACACGGGTGGTTTGGCATCCCTTTAGTGGTGTAGCCTGTGGTTTTAACCGCAGGCGGTTAACGGCTGATGAAATGGCTCCCGTGTACCTGAGTCGTTACGAATAACCCTAATTGCTAGGTGGAATATTGTTTTTAAGTTGAGAGCAAATAGCGTATATTATGGGCAGGGTCAATGGGACTTTGCTTTAAGTTAATTTTTTTGATAGTTAGGTGGAATGGGGGCCGAGTATGCCCGTAACATTAGAAGCAGATCGTTTACAAAAAACGTTTGGGGGTCTGGTTGCTGTCGCGGATGTGAGCTTGAAGGTCGAACGGGGGAGCGTTCATTCGATTATTGGCCCGAATGGGGCCGGTAAAACGACGTTATTCAATATGTTGAGTGGTAAATATACGCCGACAAGCGGCAGGGTAATCTATAATGGGGGGGACATCACCCACGAACCACCTCACAGGCGGGCGCGGCGGGGGTTGGGTCGGTCTTACCAGATCACGAATATTTTCCCGAATTTGAGTGTATTAGAAAACGTGCGGTTGGCGGCCCAGGCGAATAGCCCGGTTTGGCGAAATTTTTTCCGGTTGACGGAGGCGTTCCCGGAGCAGATCGAACAGGCGGAGGCGATCTTGGAGACGGTGCGGCTAGCGGCAAACCGGGATACGTTGGCGCGGGCGCTGCCGCATGGCGGCAAGCGCAAGCTGGAGTTTGCAATTTTGCTGGCGACGCAGCCGGAATTATTGTTGCTAGACGAGCCGACAGCGGGGATGGCATCGGAGCAGGTGCCGGAATTAATGTCGATTATTGATGGGGTACGCCAGCGCGAGGGCAAAACGATTGTGCTGGTTGAGCATAATATGGGGGTAGTGATGGGGGTTTCGGATCGGATCACGGTGATGAATTACGGTAAGGTGATCGCGGAGGGGGCACCAGACGAGATCGCCAATGATGAGACGGTACAGCATGTCTATTTGGGCGGGTTGTATGGTGATCTGAATGCGGCAAAGGAGGCGCATTAATGGGTAACATCCTGGAGGTGCGGAATATTCATACGTTTATCGGGCAGTTTCACATCTTACAGGGGGTGGATGTGGTGGTGCCGGAGGGGAGCATCACGGTTTTGTTGGGGCGCAATGGCGCGGGGAAAACAACGACGTTGCGTAGCATTATGGGGATGTCGCCGCCGAGCCGGGGGGAGATTCTGTTTAAGGGGCAGAATTTGAGTGGGGAGCGCCCGTTTAGCATTGCGCGGATGGGGGTGGGGTATGTGCCGGAACATCGGGCGATTTTTGGGACGCTTTCGGTTAAGGAGAACCTGGCGTTGGCCCAGCACGAACGCGGCGAGTTCGAGCAGAAAGCGGATATGATCTTTGAGTTATTCCCGGATTTGAAGCGGTTGTATCGGTTGAGTGGTGGGAACTTGAGTGGGGGTCAGCAGCAGATGCTAGCGATTGCGCGGGCGTTGGTGCCGGATAATGATCTGTTGTTGATTGATGAGCCGAGCGAGGGCTTGGCCCCGGTGATTATTGAGGCGCTGATGGAGGTCATCGAACGGTTATCGGAATATACAACCGTGTTGTTGGTCGAACAGAATTTTGTGATGGCGAGCAAGCTGGCGACACAGTATGTCATTATTGATGAGGGACGTTCGGCAGCAAGTGGGCAGATGAAAGATTTGATAGACAACCAGGATTTAATCAAGCAATACTTAGGAGTGGCATAATGGCCTCGAAGGTCCAAGCGAGTGATGCGGTCACGGGGGGGCGTAACGTTTCTGAGCCGGTGTTGATTTCTGCCGGGTTGATTGTCGGGTTTATGGTGTTGGGGTTGGTGGTGGTGGGTGGGGATATGGGCGCGTTCAGCGTGATGATTTTGTCGGGGTTGTTCCAGGGGATGTTATTGTTCCTGGTGGCGTCGGGGTTATCGATCATTTTCGGGTTGATGGATGTGCTGAATTTCGCGCAGGGTGTCTTTTTTATGATTGGGGCGTATGTGGCGTATGATTTCCAGCACCGGGCAGCGGTTGCGGCGCTAATCCCGAATACGGATGTGCGGTTTGTGTTGGCGGTGGCATTGGCGGTGATTGTGGGGGGGGTATTGGGGGTGATTGTGGAACGGGGGTTGTTACGTCCGTTGTACGAACGTCCCATTTTTCAGATTGTGCTGACGTTTGGGTTAAGTATTGTCTTGACGGAGATTGTGAAGTTTATTTGGTCCACAACGCCGTATAGTTGGACGGAGATGTTCACGGTACGGGAGTTGTCGTTTAATATTTTCGGGCAGTCGTTCAGCATGTATCGGTTATTTGTGATTGTGATGGGGTTTGTAATGATCTTTGCGGTGGCGTTGTTGTTGCGGCGCACGCGAATCGGGATCATTATCCGGGCGGGGGTGGAAGATAGCGAGATGGTAGAAGCGATGGGGATCAATGTGCGGGTGGTGTTCACGCTGGTGTTTATGCTGGGGTGTGCGCTAGCGACGTTGGGCGGGGCGATTGCGGCTCCGTTTTTGGGGGCGAGCCCTAGCCTGGGGACTTCGTATTTGTTGGGGGCGATTGCGATTGTGGCGCTCGGTGGGTTGGATAGTTACGAGGGGTCGGCGGTGGCAAGCATTGTCGTGGGGATTGGTGTGGCGGTGATGCAACGGTTGACGTTGCAATACGATGTGATCTCATCGGTGTGGGCGAGTTTAACGCCGATGTTATTGTTAACGGCGGTCTTGTTGTTGCGCCCCAGCGGATTATTTGGAAAGAAAGCAGAGTAAACCACCTATGCAGATAGTACAGCGTACACTGAAAGAAAATTGGCATTATTTGTTGTTATTGGTGTTTTTCATCTTATTTCCGTTTATTGTGCAGTGGTTTACCGGGGACGGGGCAACGGGGATTAACGGGCGGCAGCGTGGGCAGTCGGTTTACTGGCAGGGGTTGATGATCGAGGTGTTTATCTTTTCGATCTTGGCGATGAGCTATAACCTGATTTTCGGCTTTACCGGGGTGATTTCGTTCGGACATGCGTTATTTTTTGGGGTTGGTGGGTATGCGGTGGCGATTGCAATTGAAAAGGTGGGGTTGGGGGCAACGTGGGGTGTGCCGGTGGGGGCATTGGTTGGGATCACGGTGGCGGCGGGGTTGGGGCTGCTGGTGGGGTTGGTATCTTTGCGATTGCGGGGGGTGTATTTTGCGCTATTTACGCTGGCAGTCGCGGAGATGTTCTTTATCTACTTTCGCAGTTTCGACTATACGCAATCCGAGGACGGTTTCTCAGTGAGCGAGCTGCCGTTGTGGTTGAACCCGACACGCTCTCGGCTGACGTTTTATTACTTTACGCTGGTGTTGGCGGTGTTGTTGTTCTGGTTCATTCGGCGGCTGATGTCGTCGCCGGTGGGGGCGGTGTTGTTATCGATCCGCGAAAATGAGGAACGCGCTGAGGCGATTGGGTACAATACGCTCAACTTTAAGTTATTCGCGATCACGATTGCAAGTATGATGGCGAGTGGGGCGGGTATTTTGTATGTGATTTTGAATAAGAAGGTCGGGCCGGAAATATTGGGGTTAAATTTCACGGTGGACCCGTTGTTAAGTACGATTATTGGGGGGACGGGGACGTTTATCGGGCCGGTGTTGGGGGCGGCGGGGATACATCTTAGTGATCGGATGTTGCGGGATGCGGTGTTCACGGTTGGGAATATGCAGATCGATGTTGGGGCAAGCTGGAATGTGATTTTGGGGGCGGCGTTTATTCTGGTGGTGATTGTGTTCCCGCGTGGGATTGTCGGGACGTGGAATGAGTGGCGCACACGGGCTGCAACTCCCCCACCTATAGCGGGCGACACGACCGCTACCGAAGGCGGGGCATTTTCGCCAGAGGCGGAATAAAATCGGGGGTATCCCCAAAAAAACCAAATCCGACGTAGGGGATAGTCGCCGTGGACTCCCCTACAAAACAGGATGAAAGCACCTAGCCCGCCCAAATATTGAAATACACCCAGCGCCCATCCTTTTTTTATGGGGTCAGGACGGTGTAGATGGCGTCGGTGATGATGGCGGGGTCGGTGCCGAAGCCGATGATGGCGGAGAGGCGGCCTTGGGGGTCGATCAGGAATGAGCTAGCGGTGTGATCGACCAAGTAGGATGCCGCCGACCCGGTGGCGGTATTCTTCTGAAAGTAGAGGCCGTAGTCGGCACCAATGCGGCGGATGTCGCCTTCGGGACCGGTGAGGCCGTACATGCGGTCGTCGATGCCGCGTGTTGCAAAGTATTTAGCGAGCCATTCGGGGGTATCGCGCTGGCCGTCTACGCTAACAAAGACAAATTCGACGCGCTCGGCGTCTGGGCCGAGTTGGTTTTGAACGCGGGACATTTCCGAGAGGGTTAGCGGGCATACGTCTGGGCAGTGGGTATAGCCGAAGAATAGTACGACGGCTTTACCGCGTGTATCGGTGAGGGTGAAGGGATCGCCGGTATGGGCTGTGAGGGTGAAATTTTCGACCGGGCGCGGGGGTGTGATGGCACTAACGCCGCCATCGAGCAGTTCGGGGCTTTGTAGGTTAGCGTAGATTGATGTGTCTTGGCCTGGGAAGAGTGCCGTAAAGATGAAGAATAGCAAGGTTCCGGTGGCGATGAGCAGCACGGTAAACAGGCTGATGAGACCCCATACGCGGCGGTTCCGGCGGTGGGGTTGGGGTTGTTCGGTGGGCGTCATGACTTGTTGTGACATGAAGCGTTATCCTCGGTAGCAATTTACATTTCTTGAGGTTGGAACCAGCGGTTCCAGATGAATAGACCGCCTGCGATCAGGAAAGATAGCGTGCTGCTGGTGAGAAGTAGCGGTAGTGTCAGGCCGTTGTCGGTGGGGCGACCGCAGATAGCATCCCAGACGGCACCGGGGACGCTTCGGAGGGTTTCCAGGTCTTGGATGTAGGCCAGGCTGAAGGCTAGCAGCGTTACGCCGGTGGTGATGAGGAAGGCGATAGCGATCTGGGCGATCAGTTGTTGGGGGGTGATCATATCTTCGGTGTTGGGTTGTTGGGGGGTGTGATCCATAGCCGAAAAGGTCCTTTGTCTATATATAGTGTGGCTTGCAGGGGTGTGGGGAGCATGGGTGTGTATGCTCCCCACGAAAGCGGTTATTAACGTGCGATCCATGGGGCGCCGGGTGTCCAGAAGCTCTCGGTGATACTGAAGCTCTGGTACAGCACCGGCCCCCACATGATCACATTGCTGACGATGATGACGGTAATCCATAAGCGCCAGTTTTCAAATATGCTAGGGGACGGGTCATCTTGGGGGACAACCGAGTCTACTGGGACGGTTTCGTCGTTCGGTTCTTTGGAGAAGAAAAGTGTGCCGATAATGACGGCGTAGAGCAAGACACTACTCACCAGCAGGATTGCACCGGCAACAGCGGAGAGATTGAGCCAGTTGCCGACGGTTTCGCTAACGTAGGCGTTGGCAGCGCCGGTATCGGTGCGGCGGGTGGCCCCGGCTAGGCCGGCACGCCCCATGGCCCCGGCAAAGATCGCCATCCCGATGAGCCATAGGTAGGCTTGTGCGAGGGCGAGGCGTGGTTGCCAAAGTTTACGCCCGCGTATCATGGGCAGCATCCAGTAGGCGATGCTGACGTAGGTCAGGAAAACGGCACCGCCGAGCGTGGTGTGGAAGTGTCCGACGACCCAGGTTGTGTTGTGTAGGGCGGTATTGAGGTTGTAGGATGCGTTCATCAGGCCGGAGATACCGCCGAAGATGAACAAGAGCATACCGGAAAGTTGCGCGACGACGACCGGGTCGTCCCAGGGGAGTTTCCAGGTCCAGTCTAGGCCAAAGACCGCACCCTTAGAGCCGCGCTTGCGTCCGCCGCGTTCGAGGGTGGCGGCGACGTTGAAGGCGGTTAGGAAGCTGGGAACGGCGACGACAAAGGTAAGTAGGCTGTGGTACATTTTGGCGATTTCGCTGACGCCGGGGTCTGCGAAGAGGTGATGGACGCCAATGGGGATCGATAGGATGGCGATCATCAGCAGGGAGACACGCGCCATCGCATCGCTAAAGAGGCGAACCCCAAGTTGGCGGGGGAGCATGGTATACCAGGAAAGGTAGGCCGGGATCAGCCAGAAGTAAACCAGCGGGTGCCCGAAGAACCAGAATAGGATGCGGGCGATCTGTGGGTCGGTGGTATCTACCCAGCCGAGTGAGAGCGGCAGTAGCATGGTTAGCACTTCGATGGCGACGCCCAGGCTGGCGGTGAACCACATCAGGAAGTTGGCAAGCACGGCAAATGTGGCGAGTGGGACGGTCTGGCCGGGGTGATCGGCTCGCCAGGCGTTGTAGGTCATGGCGACATCAAGCGAGCCAAGCCAACTGCCGACGATGACCAGGGTCAGGCCGAGGTAAAAGGTCCAGTGGGCGACCATGGGCGGGTAGAAGGTAAATAGCACGGTGGCGGTGCCGGATATAATGGCCCCGGTGGTTAGCAACATGCCGACTAACATCACCCAGAAGGCGACCCAGCCGAGCAGCAGGCTTTTGAGCGGTCGTTCTAGGGAGCGTTGCACGACAAAGTAGCTAGCGCCCATGATAAAGAAGGTGGTAAAGACCAGGGCATTGAGGACGCCGTGGGCGGTGAGGGCCTGGTAATAATAGCTAAAAATGGGTGTTTCCCATTGGAGGGCGGGGGCACGGCGGAAGGTCTGGAAGGGGCCGAGTAGAATACCGAGGGAGAGCGCGGCAAAGGCGACAAGGATGTGCGCCCCGATCAGATAGCGTTCGCTGGCGATTACGCTGGCTTTGGGAAATTCGAGCAGTGGCCGTTGAATTTGTTCAGGTTGTGCAGAGGGTGCAGCTTGCATGATGTTGTTTAGTCCTTCGCTACTTCAGTTGTTGCTTCTTCAACAATAAGTTTACCGTACATCCCATGGTGGTTGCGCCCGCAGTACTGGGTACATAGGAAGTAGAACTCACCGGGTTCGTTAAAGGTTTCGCGGGCGCTGCCGACTTGACCGGGGAGAATTTCCAGGTTGACGTTACTTTCTTCGATCATGAACCCGTGGATGACATCGCGCGAGGTCATTTTGAAGGTGACATCGGCCCCGGCGGGGACGCGGATAACGGGTAGGCCGGTATCATCGACTTCCCCGGTTTCAAAGCGCCAGGCCTGGGACATGATGAGGGCTTCGTAGCGATTTTCGCCCATATGCCGGACGCCAGGGTTAGCGAATTCGGTTTCATCTAGGCGCATGGGGTTGATAAATCCTTCGGGTTGGGCGGGGCGTACCCCGTAGACCAAAGCCCCGGCTACGAGTGAGGCGAAAAAGACGCCTAGCACGATGGAGACCATGATGATCCAGATGCGTTCGTATTTATCGACATGAATTTTCATGAGCTATGATCCCCTTGCTACGAAAATTTCGTACCAGCTAACAAACCAATAAATCAGGTAGAATATACCCATGATGATGACGAAAACAAACGCGCCGCGTGGTTCGTATTTTTCTTCTTCATTTGGGGGGGTTGTAGGTAGGTCGGTGGTGTCTACCTCAACGATGTCTTCTTGTTGCTTATCAATTTCCATGAGTAGCACCTTTTAGAGTGATAGCATATAAGCGATAAGATCGTTCAAGTCGTCTTCTGTGAGCGAGTCGGCGTAGTTTTGCGGCATGACTTGGGCGGGGTAGCCGTCAACGATGTAGTCGTTGGGGTGCAAGATGGCGTTGCGCAGGTATTCGACGGCATCTTCACCGGCAACCCGTTCTCCGGCAATATCGCCAAGCCCTAGCATCCCTGGCCCGACTAGCATTTGGTTGGAATCGACATAGTGGCAGGATGAGCAGGGCGCGTTGCCGGGTACGTTGGCAAATAGGGCGGCACCGTTGTTGATGTCGCCGGCGAGGGTGACGGCTTCATCCTCGTTGGCGGTGTCGGTGTCGTTGTCTACGACTTCGACGGCTTCGTCTTCGTCCTCGTCCTCAGTCGCTTCGACTTGGGCGTCTTCTTCTGCTTCGACTTCAACCGTGGCTTGTTCGGTTGGTGTGTCGGCGGTAGCAACATCGGTTTGGGTGGTGGTGGTAGTGGTGTTGCTCGTTGTGAGGGGGGTTTCTGGTAGTCGTCGCCCGCAGGCTGCGAGGGATAACAGTAACAGAAGTATCGAGATACTGACCAGCTTTTTCATTTAAAACATCACCTATCAGGTTTATCTGTTTTTAATGTAATAACCGTCTATAATTTAGAGGCAAACGTTTATGTACAATAGTGACATTTTTCATTCTAGAATGCAACGTTTATCATTTTTATCAGAGAAGCGATTTGGTAACAAGCAGGGATGAGTTTTCTATGACAGGTTGCCCTGTAAGTAATATGTTTAGAGGGGGTTGTCTGGTAGAATAAGGTCTATGTTAATGTGATAGGTATGGATGGACTGTCAATGAAATTGGATAAGATACGTAATTTTTCGATTATTGCGCATATTGATCATGGCAAGAGTACGCTGGCGGATCGGTTGTTGCAGATGACGAAAACGGTCAGTGATCGGGAGATGAAGGCGCAATTATTGGATAATATGGACCTGGAACGTGAGCGTGGCGTGACGATTAAAGCGTCGGCGGTGCGGATGGTGTATGAGGATGCCGATGGTGCGGAGTATCTGGTGAATTTGATTGATACGCCGGGCCATGTGGACTTTACGTATGAGGTGAGCCGGGCGTTGCAGGCGTGCGAGGGGGCGGTGTTGGTGGTGGATGCTAGCCAGGGGATCGAGGCGCAAACGCTGGCGAATTTATACCTGGCGTTAGAGCAAGATTTAGAGATCATCCCGGTGATCAACAAGATCGACCTACCAGCGGCCCGCCCGGATGAGGTGGCGCAGGAGATCGGGGATTTGTTGGGGGTGGATACAGACGAGATGATTATGATCTCTGCTAAGACGGGGCATAATGTGGAGAAGGTGCTGGAGGCGGTGATCGAGCGTGTGCCGCCGCCGCAGGGCGAGCCAGAAAAGCCGTTGCGGGCGCTGGTGTTCGATTCGCATTACGATGTGTTTAAGGGGGTGGTGGCTTATGTGCGAGTGGTGGATGGGACGATCACCAAGAAGGATAAGCTGATGATGATGTCGAACGGGGCGAAGTTCGACCCGGTGGAGTTGGGGATTTTTAACCCGGCTATGATTGCCAAGGAGAGCCTTAGCGCGGGGGAGGTGGGGTATATTGCGACCGGGTTTAAGTCGGTGCAGGAATGCCGGGTTGGGGATACGCTGACGCTAGAGAGCTATAAGGCGCAGAATCCGTTACCGGGTTATCAGCAGGTGAAGCCAATGGTTTTTGCCGGATTTTACCCGACGGATAACGACGATTTCGAGGATTTGCGCGATGCGTTCGATAAGTTGCAATTGAATGACGCGGCGTTGGCGTTCCAGCCGGAGAACTCGCAGGCGTTGAATTTTGGGTTCCGGGTGGGTTTTTTGGGGTTGTTTCATATGGAGATTATCCAGGAGCGTTTGGAGCGCGAGTACGACCTGGATATTTTGGCGACAGCGCCGAGTGTGTCTTATGAGGTGGTGAAAACAAATGGTGAGGTGATTAAGGTTGATAGCCCGTCGGCGCTGCCGGACCCAAGTGATATTGAGGAAATCCGGGAGCCGTGGATGAAGATTCAGATTTACAGCCCGCAGGATTATATTGGGCCGATTATGGAGTTGGTGCTGGGTAAGCGCGGCGAGTATATCACCACTGAATATTTAGATGCGACGCGGGTTTCGCTTCAGTATCGGATGCCATTAGCAGAGGTGATTGTTGATTTTTACGACCGGCTCAAGAGTGTGACGCGGGGGTATGCTAGCCTGGATTATCAGTTTGACAATTATCAGGCTGAGGATTTGGTGAAGCTGGATGTATTGGTAAATAAGGAGCCGGTCGATGCGTTGGCGATGATTGTTCATCGGGATGATGCGTATCACCGGGGGCAAAAGCTGGTGAGCAGGTTGAAGGAGTTGATCCCGCAGCAGATGTTTCAGGTGCCGATCCAGGCGGCGGTGGGTAAGAATGTGATTTCGCGGGCGAATGTGCGGGCGTTGCGTAAGGATGTGTTATCGAAGTGTTACGGGGGCGACATCACCCGTAAGAAGAAATTATTGGAGAAGCAGAAGAAGGGTAAAAAGCGGATGAAAATGGTGGGCCAGGTGGAAATCCCGCAAGAGGCGTTTATGTCTTTGTTGAGCCTGGGCGACGATTAGACGAAGCGCGTCGGGGGATAAATTCCCCGGTCTGAATCCGTTGGTGTAAGACGATGCAGGGGAAATGCAAGTGTGTTATATTTTAGAGTATAGGTAGCCGGGTGCAATTGGTCACGCGGCAGGGATGGGACGAAAATAACCAGAGCGAGGTATCATGCAGGCTCAAGACACACACGGGACAAACCCAACACTAGCTCATGTGTTGCAGCTTATCGCGGCGGCCCCTGGCAAGGAAACGGCGTTGACTGCGACCTTGGAGGCGCTTTATACCTACACAAACGCAACCGGGGTCAGCTTGGCGCGGTGGGGGGATATTCGGTTTGAGTTTGTGGTGGGCGATGATGCGGGATGGCTCCAGCAGATGCCGGATGATCGCAATTGGTTGGCGAGCGTGCCGGCAACGTTGACGCGGGATACATCCTTGCCGGGTCCGGTAGAGGCGGCCTGTTGGTACACCCGGCGGATACCAGATGATATACTGGTGTGTGTGTGGTTCGATGAGGATACGGTGTTGTCGGAGGCAGCCGTTACGCCGCTGTTGAATCTTGTGACGATTACGGCGGCGGCTTATCTGGCGAACCGGCGACAGGAACGGGCGAACCAACTGGCCAATTCGGTGATTGATAGCATCTTAGACCCGTTGTTGGTGCTGACGGATGAGCGAACGGTGCTGATGATGAATTCGGCGGCGGAAACGCTGTTCGATGTTGAAACGGAGGCGGTGATCGGGATGTCGCTGGGGGATGTGGTGCAATCGGATGAGTTGCTGGAGTTGATCGATGCGCCACCGCCGAGGGTGAATACGCGCCCGAGCGAGTGGACGGCAGGGCCGGATGGCGCGTTCACGTTTTTGCCGTCGCTTTCGATGGTGCGTACCCATGATGGTGTGCCGGATGGTTGGGTGCTGGCGTTGCGGGATGTGTCGCGGTTTAAGCGGTTGAATTTGAATCAACGTGAGTTTATGCGGATTGTCTCGCACGATTTACGATCGCCAATGACAGCGATGCAGGGTTTTGCGGATATGATCCGAATGGGGATGGTGGGGGAGGTGACGGAGAAGCAGATTTATTTCATAGATAAGATTTTGTCTGGGATTAACCAGATGACAAACATTGTCGATAACATCCAGGATGCGGGGCGCTTCGACCCGGAAACGGGTTTTTACGAGATGCAGCGGTCACATGTAGACCTGGGCGAGATGGCGGCAAAGATCGTAGAGCAGCAGATTATCCCGGCGGAAAAAGAGGATTTGACGGTCGAGCTAGATGTGGCATCGGATGTGCCGGTTATTAATGCCGATGAGAATATGATCATACGGGCTTTGACAAACCTGGTGGATAATGCGATCAAGTACACGCCGGACGGCGGGACGGTGCAGGTTCGGGTGCATAAGCAGGATGATTGGATTGTTTTCAGTGTGACGGACGACGGTAACGGGATCAGTGAGGAGGAGCAAGCGCGGTTGTTCCAACGGCATGTGCGGCTGGCGCGTAAGGAGTATGCAAGGATTAAGGGGACGGGGTTGGGCCTGTTTATCGTGAGGAGTGTGGCACAGGCGCATGATGGCGAGGCGCTGGTAGAAAGTACCCCCGGCGAAGGCGCGACGTTTTCGATCACCATCCCACTAGCGGGCGAAAATTTGATCGGCTCGTGAGGGATGATCTCCCGGTTATATAACGTCAGCCTTGGCTAAGTAAAGAAAGCATTCGATTTTTTGTAGGGGTCATACCCGTGTGTGGTCGGTCGTTGTTGGCGATGTGTGTTTCGGGCGTCCACGGGGGGACTCCCCTATAAGAAATGGTGCGGTACGATGTTGGGAAAACCCTACGCGGTCGATGAAAGTAAAGTGGGGGGGCAAGCGATGACTACTAGACGTTGAGCGATTATCCGAGATTCAGTAAAGTGGGGGAGGCAAGTTCGTTTAAGGGAGCCGCTATAGTATGCCGATACAATTGTTAGATGATCGGGTGATTGCGCAGATCGCGGCGGGTGAGGTGATTGAGCGCCCGGCATCGGTGGTTAAGGAGTTGATCGAGAATGCGTTGGATGCGGGCGCGACAGATATTTCTGTGCAGGTGGCGAATGGGGGGCGGCAGTTGATCCGGGTGAGCGATAACGGATCGGGTATCTTGGCAACTGAGGTCAGCTTGGCGTTACACCGGCACGCGACGAGTAAGTTACGCACGGTGGACGATTTAGAGACGATCCGCACGTTGGGCTTCCGAGGGGAGGCGCTGGCGAGTATCGCATCGGTGAGCCATTTGACGGTTGTCACGCGCCATCGGGATGAGGAAAGCGGGACCAAAATCCGGGTGGAGGGGGGTGAGGTTGGGGCGCATCAGGCGGTGGGTGCGCCGGCGGGGACGGTAATTGGCGTGGAGAATTTGTTTTACAATACACCGGCTCGGCTCAAGTTTTTAAAGACGGATCATACCGAACGGCGGCACATCACATCGGTGGTGATGAATTATGCACTAGCTTACCCGGATGTGCGCTTTACTTTGGAGCATGACGGGCGGGAATCGGTGCGGACGCACGGCACAGGCCAGTTGGAGGATGCGTTGGTGACGATTTTCGGTGTGGATGAGTTCAAGCAGATGGTGCCGGTAGCGCCAGATGAGGACGAACGGCAGGCGGTGCGGGTGCGTGGGTTTAGCTCGGTGCCGGATTTTAACCGGGGTGATCGCACTCGGATTTTGTTGTTTGTGAATGGGCGTGCTATTCAGGATAGCAAGATCACGTATGCGGTGATCCAGGCGTATCATACGTTTTTGATGAATGGGCGCTACCCGGTGGCGGTCTTGATGTTAGACGTGGAGCCGTCCGAGGTGGATGTGAACGTGCATCCAGCTAAAGCGGAGGTACGTTTTAGCGATCCGAATCGGGTATTTACGGCGGTGCAGCGGGCCGTCCGAAAGGCGGTTGTCAGCCATGCGTCACCGTTAACGGATATGCGGTCAGGGTCATTGAAACGGTCTGGGGGTGAGGATGAAATAGCTACAAATTCTGGGTATGTGGAGCGATCCGAGCAGGTCGGGATGCCGTTGGATATGCAGGGGACCGGGCAGGCAGCCCGGCAACGCGATCTGTACGGGTTGGGCCGTCAGATGACGGATGAGACGGCGATCCCGGAGGTGGGGCGTGCGGGGCCGAAGAAGCCGCGTACATTGCCGATGCTGCGGGTAGTGGGGCAGGTATCGGCGGCGTATATTGTGGCGGAAGGTCCGGCGGGGATGTACTTGGTTGATCAACACGCGGCACATGAGCGCATTTTATATGAGCAGTTCATGGCGGCCTATGCAGCGCAGGAGCGCCCGGCGCAACAGGTTTTGCAGGAACAGACGGTGCAGCTTTCGCCGTTGGATGCGAAATTGGTTGAGGAGCATCTGGCGACGTTGACGGCGGTGGGATTCGAGCTAGACCCGTTGGGGCCGGGGATGTTTACGGTGCGGCGTGTGCCGGCGATGTTGGCGGATGCAAACCCGCAGGCGGTGGTGATGTCGATTATCAGTGATTTGGAGGCGGGGGCGACACCGGGCGAACAGGCCGCAGAGGATAAGATTGTTTTGCGGATTTGTAAGCAGGTGGCGGTGAAGGCCGGGCAGGTGCTTAGCCGTGAGGAAATGGAGGGGATCATTCGGCAGTTGGAACGGTGTGAGTCTCCGCATACGTGCCCGCACGGGCGACCGACGATCTTACATATGAGTGCGGATCAACTCGCCCGTGAGTTCGGGCGGGCCGGGACGCGCTAGGTTTGGTGGGGAACTTGTGTTTTAGGCCTGATGTGAAATAGCGGATTTCGTTTTATTTTGTAACTGCTCAGGGGCTTCACCCCCGAACCCCCACAATCTTTTGCAAAAGATTGACCAAAACGTTAACTGTGAAAATCAGAGATTTTCACAAAAAATCGTCTAAACCTTCATTTTGGATGACATAATGGCCGCTTTTTGTCCCCTTTTTCTGGAAAAAGGGGTGGGGTTTGGGGTGAAACCCCACTAAACATTACGCATAGGGTAACCGTGAATACACCTAATTGGTGGGTTCCCAGTAGAAGGTATTGATCTGGGGGTCGCCACTGACGTTGACATACTGCCCGGCATCGTTGCGCTGCCCGACGGCAACCCACCATTGGAACTGGTGGCGTTGGGTGCCGCGTGGGATAAATTCTGCGGGGATGTCGAAACTGTTCTGACGGGTGATGAAGGCGCTAACCTGATCGTTGCTGACGGTGAGGTCTTTAATGTAGACGAGATAGATTTCATCTGGGCGGAGGACGCCGACGCTTACCCATTGTAAGCGAAGGATGCCGGGTTGGGCGATGCCGTTATCGGGTGGGAAAACGACCATCGGCGGGGCAT
>DAOTUA010000328.1:0-9791 GCA_034437355.1 Anaerolineae bacterium | reverse complement strand
CCGCCACTACTAAATCAGTAACTCAGTGTTGTCTAATATTGTACCACCCGATAAAATCACCCACTGACTTCAACCAAGAGTAGGGATAATTTGCTTTGACTGACCAAACACAAAATTCACCACGCATTGCCACCGACATTCCGCGTTATCATATCCCCTGTAACCTGTGTGGCAGCGAGAACCGCCGCCCGTTCATGCCACAAAACGAAAAGGGGTTGGTGGCGTGTTTAGATTGTGGGCTTGTGTATGTCAGTCCGCGCCCAGATGCCAACGAACTCTACGCGCTCTACGGCGAAACCTACTTTCGCAACAACGACGACGGCACGGTCGGCTATCATGACTATATCGCGGACGAACGGAACATCCGCCGGACGTTTAACCGCCGGTTGGATATGCTGCATAAGTTCATCCAACCGGGGGGCGGGCGCAAGCTGCTAGATGTGGGGTGTGCGGCAGGCTTTTTTGTTGATGAGGCCGCCCGGCGCGGTTGGCAGGTCGAAGGGTTGGATGTTTCCGGCTTTGCGGTGGAATACGTGCGGGAAAACTTTGGGCATACCGTGTATAACACCAGCTTATTAGAAGCGGATCACTTGCAAGACGGCAGTTATAGCATGGTTACCATGTGGGATGTGATCGAGCATGTGCCGGACCCCGCCGCCAATCTCGAACGGGCAGCGGCTTTACTAGAAAGTGGCGGGGTCTACGCGCTGATCACGCCGGATGTGGGTAGCCTGGTGGCCCGGCTGACGGGTAAGCGGTGGATCGGCTACAAGCTGAGCGAAGAACACGTCTACTACTTCAGCGTGCGCACGCTCTCGCGGATGTTGAACGAGGCCGGGTTCGATGTGGTGGACGTGCGGCATGAGGGCAAATTCGTTACGTTGCGTCTGTTTTTAGATCGGTTGGGCTTTTACCTGCCGGTGTTGTCACAACCGTTACAGGCCATCGAACGGGCGCTGAACCTGAGCGAGAAATCCGCGTATATTAACCCGTTCGATATGATGTGGATTGTTGCCCGCAAGCGATAATGCGCTTGTGTTCGCCATTGAGGGCCATTCAATCCGTGCCAGAGCTAACGCGGCTCGTATGTCCGCAGGTGGTTTACCACGTCCCAGGCGTCGTCGGGGGGTAGGTCGCAGGCGGGCAACTCGCGGAAGCCATCGGTGACGGCGCGATAGAGTTCGTCATCGCGGGTACGCGGTAGCCGTTCGACCAGTGCGCCGAACGCGCGCGAATCGGTATCCCAGCCACACCCCGCCGCGAACTGATCGGCACCGTGCCGCAGCGAGACCGCATCCGGCAGCGTCGGGTTGACGACCACCGGCGGCGGGTTCAGTAGCGCGTCGTTAGTGGCTTGCAGCGTACCGATGTACCAGAATCCGACCGCTGTTACCAACGCGGTGCCGATAGTTGCCAGCAGCAATAACGTGACCGTCACCGCGTCGAAGTTCATCTGACGTAAGAACGCCCGATACGCTGGGGTGATCACCCAGCCGAGCGCCAGCAGCACCCCACCGAGCGCCGCCCAATGTTGTAAGCGCGGCGAGATACTCGCTAGCACGGTGGCATCGTCCGTGATGTCCCAGGAAAAAGCGATCCGTTGTGGGGTGGGTGCCGCCGGGCGGACCACATCGACCAGCGCCACCCATTCGCCAACGGTTTCTATTTCGTCTCCAGCCGCCACATACAACCCTGGCTCGACCTGCTCGGCGGTATGCCATACCCCGCGCACGTCATCCAATGGACGCACCAGCCGCACATAGACCGTCGCCCCGTCAAGCGATGTATCCGATTCCGACACGCGCACATCGTAGGTATTCACCCCCAGGCCGCCGGGCGAGATCGTCATATCGACCTGCAAGCCATCTACCGACTGGGCCGCACGCGGGGCGGGGATGTCGTCTAGCACAAAGGCCGGGGTAGGCGGTGGTGTGGCACTCACCAGCCCCGCCGCGATCAACACGGCTGCCGCGAAAACCGTTTCTAAGCGCAAGCGGAGCAACCCGCCACCGGTGAATCGGCTGGCCCAGGCGTAGCGTTGCGGGTGGGCGGCAACATGGCTGATCGCCGCAACTGCCAGTAGCCCGCCCACCAACAGCACTTTATAGACCAGTGATAGCCCGTAGCTCGTCTCGACTAGCTCCGATGGCGTAAATAACCAGTTGAGCGAATTATAAACCCCGGTCGTGATCGTGATCGCCAACGCCCCGACCGCCAGCCGCGAGAATCGCCGTGTTACCGCGAGCAGGGCCAGCCGTCGCTGGTCGCCCTGGTAGGGGCGCAGGGCAACTGGGACCACCAAGGCCAACGCCGCTAAGCCACCCGTCCACACGCTGACAGCGGTCATATGCAGCCAGTGCATCAGCATTGCTACCCACGGCATCACCAGCGATCCGCTAGCGTGGCTGCTGACCGCAAACGTGGCGATCATCAGCGCAGCGCACCACATCAACGCCTGCCAGAACGGGCCGAGCGTGCGCGGCTTGTCCGCCCGCCAGAAAATCGTCAGCCCTAGCCCCACGCCGAACAGCACCAACAGCGCCATGCGCACATTCCATACATCCCCAAACCGCGAGCCGATCCGAGCGGTGTTCCACGATCCGTTTTGAATGATCGTGCCAACACCTTGCCCGAACAAGACGCTAGCGTTTTGCAGCAACGCCAGTACATTACCCAGCAAGGCAACCGCCAACGCGATCCCGGCGATCCATGTCAGGTGGGTGATTACACGCGGCGGTAAAAATCCGGCGATGTGCTTTTTATTTCCCCACACCGGCACCAGCACCAGCGAATACAAAGCCGTCACGCCCAGCAGCAACGAGGACGACGACAGCACGATCCCGCGCCAGACGACCTCTAACGGCACAGCGGCATCGCTGGCACCTTGCCCTGCCACCCCGCCGATGGCCTCCCCCACGAAGAACACCCGCGTTTCGCCCACTACATGGCCATCACTGGCGAAAGCCGGGCGCAAGCTGACCACATACGCGCCATCTGCTAGGGATGCGGGCGGGCGCAGCGTCATGAGGGTGGTATTGTTCGGGTCTACGCCGCCGCGTGCGATTTCGTTGCCGTTGGCGTCTAACAGTGTGATCGTGCTGAAGTTCGGTTCGAGCGCCTCACTGAACCAGTATTGAACACGGGTTGGGGGGCGCTCTAGTGTAGCGCGATCCTCCGGGATGGCTCGGACGATATAGCCGTGTGCCTGGGTCGGTGCCGCCGTCAGCACCAGCAAGATCGCCAGCGATAGGAACAGACCAACGCGCCGAACTCGCCCGGCGCTGATGCGGGTGGAATGAAACATGCTAGTCCAGTGTGAAACGTTCGTCGGATTGTTCGGTAACGGGGCCTGGTGCGGGGGATTGTTCGCCGCGGTCGTCGTCGTAGTCGGTCATGCGCGTCTGGAACCAACTTACGCCCATCATGATCACAAAGATCACGGCGACGCCTAAATAGACAAGTTCGTCATAGGGGCCAAGTGCCCCATGTGCGATTAGAAACACGTCCGTTCTTCCTTTTCGTACAGACTTTACCGCCTATTGTATCAGACTGCAACGCCCCACAGGTCACATGCTGTTGTAGCGACGGGGTTCAACCCGCCTCGAACGCATATGAGATTATTACCCAGGTTGGTTTGCAACTTTTCAATGTACCCTGCGTAAACTACATAGAAAGCGTATCAAATTATGTTAAGATCGAAATGATAGTATTGCTCAACATTCGGAGAAAGTGATAGGGTCGAAAAAATGAATCTCGAAGCCGGGCAGGTCATCGGGCAATACACCATACAACACCGCATCGGTAGTGGGGGCATGGCGGTCGTCTACGAGGCGGCACACAATAAACTTGGGCGCACCGTTGCATTAAAGGTCATGCACGCTGGCTTCCAGGATGACCCGGACTTGCTCGCCCGCTTCAACCGCGAAGCGCGGATCGTGGCCGGGCTAGATCATCCGCACATCGTACCGCTTTACGATTTCGATGAGATCGAAGGCGCTCCCTACCTGGTGATGAAACTGGTGCGGGGTCACACCCTCAAATGGTACCTGCAACAACGCGCATTGAGCCTGGATGAAATTAACACCATCTGCGATGCCGTTGCCCATGCGCTAACTTATGCTCACAAACAAAACGTGCTTCATCGGGATGTCAAACCCGCTAATGTCATCATTGCCGATGACGACGGCACCCCCTACCTGACCGATTTTGGCCTGGCACGGGTGCTGGCACAGGGCGAAAGCTCGATGAGCAAGGGCGTGATCGTCGGGACACCGCATTACATCGCGCCCGAACAAGCAAGCGGGGCGCTGGAGATTGGGCCGGGGGCGGATGTCTACGCGCTAGGGGTGATGATGTATGAGATGGTGGTGGGGCAAGTCCCTTTTGCCGGGCAGAGTACACACGCCATTATTCACGATCATATCTACACCCCACCACCGCCCCCCACCGAGATCAACCCGGAGATTCCGGAGGAAGTGCAAAAAGTTCTCTTAACCGCGCTAGAAAAAGACCCCGCCCATCGCTATAGCTCCCCGCGTGACTTGCTGGACGCTTTCCATGTGGCGGTGCAAGCAAGCGGCCTCACCCAACTATCCGATGATCGCAGCGCGGTTGCCAAACAATCGCTTATCCTGCGCCGCCAAAAGCAGCCAACCCACCCGGACGCCCCCCCCAAACCGGATAATGTAGAGGTGGAATGGGACCTGGGGCATTTTATGGATAATATCGACAACGCGATCCGTGGGGCGGCCCCGCTAGGTGGGGCTGTTTCTAGTGCGTGGGCCGCCGTCCAAAAAAAGTTTAACCCAATCTCATCCCGCCCTTACACCCCCCCGACACAAGCCCAACTCGAATCGGAGATACGCCAGCGCGTACAATGTCGCATCAATGCGCGGCGTGGGTGGTGGGGCCACCTGATAGGGTTTATGGTGATGGGAACACTCTTCATCGGCGGCGGGATGATCGGCGCGGAGGTCACCGCCTCCACCCTTCAAGCGGAAATCGAAGCGGGCGGCCTCAGCCTGGCAGAAGGCACCATGGCGATCACTTGGGCGACGCAGCCCTGGTACCTGATCTTGCTCGCTTTCTGGTTCGGCGGGGTGATGGCCCATCGGATGCACGTCAACAACCTATCCGCCAACCGAGAGGATATACGCCAGAAACGACTGACCGAGGAATTAGAAACCCATTACGGCCACAACTGGCAAAACACCATCACGGAAAGCCAATATGCCGATGTCAAAGATGCCGTTAAGAACCGCTTTGATGAGATCGTCAAATTCTGGGGGCATCTGTGGGTGTATCTCTTTGGCAATATCGGTTTGGTGGCGGGCTGGCTCATGATCGCCACTGGCCTAAAAGCAACATCCGATTTTTTGCTGTTGGAGGACCCGCAAGCCGCCGAAGCACTTAGCCAGATCGCCGCGCAACCTTTTGTGCTACTTATCACGCTGACGTGGCTCATGGGCCTGTCGATTCACGGCATCCGTACCCTGCTGGGCCGGGGGCAGTCGATGGTAAGCGAACTGGAACAAGAGCGCCAATTGACCCTCAGCCGCCAGACCCCCCGCCCCAGCAAACAAAAACACAAGCTGAAAAATAACATAGCCGACCAAACGCCGCTGCCGGTGCATCTGAATGAGGACGGCGAACTAACCGATAGCACCCTCGAAGCGTGGGGCGACCGCTAAAACCAACCGTGGCGGATTTTACCGACAGCGTACCAAAAGGTTTAATACACTTGATGCGAAATAACAGTTTTTTTCTTAACTGCTCAGGGGCTTCACCCCCGAACCCCCACAAGCTTTAGCTGTGAAAATCGAAGATTTTCACAAAAAAATAGTTGCTACATTACGCATTTTGAATTTCACATAGAACGGTTTAATATGTCCGATTCACTCGCTCAAACGCTACTGGACCAGGTGCAACACCTGCCGTTGATCTGCCCACACGGGCACGTTGACCCGCGTCTATTTGCCGCCCCCGGCTTTCGCTTCGGTAGCCCAGTAGACCTGCTGATCACCCCCGATCACTATATCCTGCGTATGTTTTACTCCCAGGGGCTACCGCCAGAGCGATTCGGCATCCCCCACCCAGACAACGGCCCCGCTGAACACGATCACCGCCAGATATGGCAAACCGTTGCCGATCACTGGTACTTATTCCGAGGAACCCCGACCGGACAATGGATTCGCGATGAACTGCGGGATGTATTTGATATAACCGAGAAGCTCAACACCGAGAACGCGATGGCCATCTACGATGCGCTCAACGCCAAACTCCAACAGCCGGAGTTTACGCCGCGTCGCCTGTATGAACGCTTCAATATTGAAGTGCTTGCCACCACCGACGCCGCCACCGACACGCTCGCCTATCATCAGGCCATCCGTGCAAGCGACTGGCCAGGCCGGGTGATCCCGACCTTCCGCCCGGATGCCGTGACAAATATCGCTATCCCCGGCTGGCGCGATCATATCGACCAGTTGAGCGACGCCGCCGGGGTCACCATCACAACTTACGCCGCCTACATCCAGGCGCTAGAAGCCCGGCGTCGTGCCTTTAAGCAGATGGGGTGTGTCGCCACCGATCACGGGCCAAACTCACCCTATACAGGCCGCCTGAGCGATACCGAAGCAGAAACGATCTTCCAACGGGCCTTAACCGGACAGGCTACCCCGCACGACGCCGAGCAATTTACCGGGCATATGCTCATCGAAATGGCCCGCATGAGCGTTGAGGATGGGCTGGTTATGCAGCTTCACGTCGGGTCATATCGCAATCACAACACCCCGCTATATCAGGCCGTCGGGCCAGATATGGGCGCAGATATTCCCTTTGCAATGGATTTCACCCGCAACTTAAAACCGCTTTTGAACACCTACGGCAACGACCCTCGCTTCCGGCTGATCGTGTTCACATTGGACGAAAGCACCTACAGCCGCGAACTGGCCCCGCTAGCAGGCCACTACCCCGCCCTGTTGATCGGGCCGCCGTGGTGGTTTCACGACAGCCCCAACGGGATGCGGCGCTACTTCGACCAGGTGATGGAAACTGCCGGGCTATACAACACCGCCGGCTTTAACGACGATACCCGCGCCCTACCGAGTATCCCGGCCCGCCACCGGGTATGGCGTCGGGCGAGCGCCACATGGTTAGCCGAATTGGTGCGCGACCAGCGGATCGATGAGGCCGACGCCGCCGACATGATGCACGCTATGGCCTATGGCCTGGCAAAACGCGCCTATCGGCTGTGAGACACGGCCTGGCCTAGCCTGGGCTAGTTGGCCCTAATCGGTGTCGGGATCGTCGTCTGCGGGCGTCCGGTAAGCTGGCCCGGTTGGTACCACCCGCCCGGAATCTGTATCTGATCGTTATCGTTGGTCAGTTGGTAGATTTCCTCCGTTTCGTTGTTACGGATAAAGATATTTAGCTCCCCGGTGAGGTCACTCGCAAAAGCCATAAACTGCCCATCGGCACTAAATACCGGGTGGCTGGCGTTAGCCTGCACATTACGGACCAGGAATTGCGCGGGGGCAGCCGGATTGCGCAGGTTGAGCGCGATAATATCGTGCGTGGTATTCTCGCCTTGTGGCCGCCCAGAGAAGGCCAGCAGGTCGCCATCGGGTAGGACCCAGGCCGGGTGCTGTTCCAGGGTGCGCGATCCGTCCTCTTTGATAATCTGCTGCAAGCCACCTTCAATCTCGATGATGACAATATCCGGGCCGGGGTCCAGGTCCTCCGGGTCCTCCCGGATCGCGGCAATACGTGTGTTATCCGGGGAGATAGCCGGGTACAAATAGTTAGCACCATCGCGGGTGATACGCTGCAAAGGCGATGTGCCCGGTTGCGGCGAGAAGTTCAGGTTGAGATACCACACCTCCCGCGAGCCGGTATCGGAACTAGGCGCGATAAAGGTCAGGCCGCTGCCATCTGGCGAGAAGGTGACCTGCTCCGGTTCCAGCAAAAAGTCGATAGGTTCCCAGGCATCGGCGATCCGTTGGCTGCTGTTTCCGCTTAAATTGGAAAGAATGATGCTGAAGTCGAACGTTTCCGGGAAGTAACGGGTAAAAATGAGTTCCTGCCCATTAGCTGGGTTGATGTCTACGCCACTCACCAGGAACTCTCCCCCCAGGCGGCGGCTTTCCCCGTTCCCAAGCTGATACCCGATAATCGGATAGAACCCGACATTGAGGCGATCTTGCCCACCCCATCCGATCAACACATTATCCTGAAGTTGCTCGAATGGGACGCTGGCTAAGGGGGTCGGGGTTGGGCCGGCCCCCTGTGGACCTTCGGCTATGGGCGTGGGGGTCCAGGTGGGGGGGAGCGTGGCCCCACCGCCGGGGCCTTGGATTTCGGCCTCGGCGGTGGCAGTCTGGGCTTCGATGAACATCTGCGTTACCTGGAGGGCGTTCTCGGTGGCGGCCTGGTCGGTTTGCACCTGGGCGGCCTGCGTGTTGGATTGGGCAATGGCGACGGCGGTTTGCGTCAGGGTATTGGCAAAGCTGGATCGGCGGCTAACCCCAACGCTGATCAAGATGATCATCAGCAATAACCAGATGCCCAGCGCCCCACCCCCTAGCAAAATAGCCCGTTGGCGCGTCACCCCAGGGATCAACTCATCCGCTTTGGCTTGCTGCTCACGCTTTTCTGATTCTAACTGAAAGAGTATCTGCTGTGCCCGGTCGTTATCCGGGTTGATCTGTAACACATTTTCGATGTAGATACGCTTCTCGGTGGGGTCGTTAGTGACGGTCGCTAGCCACAACCAACCGCGTTCGTTGTCCGGGTCTGCTTCAGTCACTTGCTGGAACAACTCGCGGGCTTCAGCCAGATCACCAGCGCGGGCGGCTGCGACCCCTTCACGGATCAAGTTCTGAATATCGTCGTGGTCTACCACAGTACAAGCTCCTTGTTAAACATTTGTTACGGCAAGAAAACCGGGGTTCGGTTGGTATTGTCATTGGTCGTTAGTCGATGCACCAGGCCGCCATCTGGTGATATCAGGTAAATCTGAAAGGTGGGCGACTCGCGGTTGCTGGCAAAGGCCACCCACTGACCATCACCCGACCAGGCCGGGGTCTGGTCCTCCGCCAGCCCATCGCTGTTGGTGAGCAAACGCGGGGAGGTGCCATCCGCGTTCATCACGTACAGGTCACCGTCGCCGCCACGGTCGCTGGCAAACACGATCTGCGTGCTATCTGGCGACCAAGCCGGGCTATAGCTGCTGCCGATACTGTCGGTGAGTTGTTGCACACGCCCCTCACCGATGTCATAGGCATAAATTTCGGTAAAGCCGGTGGTGTTGCGGTCGGAGGCATACGCCAGGCGGGTGCCATCTGGCGACCAGGCCACATCGCGCTTAAAAGTGCTATCGGCATCAGTTAAGAGCGTTTGCAGCGTCCCGTCATCTAACGTGACAAGCTGTAATAAGCTGCTATTCTCGGAGATAAACGCGATCTGACTGGCATCCGGCGACCACGCCAGCGATGTGATGTTGGTCGGGGCGGCTTCCGGTGGGATGACCTGCTCGCCGTTGTTCAAATCATCTAGTGGGGCAATCACAATGGTTTCGCCGCCTTCGACCGGGCGCACATACGCTAGCGCAGCGCGGTTGGGGTGGGCCGCCAACACCCGCGTATCGACATCAAACGCAGTATTGCGCGAGCCATCCCCACGGATGCTATAGACCACGGTGCGCCCGGTTGCCGGGTCGAACCGCGTATAGGCCAGGGTGTACAAGTTGCGGGGGATGGCGGTTGCGGTCGGTGTGGCGGTAGCGGTGGGTGGGG
>DAOTUA010000327.1:0-2784 GCA_034437355.1 Anaerolineae bacterium | reverse complement strand
TCGTTGGCGTAGGGGTGGCGATTTTCGCGTGGATGACGGTTAGCACAGATGGGCAGTGGTGGTTGCAGGCCATCGCCGCCAACGTCAATGCGTATTATCCGCAGCAAACGACGGGGTTGTTCCGTTTGTGGTGGCAGTTGCATCGTGTGTTGATCGTCCCGGCGGTGCTGTTGGTGCTATACGAACTGTACTTTGACCGCTTATCGGCTTATAGCGTGTGGTTTGTGGTGTCGTTGGCAAACGGGGTCGCGTCTGGGACGTGGGGCGCGGGCGATAGCTACTTTGCGACGACGATTGCGGCAACGTCGATCTTGAGTGGGGTATTTTTCGCGCGGACGGTGCGCGGGGCGTGGCGCTTTCCGGCGGGCCATTATCTTAGCCGGTGGGTGCTGTGGGCACGCCCGGCGGCCTCGGCGTTGGTCGGGCTGAGCTTGGTGATCGTACCATTAGCGTATATCGGGTACGGATGGGATACGCTCAAGCTGCCGACCGACCGCCCGGTTTATCGGACGGTGGCGGGAATATTGGGCATCCAGCCGAACGCACCGCTTCACACTGCCGAGCGCACTTTTTACGATTCTGCGCGGCAAGCGGACGGGAGTTATCCTGGCGGCTATGCGGACATCGGGCACTTTGTCACACAGGCCGATGTTGACGCGGGTTGGCAACTGGTCGAGTTAATCCGAGCGACTGACGGCCCGGTTATCACGGAAGATGCGGCTTTCAGTATCCAGGCGGGTAAAGATGTGGTCACCAACCCGACCCAGCTTCGCAATTTATATCTGAACGGGTACTATGATGGCAGCGCGTTGGTCGCGATGATCGAGCAGCGCGAGTTTGAGATGATCGTCTACCGGGCGCAGTTCTACCCGTTTAACGTGTTGGAGGCGGTGGCGGCAAATTACGAGGAAGATGTGGAAGCCGGCATCCGTATGAACGGGTTTCGGTATATCGTGATGCGGCCTAAACCCTAGCGACGGCGCGGACGGTTGCGGCCTGGCCCGAAGGGTGAAAACGGGCTAGATGGGTTAATGCGCTGTACGCGGCCTGGGTCGTTTTGAACCAGACCCACTGAACGGCGGCGCTCGAGGAAGTCTGCGCCGGCTTTGAGTTGGTCCGCTAGCGTGTCGATAGACATTTCTAGCAGGTCGAGCGTGACATCGGTTTGGGCTTCGTGGGCGGCAAGCATCCGGGCGTGTAGGGCGACCTCGCGGACAAAAGCCCCCGGTTGCCCGACCAAGCCCGGCACGATGCTAGCGTGATCGTCGTGCCATTGCTCCGCCATGTAGTGACGTAACATACGCTCGGCCTGATCTTCGTTCTCAATCGGTGGGATGATAAAGATACGGTCGAGCCGGCCTGGTCGTTTGGCGATGCGCTCATCGATCACTTCTGGGTAGTTAGTGGTGGCTAGCATGAGCGCCCCTTTAGGATTGTTGGGCGATTCGACGCCATCCAAGACGTTTAGCACCCGCGCTTTGTCATCGCCCTGAAGATAGGCGTCGATTTCCTCTACGATGAGCAAGACGGGGTATTGAGCCGCCGCGACTGCTTGCAGAGCGCGTTGAATCTTCTCGAAGGATGCGCCGTCACGGTCTGCACCGGAGACGTAAACGACGATCCGTTTCTCGTTGATAGCGAGTTTCGCCATGGCCGCGCAGAGCATGGTTTTTCCCGTTCCAGGGATACCGGCTAACAGTAGCTTACGGAAGGGGGCCAGTTTGAGTTCTTTATAAATGCCGACGCCTTGCTTGAAGAAGGCTTCCATATCCTCATATAGACGCGATTTAAGCGGTTCTGGCAGAATCACGTCGTCCCATTCGACGGTTGGGTCGAAGTAGGCATCGTTACCGCCGACGATATAGACATCACGGCGGCGCTTGATGCGTGGGCGAACAGCAAGGGCGCAGGCACTTTCAAAGGCGGCCCAGGTTTCCAGGCGGTTTTCTGGCACGAGAGCAATACAGGTGAGGTCTTGCCCGTCTTCGTCAAAGTAGGCGCTGGTGTAGAGGATTTCAAAAGTGTTGTCGGGGTCGGTGGTTGCTTGGAAGGTAAAGACATACGCGCCGCTGGTGGAGGTTAGCACCATCTTACGCCCCCGCGCTCCGTAATCGCTGATGCTTGTCACGACGGGGCACTCTATCGGCTGGAAGCCAGCGTATTTGGCCTTACCTTTGAGCCGACGCCCTGGCTTGACCTGTTCTTGCGCGATCTTGTTGCTACACTCGGAGGACGCCCAGATCGTGACATATGGCACACCAGGGTTACGGGTATCCCAGGTTTGTTGTGCCCATGATACAAGGCGTTCGTATTGCATGTAGATATTGTCCCATCTTTGGTTATTTAAGTTTGGTTATTTAGGTGTGGTGTCGCTGGCTAGTGCGGCGAACTTGCATATTTGAGTATAAATGATACCTGCGCCATAATGAAAGCAGTAGTTATGTGTATCGGGTGCATTTCAGGTTAGTGGGGGCATAGCGGTCTATGCCCTGGGTTCAGCACGCTGAACTCTTGCAATCACCGTTTTTTCGTAAACGTCAAGAGAAACTGTCGAATAATAAAAAAGGATGAATTGGAATATACTTTTATACGTTCTATGTGAAATTCAAAAACTAGCAGATTTGGTGGGGTTTCACTCCACACCCCACCCCTTTTTCCAGAAAAAGTGGACAAAAAGCGTCCATTTTCATTGAAAATACCTCCTCATCGCTTTCTTTGCTTCTTTCTTTCTGGAAGGAAAGAAGAGAAAAGCATAAAGATAAGCAAAAATCCGCTATTTCATAT
>DAOTUA010000326.1:0-1666 GCA_034437355.1 Anaerolineae bacterium | reverse complement strand
GCCCACCCTCCCGGACCAACCGAGGCTACTACGCGGGACGATCACATTAGAATGTGATGGCGATTGCCCCGAGGACATCATCCGCTACGAAACCAACGATCAACAGTGGCGCGGTGACGCGGACAACCTGCCAGCTTTACAGGCCGATGTTCCCGCAAATGACCTGACCATTCATCAGCACTACCGCCTGACCTTACAGGCCGAAATATACGACCCCCAGCAACAACGTATCACCGATACACTCACACACGAGGTCAACCTGTTTGTCGGTAATGCCAACGACAAAGCCGCCCGCCAACGAATCGAACGGTGGATCGTGCTACAAGAGGCGATGACCGAGTTCCCGACCGGGACGGGCCTTGCCATTATCATGATGTTCAACGGGGTGCTGGCGGTGTGGGGTATCTTTACGAAAACGACCTTCCCGCCGCCGGCGGTGCCACACTCGGCCCTAGCGGGGCAACTTTACGTTGGGCCGTATCAGCCCGAAACCCATGTCACCATGCAAGACCTACCGCCGTTCGGTGTGGTGGTGATCGATACCGAACCGAAATCCGCCTGGGAAAAGGCCGGTGTACTGCGTGATGATATTCTGGTTCGTGTAGGGGAAACCAACATCCGCCAACGCCAGGACATTAACACCGCGCTACACAAAAACCGCCGGGAGGATGTCATCTGGCTGAGCGTGTGGCGGGCTGGCGAGATACGCGACTTATTTCTCGAACCCCTGCCAGGCCGCCCGAACCGCTAAACCTTGCGCTCTAACCTACTAACCTAACACCGGGCGGCGCGTGTGCCAGTCTGTGACTTGCTGATAAGCGTGCCCGGCCTTCAGGATCACCTCTTCTTTGAATTGCGGCCCGATGATCTGCAAGCCAATCGGCAGATCGTAATCATCGAAGCCACACGGGACACTCATCGCGCTGACCCCAGCTAAGCTGGAGCCGACCGTTAGCACGTCGGCCAGGTACATTTTTAACGGGTCCGAAACCTCCCCGATCTTAAACGGGCTGGCCGGGGTGATCGGCGTGAGCATGATATCGACCTGCTCGAAAGCTGCGTCGAACTCGCGTTTAATGAGGGTGCGAACAGCCTGGGCGCGTCCGTAGTAGGCGTCATAGTAGCCGGCGCTCAGCGCGTAGGTGCCAAGCATGATCCGGCGTTTTACCTCGTTGCCGAAGCGGGCGCGGGTGGCGCGGTAGGTATCCCACATATCGCCCTGGTCATCTTTCGGCCCAAAACGGATGCCATCGAAGCGAGCCAGGTTACTGCTAGCCTCGGAGGTGGCGATCAGGTAATAGGCGGCCAGGCTGTAATCCGTCATGGCAAGCGATAGCTCAACCGTTTCCGCGCCCATCTCGACAAATTTGTCGATGGCGGCCTGGACCGCGCCGCGCACGTCATCTTCTAAACCGTCTGCAAAGTATTCTTGAGGTAGCCCGATCTTCATACCCTTCACATCGCCTTGCATTTCGGCCAGATAATCGGGGACGGGTAGCTTCATGCTGGTGCTGTCTTTCGGGTCGTGCCCAGCAGTGGCCTGCAACAACCGGGCGACATCTTCTACGCTGCGGCCCAATGGCCCAATTGTATCCAGCGACGATCCGAACGCGATCAGGCCGTAGCGTGATACGCGCCCGTAAGACGGTTTGAGGGCGCTCACACC
>DAOTUA010000325.1:0-2982 GCA_034437355.1 Anaerolineae bacterium | reverse complement strand
GGTGTTTTGCTGGGTTGGGGTGTCGGGCTGACGAGTAAGGCGGCGTCCTGTTGGGCGGTGGCGATGGGTTCTTCTATCGCTTCGGTGGGGGGCGCACTGGTCGCGACAATAACGGGCGTATTCGTCGGCAGCGTAAACAACGTCGGGACGGCTGCCGCCTGCGTCGCGTTCAGGTCGCGTTCTCCGACCAGGCGCGGCCCATCTGGGCCACCCATCGGGGCGGGTTGGCAAGCAGCGACCAACGCCACCAGCAACAGGCACATTAGAATTTTCGGCATGGGGTGTCCTCGGCTATCGTTGCTAGCGTATGAGATAGTTTGCCTGAAGCGTCGTTTCTGTGCAAGCCCGCACGGTTAAGGGCGGCATTTCGGACGCAAAGCGCCCGAAAACACGACCCCTCAAAGGGTGTCAGGACGCGGTTTTATCGAAAACGAACACGCTGTTGCCACTCAAAGCATAGACCACCTGTAAGTTAGGTTCGGCAATGACACCCAAGAGCGAATCGAACCGGGATTCGTTATACGTGCGGTAGCTGTTCATGAACGTACCGGCCTGGGTCACCTCGTAGATGGTGCGGTTTGGCTGGCTGGCAATGTAAATGCTCTGGGCGATGGGGTTGGTTGATAAGAACATCCCGTTGGCAAGGCCGAGTTCTTGCCCGCTAGGGAAGGCGGCAAAGGCGAAGGATTGCACCTCGCCACTCACGTATTTGCTCATCTGCCCGTTTTGCAGCAGCACGTAGATCGCGCCGTTGTTGTCAATCGCAAAATCGACCGCCTGCGAGATGTTCGGGCGCTGCTGCCCGGCGAAATACTCTTGAGGCGGGCTAGCATACGACCCGCCCGTCGGTGTGTAGCGCCATATCTGATTAGCGCCGGGGTCTAGCACATACAAATTGCCGCGCCATATCTTGAGCCGTCGCGGGTCGATCCAATTTTCCGTACCCAGCAACCGCTGTGAGCCGCGTGTTAGAATGGTGGGCGAATGTTCTACCACCACCCCCTCACGATCAACCGCTAGTAGCACGTTACTCTGGCTCAGGGCGCTGCCGTCTTCGGCCCATGCGATGCCGATAATATCCCCGACAGTAAACTGATTGACAGTCGCGCCGCGCCGCATGTTGGCAATCGGAACTTGTGTGTTCGGCACGATGCGACGCCCGTCACTTTCTAATTGATACTCGTACACAATATCATTTGCGTCGTCTAACACGTACATATTCAGGCCGCGTAACACGACCTCGGTTAAGCGGGCGCTAGGGAACGAAGCCAGCACGGACACCTCGCGGCGGTTGATGTTCAGCAGGCTATCGACCACATTCTGCCCTTCACGCTCTAAATCGCGTAGTGGGACATCCGACAGCCCCTCCGGGCGGATTGTCTCGCATTGTTCGATCTGGTTCAGGACCGCATTCCACATCGACAGCGTGCCGTTGGGGTCCGATGAGGCGATATTGCGGGCAATCTGCGCGTTCTGGAACGTATCGTTAACGCACAGTTCGTACTCGCTCACATCAACCTGTGTCAGCCAGAACGTGATGACCAGCCCGACCACGACCAACGGAATCCCGATTGCCAATCCAACGCGCACCGGGCCAGACCACCAGGCCGGGGCGTCGTCACTGTCGGTAAAGTAATGGTCGATCAACCCGTTGGTGACCTCCGCGCTTTTGGCGATGCCCTTCGCCGTTTGCCCAAGCCCTTCTTGCAGCCGGTCGCGTGTCTCGGCGGCGGTATCGATCAGCCGCGTGCCAATGCCTGGTTCAAGCTGCACCTGCTCGACGCGCTTTTCGGGCGGGAGTGGGGTGGCGATTACCTGTTTGCTGTTGCTACCCTCCGGCATAAACGGGTTGACATCCGTTTCTGGCGGCACAAACTCGACCGCCATCAGCGCGGCCCGATCTAAGATTGCCCCTTGGCAGTTGAGCAGCAGCGTTTCCAGGTCGCCACCGTGCATCAGGGCCGCTAACCGAGCGTGGCCCATCTCCCCCAGTTCGGCATCAGATAAGATCAAGCGCGTGCCATGTTCAACGGATAGCTGTTTGAGCTTCACATCCGGGATTTGCTTGACGCCCAACGGTGCCCCGAATAACACGTCATCTTCGTCTAGCGGGTCGGTCGGGAACAGAGTTGTTTCCGCCCCGGTTCGGACTACCGCGACGCCCATCCCGCAACGGCTGATGATCAGGTTTTTGTCGTGCAGCACCGCACACAGCATATTGAGTTCGATGTTACGGCGGCTGATGCGGTTGCGCTCCAGCAAGGCACGGTTGATCGTGTCGTAGACCGCCCGTAACCCGGCGGTCACGCTGCCACTGCTGTTAAAAAACCGTTCGACCGCCATCTCCGCCATTTCTTCATAGAATGACCCCGGTTCTGCTGTGCCGGACGGTAACGCCAACACAAACACGGTATCGGCCTCTCGGCCCCGCGAGGCTTTCGGTGGTGCGACCTCAACGAGTGCGCCGGGTGGCGGTGTTTTAAGCGTGCGCCCGTTGACGACAAATAAGTGCCCGACCAGCGATTCATAATGAAAAACCACGCGACAAACTCCGTCTAATGGGCTGATGTCTTGGCGCTATTTTAAGGCAGGTGCCGCGTGCTGGCTAGCGTCACGCTATCCGCACCCCCACCAGCCGGCCCCGGAGATTCGCCGTTGTGCTGGGGTTCTGCCTAAAAAAAAGTGGCACGCTGCCCCACAAGGGTATATACCATAACGCGCTATCCCGTCGGGACAGGTTCACCTGTAGCCGGGGGCTTTTGTCCCGCTTTCCGAATACGCCGGTCAAATGTAACTACTCAGCTTGCCCCTGACCCCGGCGCTAAAGCGCCACCCCTCCCCCACTATCGCCGCTTTTGACGTTTGATAAAATAATTGGGTAAGTGGGGTGTACGAACAACCTGTCGGTGGGCTACGAACATTTTGTCATCACCGACATCGTAGGGGAGGGTCGCCGTGCCCTCCCGATACGCGCACCAACGG
>DAOTUA010000324.1:0-5084 GCA_034437355.1 Anaerolineae bacterium | reverse complement strand
CCCCACACCCCACCCCTTTTTCCAGAAAAAGTGGACAAAAAGCGTCCATTTTCATTGAAAATACCTCCTCATCGCTTTCTTTGCTTCTTTCTTTCTGGAAAGAAAGAAGAGAAAAGCATAAAGATAAGCAAAAATCCGCTATTTCATATCAGACGTTTTATATATATTAGTCGTCGATCATCCACCAAGAAAGGGATAACGCCACCATGACAACGGCCTATATCACTCACAAACGTTATGCACATCATACCATGTCCGGCCACCCGGAACACGCCGGACGCTTGAAAGCGATCTGGTCCAAGTTGGACGGGGCCGGGTTAGGTGATCGGATGTTAGTGAGACAACCTAAACCGCTACCGGAAGATGTGATCCTGGCGGTGCATACGCCAGCCCATTTAGATCGATTGGGCCAAGTGGAGGCGATGAGTGACAGCCAGTTATTTATGCTCAATGCGGATACGTACATGACACCAGAATCTTATACGATTGCGCGGTTGGCGGCGGGTGGGGTGTGTTTGGCGGTGGAGGCGGTGATGGATGGCGAGGCGGATAACGGCCTGGCGGTGGTCCGCCCACCGGGGCACCATGCCACACAAGATACACCGATGGGTTTTTGCCTGTTAAATAACGTGGCGATAGCGGCCCGTTATGCCCAGCACACGCACGGTATCGACCGAGTGCTGATCGTGGATTATGACGTGCATCATGGCAACGGGACACAGGACATCTTTTACGATGATGAGCGCGTGCTGTTTGTGTCGTCGCATCAGTCGCCGTTGTACCCAGGGACGGGTATGATCGATGAGATCGGGCAGGGGGCCGGCGAGGGTTATACGATCAATATCCCGTTGCGGGCCGGGACGGGGGACGCGGGGTTGCGGGCAGTGTACGATGAGGTGGTATGGGCGGCAGCGGAACGGTTCCAGCCGGAGTTGATACTGGTATCGGCGGGGTTCGATGCCCACTGGCAAGACCCGTTAGCCGGGTTACGGTTGTCGCTGGATGGGTTCGCGCATTTGACGCGGGAGATCATGCGGATGGCGGATCGGCTGTGCGATGGGCGGGTGGTGTTCGCGCTGGAGGGCGGTTATAACCTGGAAGCGGTGGGGACGGGGGTAGCGAATGTCGCTCGCTGTTTGCTGGGTGATGACGCGATTGACGATCCGTTAGGCCCGCCGAAAGCCAGCAGCGAGCCAGACGTGAGCAACATTATTGCGCGTGTGAAGGACATCCACGGGTTATAGGTTACGTTGTATGTGAAATTCAAAATGCGTCAGGTTTGGTAGGGTTTCACCCCATCCCTTTTTGGGTCTGGTGGCGCTTTTTCGTCTACGCGCTGGATGGCTTCGCGCAGGCGTTCTAGCTCTTGTTGGTGTTGCTCCAGGGCGGTACGTTGTTCTCGGAAGCTGCTTTGCAGCACATCCAACCGATTAAAGATCGGCGTGAGAACCTGGTTTCCGTATTTTTTGAGGCGGTCGCGCTCGCGGGTGGTCAGGTCATCGAGCGATTGGTGATAGCTCTTGACGAGTTTATCCACCCGCGAATCGAGGTCGGCGTGGGTATCGCGTTGGACGCGGTTGTAATAGCGCAACGCCGCCGCCCCACCGAGTAGCGCGACTGGGGCCGCGACCGCCAGCACAACCGCTGAGGCTCCGACCAGGGCCGCGCCGGGGGCGGCAACCGCAGCGGCGACGGCGGCCAGGCTGCCGACGGTTGCTAGCATACTCATGGTGAAGGCGTTGATGTTGTTCTCAAAGATATTTTGCATGGCGACAACGACACTGCCGGTCGAGTAGGATTCAAGTTCGGCCTTGGCGATGCGGATTGCTTCTTCCAGGGTTTGGCGCTGTTCGGCATAGACGCTGGCGTCTAGGCCGCCCAATTCCTGATCGAGTAATTCTTTTAGTGCGTTCAGGCGGTCGATCACGCCGCGCCAGTATAGCCGGCTGCTGTCGATCACGGCGTTGATATAGCCGTTGGTGGCGTCGTTGATGTCTTTTAGCGAGCGCCCGATCACCTGATCTTTGAAGTCCGCTTGTAGTTTGTTGCGGTTGGGCCGGCTGATCAATTGGCGGATCGACATATTGTTATCTATAAAATCGTGCCCGCGTTGGCGCAGCGCCTCAAAGACTTTTTCGATGTCGGCGCTAGCCTCTTTGAATTGTGCATCCAACCCGAGCGCGTGCTTATCGAGTTCGTCTTTGACGGTTTTAACGCGCCCGGTATCCTGTTGGACGTTGGCAACTTCGGTTTCGATCTTATCGACGTAGGTTTTGATGAGGCGCTCGGCAAGGCCCAGTTGGGAGAGTAGTTTTTGTTTGGCGGGGGGTTGTTCGGCAAACACACCGCGCAGGTGAGCGCGGACGGCATCGACGCCGCTGTCTCGCTTGCCAGCTAGCGCGTTCTTAGCGGAAACGGGGAATAGTAGCGGCTCGAAGCCGAGTGATTCTTTAACCTGTTGCTTGACGAACTTACGGACCTGCTGTTCTTCTTCGCCTTCGAGGAGATCGACCTGATTGAGAACCAATACCGTTTTCTTGCCGTAGTTGCGGGCCAGTTCCAGGTACAATCGTTCTGTGTCGGCAAAAGCTCGCTTGGCCGAGACAAGGAAGATCACCAGGTCCGAGCGATGCAGGAAGTCTTTAGCGATGGTGTCGTGTCGTTCAAACACGGAGCCGGTGCCGGGTGTATCCACGATGGCAACGCCGGGTGCCCCGGTGTTGGGGTGCTGCCATTCGCGCAGGCGGCCATCTTGGGTGACGGTTGGTTTGCGGTTCGCTTGGTCGCCATAACGGATTAGCTCAATCGCTTCGGTGGTGGGGGTGATGCCCATGGGGAGCAGTTCTTCGCCTAGGATGGCATTAATAAAGGTAGATTTCCCGGCGTTGAATTCGCCAATAATGGCGACGAGGAAGAACATTTCGCCCAGGTCTTTGGCGACATCGCGCAGACGGCGGCGGTCATCGACAGAGCCGGCGCTGTCCAGTTGACCGAGGGTATCGGCAATCGCATTGAGCAGGATAATTTCCGCTTCTCGGTGGATGGCAAGCGGCCCTTCGAGGGCGGGTGATGTCGTGGTCATAGTCGGTTAGCTCCTCAACCCTGCCAGCAAGCGGCGCTTGCCCATGTCTGCTAATTCGGATTCGATCTGGACCATCTCTTGTTGGATGGTTTGCAGTTGGGCAAGCTGGTTGGCGTGGGTTTCTGTTTGAGATTCGATCAGGCGGGTAAGCGGGAGGATGGCATCTTGGCGGCGTTCTATGCCGTGGGCGATCTGGTTATCGGCCCCTTTAGCTAGCGTATCCAGGTAGCGATTTTGCAGGCTGAGCATACGGCTGGTATACGTGTTTTCGAGCATCCGCCCGCGCAGGGGCACGAACACCAACCCAAGCAGCATCAGGCCGAGCGTGACGAGGATCAGCACGATCATAACGGTGGGGTCCCCGACCATGAGTATACCGACCAGCACGCCGAATACCACCAGAATAATCTCGTACATCGCCAGGTAGATCAGTGTATTGCGGAACACGTCATCCAGGTTGGCAATTTCTAGTGTGCGGGCTTCTTCTTCGATGGCTTCTAGGTCTTGGCGGATGTCGAGCATGGCGGATCGGTCGTAGTTGGTGGGGGCCTGGATGCGCCCGATGAGTTTGTTTTGCATGGCGGGCGGGAGCGCGTGTACCTGGCCTCTGGCATACGTCACGAGATCGTCAATGTCTTGCAGGTCGCGGCCTTCTAAGCGCCCGGCAAGTTCATCAACCTGACGCGATAGGCTGTTGATCGGCTCGAAGGCTTTGCGACGCTCGAAGGCTAGGCGCATGGTGGTGCTACCGCGTGGCGTTGCCAGCCGGCCCAATCGGAACAGGTACAGCAGGCCACGCCCGACGGATTGCAACGCCCGTGAGAAGCCGAACAGATCGCGGATAGCCTCGCTGCCGCGCATGGCGGCTTCTCCGAAAAGTTGGCTGATGGCATCTTTGGCTTGTCGGACGACTTTTTTCTGGGCGCGGTGGTGGGCTTCTAGCTGAGTTTGCAGGTTGTCGGTAATGGTGGCGTATTGGTCGAATGTGGTTTGATTTTCGCGGACGGTTGCTAGGGCGGCTTGGGTGGCGTTCTGGGTGATTTGTAGCGGTGTTTGGAGCTTCTGGCGCATCCGGGCCAAGTCGGAAAGTTGTTGGTTGATGTAGTTTTCGATTTGGTGCAGGCCGCTTGTTTGCCATAGGGTTTCGTCGCGGGGGTCGGCTTGTTGCGCTTGCATCCCCTGATGGGCAGAGACCAACCACACTTGCGGGCGGTAGCCTAGTTTCGATTCGCTCTGGTCGGTGACATACGCTTGTACGGAAGCGCGGTCATCTGCCGAAAGCAGGTCGGCCTGGTTGATCAGGATGATGATATTTTTCCCGTAGCCCTTCAGTTTTTTGAGCGCCTCTAAGTTCTTGGCGCTCATGGCCTGGGTTGCGAGCATGACCATAAATACGGTATCGCTGCGGTGTAGGAACTTTTGGGTAATGGCTTCGTGTTCGCGGAAGATCGACTCTAGGCCGGGGGTATCGACAAAGCTGACTTTTTTCAGCAGCGGGGATGGGTGAAAGACGGTATCGACTTCCCCACCGGAGGCCATGTTATCCGGTTGTTCGCCCCATCGCAGGATGGTAACGCGGTCGGTGGTGGGGGTGGGGCCGACGCGCATGAGGGCTTTTGTGCCAAGTAGGGCGTTGATCAGGCTGGATTTACCGGAGCTAAACGGCCCGACGAAAACGCCGAGGTAGGGGTGATCGGCATGGAAAAGCGCATCTCGGACTTGCTCGACGCGGTTTTCTTGGACGCTATCAATGCGCGGGAGTACGTCTAACAGGTTGGTGATCATTTCGTATTCGCGGCGGCGGAGTGTTTCGTAGGCCGTCGCAAGTTTGGTGTCTGGGGTGGTGTGGTCGTCTGTCAACGGCGTTTTACCCTCCGTCGCTATTAAATAAAGGTTAGAATACCCTGAATCATGAGCGCATTCAACAGCTAAGCGGGGTTTTACCAGGGCAATCGCTTCAAATCTGAATTGAAGTAAAAAAAGCATTTTGTATTGTTAAAAA
>DAOTUA010000323.1:0-3638 GCA_034437355.1 Anaerolineae bacterium | reverse complement strand
GGTAACGAGGCCGATGTTGAGCGTAGGGGTGGTGGGGGTGGGATTTGTAGGTGGGGGGGAGCAGGCGATCAGAATGGTCATCAAGATAAGGAGGGGGTGCAAGTGATGGGGAGGCATGTTGTATCTTTCCAGTTGAAAGCGCCTTGGTTAACATGACAAGGATACTTTAAAGGCCGTGAAATGTTGATAGGTAGACGTGTGAGCAATACACGGAATACGAATTTTGTTGATCCGCCGCTAGATGAAACAGAGGGGTATCCGTACCGGCGGGTGTGGCGAAGTATCATCTTGGAGGTGGCCGGTTTTTTCGGGGTGGTGGTGGGGGTGGTTGCGGTTGGGTTGTTGGTGGGTTGGCCGTTGGGGTTGAGTCGCGTGATGGGGGTGGGTTTGGCGCTGGCTCCGTTGGGGTTGTGGGGGGTGTTTTCTTGGTTGAGCGAGGTGACGGTGCCGAGGCCGCGTGTGCATTTGTTGGCGGTGGTGATGATCACGGGGTTGGTGGCTAATGCGGTGGGGTATCCGTTGCTGAATGGGGTGTTGGATATGCGCGGTTGGATCACACGGGGGGATGGCACAGAGCAGCTCTTGGCGTATGTGTTTGGGTATGGGGTGATTCAGGAGGTGTTGAAGTATATGGTGGTGCGGCATACGGTGTGGCAGTCTGGTTTACGAACGCGCTATGATGCGGTGGCGTATGGGGCGGCGGGGGCGGTGGCGTATGCGACGGTGTTTAATCTGCATTTGGTGTTGGGGAATACGCCGCCGCCGGAGACTGCGGCGGTTTTGGTGTTCGGGGTGGTGGTACAGCATTTGATTGGGAGTTTGATTGTAGCGTATGGTGTGGCGGAAACGCGATTGGGGCGCGGGTCGGTGGTGTTGATGGTGGGGGTGGTGGCCCTGGCAGGATTGGTGAATGGGGTATTTCAGGTGGTGAAGAACAATATTACGAATACGCGATTGGGGCTTGGGGTGAGTGATCCGCGTGTGTTGTTCGAGTTGGTGATTACGGTGGTGGCGGTGGTGGTGGTTGGGTTTTCGGTTGGGTTTTTGGTTCAGAGTGTGGAACGTGCGGAAGCGCAAGCACGGGGGTCCGATTAGCGATGGCGATTATCGAGGAAGGCGGCGGTCAGGTCAATACGGTGCAGCGTTGGGGGCATTATCTGGCGGTGGCGTGGGGGGTGATCGCGCTGGTGGTGGTGGTGAATGTGCGCGAGGCGGTGGTGACGGCGACGAGTACCTATGTGAATAATGAGGCTGGCCTGGTGGCACAGTATCCGCGTGGGTGGTTGTTGGACGAGGAAAACGCGGATTATGTGTTCCGGGTGCGCGATATGCAGCGGGTGGGCTTTAAGACAACGTTTCGGGTGTCTTTGTTGCCGATCAGTGCGGATACAACGCCCCGGTCGATTGTTGATCGGTTGGCGATGTCACGGTCGCAGACGTTGGCGGCCTATCGTATTTTGGGGACCGAGCCGTTTGATTTCGGGACGGAGTTAGAGGCGCAGCAGGTGACGTATACTTATGTGGGGACGCAGCTAAACCCTTTTTTGGAGACGATCCCGGCGGTGGTGGTGGGGGTGGATATTGTGACAATTTTGAGGGGGCAGGCGGTTATTATCACGTTGTTATCGGATGTGGATCGGCTAGAAGTGAATCAGGAGCAATTTTTGACGTTTGTGGATAGGTTGGAGTTTTAGCGATATGATGCGGTATGTTTGGGTGGTGTGTGTGCTGATGGTGTTGGTGTTGCCGGTGGGGGCACAGGCGGTTACGCCGATTGATGATCAGTTAGAGCGCATCAAGCAAGCGACGGTGTTTGTGTATCAGGTGGAGGAACGGCAGCGCGATTTTGTGATTACGTGTGTGGGGTCCGGTACGATTGTGAGCCGGGATGGGTTGATCTTGACGAATGCGCATAACAGTGTGCAGAGTGCGGAATGTCGCGGTGACGGGTTGATCATCGCCTTGAGTTTACGCTTGGATGAGCCACCGGTGCCGCTATATCGGGCGGATGTGGCGCAGGTGGATACCGGATTAGATTTGGCGTTGTTGCGTATCTCGCGGAATTTGGACGGTCGCTTGTTGGATACGAGCGAGTTATCGCTGCCGTTTGTGGCTTTAGCGGATTCATCGCGGGCGCAGCTCGATGAGACGGTAACGGTGGTGGGGTATCCGGCTTTGGATGATACGCCGGTGCAGACGGTGACGGGGACGTTAAATGCGTTTATTTCGGAGCCGGGGGGGGAGGCACGGTCTTGGATGAAAACGAGTGCCTCGATTCCGTCGTTGATGTCTGGTGGGGGGGCATATAATGAAGATGGGGAACTGATGGCGATCCCGACGACGGTGACGATCACGACGACGGCGACACGCGAGAATTGTCAGTTTATCCAGGATACGAACGATGACGGCCTGGTGAACAGTAATGATGTCTGTGTGCCAATCGGCGGGTTTATCAATGCGTTGCGCCCGTCGAATTTTGCGCGAGCGTTGTTGCGGGCGGCGGGGTTGGGGTTGGAGGTTGAAGTCGGGTTACAGCAGGGGGTGCTACCAGCGGAGCCGATCACGGGGGAACCACAGGTGAGCCGGTTGTTTTTCGCAACGTCGGTGAATGATGCAGATTTACCAAGTACGATTATCAGTAGCTTGCCAACGGGGTCTACGAGTTTGTTTTTGTTTTTCGATTATCGGAATATGACGCCGGAGACGGTGTATGAGTTGCGGGTGGCAACGGATAATGTGCCCAATGCCACGTTTAGCTTAGCACCGGTGCGCTGGAATGGTGGGGTGAATGGGTTGTGGTATATCGGGATTAATGGGCAGCCGTGGCCTAATGGGGTGTATGACTTTACGATCTTTGTGGATGGACAGGCGTTGAATACGGCGAGCCTGGTTGTGGGGGGCGCACCGACGGACTCCCCCACGCTTAGCGATATTGTATTTGGTTTGTCGGACTTGGACGGTACGCCGTTGGGGAATGGATACGTTTTACCGACGGGGACGACAGCGAGTGCGCGGTTTATCTATCGGAATATGGTAGATGGGACGGAGTGGCTGACGCGCTGGTTTTATGAGGGTAATGAGGTGTTCCGTGCGCCGCCGGATGCGTGGCAGGATGGCCCAAATGGGGCTAAGACGGTGCCTATCCAGGACCCCGGCGGGTTGGCACCGGGTCGGTATCGGTTAGAGATATATCTTGAAGGTCGGTTAGCGGCAACGGCGGATTTTGTGATCGCGGGGGTGCCTCAGGGGGCCTTTCCGCAGGTGTTTGTCGATGCGCATTTTGCGACGGGCCAGACCCCAGAACAGGCGGCGCAGGCCCCGGCCAGTACAAATTTTACGACGAATGTTGAGACGTTGTATGCGGTATTCGATTGGGAGCAGATCGCGCAGGGGACCAACTGGACAATACGCTGGCTGGTGGATGATGAGTTGTTTTATGAGGAACAGCGGCGATGGAATGCGGCCCCACGCGGGGATAATTATCTGATTCGGTTGCGTAACCCGGCGGGGTTGCCCGATGGCACGTACCGGGTTGAGTTGCGGGTAGGGGCGGTGTTGTTGGCATCAACGGAGGCGGTGATCGGGATTGGTCAATTGCCGATTGATCGGTTTGTGGGGGCGGTGGGGGTGGCTAACTT
>DAOTUA010000322.1:0-3169 GCA_034437355.1 Anaerolineae bacterium | reverse complement strand
GCGCCACTTTTTGAAAAGAACCGTAACTACTCAGGGGCTTCACCCCCGAACCCCCACAAACTTTTGCAAAAGCTTGACCAAAAATACGTTCTATTTGAAATTCAAAAACTGTCAGGTTTGGTGGGGTTTCACCCCACACCCCACCACCTTTTCCAGAAAAAGTGGATAAAAAGCGTTCATTTTCATTGATAATACCTCCTCATCGCTTTCTTTGCTTCTTTCTTTCTGGAAAGAAAGAAGAGAAAAGCATGTGGTAAAACCCTAAACACGGGTTTAGAGCGTGCTAACCCTTTGCAGTCAGGCGAGGGGATCGGCGGTTTTGTCCGGGGTTTTGGCTGGTCGCCATCGCCGCGCCTGCCGGATGGTGTCTGCATCCGGGGGGGTGGCGCGGTAGGCGGCGATCTCGACTGCATCCCGCAGCGGGGCTAGCTCATCATGCCCCGCGAACTGCTCGCGGACGGTCTGCCCTGGCTCGCGTGGCAGCCGCAGCCGGAACTGCGCCCACCGGTACGCCCGGAATACTGCCCGGCGGTGGTGATCGGTATGATGACGGCGGCGGCGGGCTTGTTGCGTGCGCCGCCACAGCCACACGCCTACCAGCACGATGATCCCGGCCCCGACACCAACGGCCAGCGGCCCCAGCACCGCCCCCAACACCGCCAGGATAACGGCCCCCGCCGCCCCGATGTCCGCTAGCGAAACGCTCGGCAGCGATTGCCCATCAAAAAAGTTTGAGAATACCCACGAACTGACCGGGCCAGATACCGGGCTGCCGTTCCAGCCGGGGGTCGGGTCGAATGGCACCCAACCCTCACCGGGGAAATAAACTTCCACCCAGGCGTGGGCGTCGTCGGCGCGGACGGTGTAGAAGCCACTCAGCGGGTTATACTCCCCAGAGCCGTACCCGACCACAAACCGCGCCGGGATGCCCATCCCACGTAGCATAACTACCATCGCGCTAACATAATGCTCGCAGACGCCGCGCTGGTCCTCAAACAAAAACAGATCAACCGCATCGGTGCCGGGGGGCTGCGGCGGTGGGAAAAAGTCGTATTCGTATTTCAGCAGTTCATCGCGGATGATGATCACCCGGTCGTAGTCGGTGGTAGCGCCGGCGGTCCAGGTACGCGCCAGGTCATGGGTGCGTTGCGTGACGCTTTCCGGTAGTTGCAGGTATTGATCGCGTATGTCGGCGGGAATCTCGCCGCCGTCGGACGCCCGCAACGCCTCCGGTGAAGCGTCTACCCGGTTGGAGATCACCGAGTAGGTCATCCCCTTTTCTAAAGCGGACCCCAACCGGAGGCCGCCGGTTTTATCTTGACCGAGTTCGGTCGCCGCTACATACGCCCGGAACGGATCGCCTCCAGTCCACAGCACGTTCGGCATATCCTGTTGGATGTAAAAGCTCTGCACGAACCACTCGCCATCTAAACCGGGGGCGTCCGGGTCGATCTCAAAGACGCTGCCGCCGCGCCCGTCCCGGATGCGCTCAACGCGCTCATCGGATTGTTGCCACGTCCGCCCGTTGTACTCGTCTAGCGCGTAGCCGCGCCAGTAGCTCCATGCCTGCGACTTAACCAGCATCATCACCGTGTTGGATAACCCGCCCCGGTAACTGAGATCGATCTGGTCTGCGAAGCCGAAGTAATACTCGCTTTTACCCCGGTTCACCCCTCCCTGGAACTGCACCAGCGGGACCGCCGGGTTAATCACACTGGCGGACGGTTCTTGTTCGATTGGTAGCCGGACTGTCAGCGGCATGAACAACGGTTGAGCAGCAAACTGAGGTGTAAACGCGAACACCAACGGGGCCATCACCAGCAGCCCCACCCCAAACCGCACCGACCACCCGTCAACAGCCCAGCGCCGGGAGGTGTCATCCGGTGGGGCTAGCGTGAGGTCGCTTTGCTTGCGCCCGTCGAGCGTATCCGCCAGCCACAGGTAAGCCAGCCACAAGCCCAGGAAAGCCAGCAAGAACACCAGAAAATCATAGCCCCGGCTGAGCGTAGCGGCGACGTATAGATTAGCGATGCCCAGGCCGATAGCGGCGTTTAGGTTCATACGGCTGAAAATTTCAAGACTGACGATCCCGGTTGCCAGCATCGCAAACTGTGCTTGCGGATAGGGCACCCCGGCAAACAAGCCGACCAACAACCAACACAACACCAGATGAAAGCCCCCGAATGCCAGTACCCGTACCCAGCGCCGTCGATGCCCGGCAGTGATGGCGCGGTAGGCGTAAAGATGCCCACCGAGCAGCATCACCACACTAACCAACCAGATCGGCCATAAGCCCGTGACAAATGTCGCAGCCGTGATGCCCGCCAATTGTGCCCCAGCAGCAAATACCCGCAGCCACCCGGATGGCTCCGGCGAACGGTCAAATTGAAAGGGCGACCACCCCACCACACGAGATAACATGAACTGTGGCCCTCTGCTTGCTTATGAGTCGTCCGTCCCCGCCCGTTGGCGGCGTCCGATGCCCAGGACAAGTGCAACCAGAATAACACCAAGCAGCCCAACCCCGCACAGCGCATAAACGATGGGCGGTATCTGCGATCCGGTATCGGCACCACCGTCGATAACTTCTGGTGTGCCAACGGGCGTTGCCGAGGCCGTGTCACGCGGTCCGCCGGTGGGGGTTAGTGTCGGCCCGGCAGTTTCTTCGGCATTGATGGTGGCGGCTTCGGCGCTCAAAGTCTGTTGTAGGCTGGCGGTCCCGGTGGCCTCGGCCTGTAAATCCGCCAGGGTTTGTTCGGTGGCGGTGGCATTGGCGACCGCATCTTGTGTGGCGGCCTGTTCGGTGGCGGTGGCGTCGGCGTCGATGGTCGCCTGAGCATTGTCAGTTGCTTGAGCGTTGGCGGTGGCGTCGGCCCCGGCGGTGGCGGTGAGCAGGTCGGCGGTGGCCATCGCATCGGCGGTTGCTTGCGCGTTGGTGGTTGCTTGCGCGTTGGCTGTCGATTGTGCGGTGTTGGTTTCCTCAATGGATGCGGCTATCGCTACGGCGGTTACGGTAGATTGCGCGGCGACGGTGGCTGTTTGATCCGGCGTGTCGGATGGGGCCGGGGTCGGCGTGTCAGATGGGGCCGCGGTGTTAGTTGGGGCCGGGGTCGGCGTGTCAGATGGGGCCGGGGTCGGCGTGTTGGTTGGGATGGCATCTTCGCTAACC
>DAOTUA010000321.1:0-26328 GCA_034437355.1 Anaerolineae bacterium | reverse complement strand
GGGCTAGGGGATGGGGGTATTCAGGCGAGTACCTGAGTAGTTACACTTTTTCTGGGAAAAATGGTGGGGTGGGGTCTATATAAAAATGTTTGGCGAGGGACTTTTCAGCCATGAGAGCGCATTATCTGGCACTGATCGCGGCCTTTGCTGCGCTGGTGGGTGGGCTGGTTTTGTTGCAGCCGCCCAGCACAACCAAAGCGGTCGGCATCTTAAATACGGATATTCCAGGTTTGGCGAATTATCGAGATGACTTGGTGCATTATGCGACCATCACCCGCCCGGATAACCGCACCCGCGATCTGTACATCACGCCGGGGGCCGGGGCCGTCGTTGCCACCAACAGCACCGCCCGCCTACCGGATCAAACAGTGATCGTGATTGAGGCGCATCAGGTGCGCGGGGGAGACCGCACCGAGCTAACCGGCAATATCCATGTAGCGGTGAAAAGCGACTATTGGCAGCCGGGCGATTATCAGACTGATGAACGGGCCGGACGCTGGAATTACTTTTCGTTCGACCCGGAAACCGGGCAAATTTCCGATGAATCCGTGTTTGCCTGCTTCGACTGCCACGCCAACAACTCGCAGATCGATTTTATGTTTTCCCGCGAAATGCTCGCAGACTACGGCGCAACCGGCACACTACAGGATACCTTCTGCAACCGCCCAGGTCGCTCTCCCTGTCGGTAAGCGACCCCAACAGAAACGGACATCACAGCATGTTGCTTGCTATCGACATCGGTAATACCAATATTTACCTCGGCCTGTGGCATAACGACGCCTGGCAACTCAGTTGGCGGGCGCGGACAGTCGAGAATAAGATGCCGGATGAATACGCGGTGCTGGTGCGTAACTTCCTGGCAACAGCCGACCTGGGGTATCGGGCGGTAACAGATGTGATCATCAGCAGCGTCGTACCGGTATTAACGTTGTCATTCAAAGAAATGGTCCAGCAATATTTAGAGATCGAACCGCTAGTCGTCAACCAAACCACAGATACCGGTATCCATATCGCCATCGACCAGCCAGAACAAGCCGGGGCCGATCGGATTGTGAACTCGGCGGCAGCGGCGGCCCTGTTCGGTGGCCCGGCAATTATCATCGACTTTGGCACAGCCACCACGTTTGATGTGTTATCGGAGGATAACGCCTATATCGGTGGGGCCATCACCACCGGGATTCATGTTGCCATGGATGCGCTCGTCAGCCGGGCCGCCCGGTTGCACAAAGTAGACCTCCAACCGCCCCCGCGTCCGATTGGGGCCAATACCATCCACGCCATGCAATCTGGCCTCTTCTGGGGATATGTGGCGATGATCGAAGGCATGACACAGCGCCTCAAAGCGGACACCCCAACCGATAAACCGATCAAAGTGATTGCGACTGGCGGCTTATCCCGCTTATTCCACGAACACACCGACGCCATTGACATCATTGAGCCAGAACTCACATTAGAGGGGTTGCGAATTATCTACCAGCGCAACCGAACCGGACGCTAACACCGGATCAAAAAACCGCCACAAAGCTTGTGACGGTCTTGCTCCACCAACTGGATTCGAACCAGTGACCCATCGGTTAACAGCCGATTGCTCTGCCGCTGAGCTATGGTGGACTATGTGCTAACTTTCGGAATGTTAGCAAAGGCCCGGTGAACTGTCAAGGGGGTGGGCGGCGAATTTAGGGCTTTTGCAAAGTGACATGGCTGACTATTGGGCGCTGCCCAAACCCGTTACTTTTTGAAAAAAGTGAACAAAAACTTATCCTTTCGGACGATTTGCGTCCGAAAACGCGGGTTCAAAGGGTGCCAACCCTTTGCAGCGGGCGGGGACAGCGTCCCCGCGCTGTGAAAACTGGACTTTGCAATAGCCCTGGTGGCGAATTTGGCCACGGGGAAATTGAGGTTAACTTACGCTTGCCAGCGTTGTTGCCGGCATAGATAATATACCCCATGACGACCTATAAAATGAAACACGACCGGGTAATCTGGACCAACATCATACACCCCACACCGGACGATATCGAGGCGTTACGGCAAGAGTACAGCTACCTACATCCACTTAACCTGGAGGATATTCTTAGTCCAATCGAACGCCCCAAGCTGGACGAGGACGAGAATTATCTGTTCGTGGTGTTGCACTTCCCACTATGGGACCCGGTACAGCGGCTCTCGCGGGCGCGGGAGATTAACTTGATCATCGGGCGCGGTTATGTCATCACCATTCATGATGGGTCGCTCAAACCGCTAACCCAATTTTTTCAACAATGTGAACAAGATGCTGCCATGCGCGAGCGATACCTTGGGCGCGGTGCGAATCATACGTTTTACACCATCATCGACCAATTGATCGACTATATCTTCCCGATCTTGCGTAAAGTCGATAAAAATATTCAGGGCATTGAGGAAATTATCTTCATGCCAGACTCGCGCCAGGTCATCCGAGAGATTGTGCTGGTCCGCCGTGATGTGTTGGCGCTACGGCGCATTATCCGCCAGCAGGTCCCCATATTAGAAGAACTTGAACACACACAACACCCCATCATCCATGAAGATTTTGAGGAATATTTCGGGGACCTGGTGGACCACATGAGCAAGGCTCGCGACTTTGTGGATGAGGATTTCGAGATGATCGGCAATCTCGCGGAAACAGCCGATACGCTCGCTAGCCATCGCATCAACGAAGTCATGCGTATCTTAACGGTGATTTCGGTCATCATGATGCCGTTAACGCTAATTTCTAGCATTTATGGGATGAATGTGGACCTGCCATTTGATGACAACCCGCAAGCGTTTCTGGTTATCAACGCTATGATGATATTGGTGGTCACGTTTCTGTTGTTTTATTTCAGGCGGCGGGGCTGGCTATGACCCCTCGTTTGCCCGCCTTTCACTATATCGACGATGCCGAATCGTTGCGCTGGTTGTCCGTCGAGCTATCCCGTGAGGATTTACTCGCACTCGATACCGAATCAAATGGCCTCTACGCCTACAAAGAACGTGTGTGCCTTGTCCAGCTTTCGACACGCGATCAGGATTTCATCATCGACCCGTTTTCTATCGCGGATATGTCCCCGTTAGGCGTGCTACTAAGCGACCCGTCGATAGAGATTATATTGCACGCAGCGGAATACGACCTGATGACGCTCAAGCGCGATTTTGGGTTCGAGATTACCCGCCTATTCGACACGATGATCGCGGCGCGGTTGGTGGGCTATACCTCGTTCGGATTGGCCGCGATGCTAAAGCGATTTTTCCATGTCCAGCCAGATAAAAGCCATCAGCTCGATGACTGGGGAATGCGCCCACTCCCACCCGATAGCCTGCACTACGCCCAGATGGATACCCATTATCTGCCGGGCCTACGAGACATCTTGCGGGCGGAATTAGAAGCCATGGGGCGCTTTGACGAGGCACTAGAGTTATTCGAGGAAGCAGCCAATATCCCGGCAGCGGATAACACAACGGATTATGAGGGCTACTGGAAACTGGGACGACCTAACGCCGTCCCGCTAAAGCATATGGCCGTCTTGCGAGAATTATACCTGCTACGCGAGCAGATCGCCGCCGAGGAGGACATGCCCACATTTAAGGTGCTTACAAACCGGATGCTGGTTAACCTTGCGCTCGTACAACCGGCTAACTTACGCGCCCTATCAGAAGCCAAAGGGATGCCAGGGGCGCAGGTGCGATGGTACGGCGACCGTATTCTGGATGCGATCCAACGCGGCAAACAGGCCCCACCGCCACAACCCCCACCACTCCCACAGCCCCCCGCACCGGATGTTGCCGACCGCTATTTTGTACTGCAACAGTGGCGCAAAGAAAAAGGGCTCGAGCGCGGCGTGGGGTCCGATGTGGTGTTGCAAAAAGAAGTCCTATGGACACTCGCCCGCACGCTGCCGCAAACCGTCGAAGAACTGGCGCAGGTAGACGGGATCGGCCCGCAGCGTTTACGACTCTATGGCGACGAACTCGCCGAACTTCTGGCAAATATCCAGGTCTAGCGACGGGTTAACTGCTGGCCTGTTGCCACCCCGCCAGGCCGAGCAACGCCCACCCGACCAGCAAAGACACCCCCCCCAACGGAGCCACCGCCCCCATCACCCCGATCTGAAAAACCGCCAGAATATACAGGCTCCCGCTAAATAAAACCGTCCCCGCCACGAACAGCCAGCCAGCCAACCGGGGTAAGCGACCGGGCGTTTGCCCACTCAAGTAGGCCGCCGCCAGCAGCCCAACAACATGGAACATCTGATATTGTACCGCGGTTTCGTAGGTCGGTTGGCGCGTCGGGTTAGCGGCGAAGTGCGCTTCGAGCGCATGTGCCCCGAAAGCCCCTAACCCGACCGCCAAAAACCCTAAGAGCGCCGCCACCATCAGTAAAAATCGATTCATATCGCGTTTATCTCCCAGGATGATTGCGCCCTAAAATAAATTGCCGAGGAATCAATGTTCCCGAAACCAGGTCAAAATCTAAAGTGTTTGTTCACTTTTTGCCAAAAGTGACAAGTTTGGGCAGCGCCCAAGCATCAGTTATGTAACTTTGCAAAAGCCCTGGGGGTTTGGTGACGAACCCCCAGCGTTGTTACACTATTCGCAAACGCGACCTATAACGCGCTACTCAGCGTCCTTATCCAGTTGGATCGACACCGAATTAATGCAATAGCGCAGGCCGGTTTTATCGGCGGGGCCATCCGGGAAAACATGCCCCAGGTGCCCACCACACCGAGCGCACACAACCTCAGTACGGCGCATCCCATGGGATAAATCCTCCACCATTTTGACATTCCCTTCGTTAATCACATCGTAGAAGGAAGGCCACCCACTCCCGGACTTAAACTTTGTGTCCGACGAAAAAAGCGGATTACCACACGCGGCACACTGATACACCCCGTCCCGCTTCTCATCGACGTACTTCCCGGTAAAGGGGCGTTCGGTCCCCTTTTGGCGCAGCACAATATACTGATCATCTGTTAGTTGTTGACGCCACTCTTGTTCGGTTTTTTGTACTTTTTCGCTACCCATAAAATACCTCGCTTATTTTAGATTTACTTTCAACTATCCTACCAGAAATACATGAGCGCCCGATCAATAAATCACCGAAACGATCATCAGCGGATAACCTGTATCGCTTGCTCGAAAGCCACTAACGTATCGGTCAAATCCTGCGAACTATGGACGGCGCTCATAAACCCGGCTTCAAATTGGCTGGGAGCCATGTACACCCCCCGCCGCAGCATCTCATGGTAAAATGCAGCGTAACGCTCGGTATGCGCGTATTGCTTGGCAGTGGCATAATCGCGGATGACCGCCCCCGCCTCGGTCAAGAAGTAAAAGCCGATCATGCTCCCACGCGCATTAGCCTGTAGTGCTACATGATGACGCTCGCAGATCGCCTCAATCCCATCGATCAGCGTGCGGGCATTGGCGGCGGCCTGCTCATGCACACCTTCGCGCCGCAGTTCGGTAATCGTAGCCAACCCAGCCGCCATCGCTAGCGGGTTGCCGCTGAGCGTCCCCGCCTGGTACATCGCCCCAACCGGCGCGACCTGCTCCATGATCTCCCGCTTGCCAGCATAGGCCCCAACAGGTAACCCGCCGCCGATCACTTTGCCCAGGCACGTAATATCCGGGTCGATATTGAACGCCGCTTGCGCTCCCCCCACCGACACCCGAAAGCCGGTCATCACCTCATCCAGAATCATCACCGCCCCGTACTCGTGGCACACGTCGATCAAGCCTTGCAGGTAGCCTTCGTCTGGCAACACAAAGCCCATATTGGCGGCGATGGGCTCGGCAATCACCCCGGCGATCTCGTCTGGGTGCTGCTCGAATAACTCGCGCACCGCTGCCAGGTCGTTGTACGGCGCGATCAGCGTGTTATTGGTCGTCCCACCGGGTACACCGGGCGAATCCGGCAGGCCGAAGGTCGCTACCCCACTCCCGGCTTGCACCAGCAGCATATCAGCGTGCCCGTGATAGTTCCCGGCAAACTTGATGATCTTATCGCGCCCGGTATAGGCCCGCGCCAACCGGAGCGCACTCATACAGGCTTCCGTCCCACTATTGACAAAGCGGATCATCTCAATTGACGGAATCGTATCGATCACCAGTTCGGCCAAGTCGTTCTCCAGGGCAGTTGGTGCGCCATAGCTCGTCCCGCGTAACAGCGTTTCTTGTAAGGCCGCCACCACAACCGGGTGAGCGTGGCCCAGTACCAACGGCCCCCACGATAGCACATAGTCGATATACCGATTGCCGTCTACGTCGTACATATACGCGCCCTCACCCCGATCAATGACGCGGGGTGTGCCGCCCACACTCCCAAACGCCCGAACCGGACTGTTAACGCCGCCCGGCATCAGGTGTTGGGCACGCTCAAAAATCCGTTCCGATTGCGTGATGGTATACGTCTGATTCGTCAAAATGGTTTCTCCCGTGATTTAAACCCACTACAATTAATATACGAAACTGTCATCTCGATAGGGTTTCACCCCACACCCCACCACTTTTTCCAGAAAAAGTGGGCAAAAAGCGTCTATTTTATCATCCCAGATGACGGCTTAGACGATTTTTACAGCTAAAGTTTTGGTCAAGCTCTTGCAAAAGCTTGTGGGTGTCCGGGGGTGAAGCCCCTGAGCAGTTACTTGCTATCTCACAGCAGGCATATGTTAGATGATAAGCCGCTCTCTTGTCGATTTAGCCGCGCCCCCCTGTGTACCCAAGGTGTGCCACCGTCTTAGACCCGGCAATTTCGTTAAATCTCTTTTTGGGTGGTGGATGCAGATATTGGTTGATTTTCTGGGCCGCTTGTTGCGCACTATGGATCGTATCCGGTAGGCCGACCCCCCGATAACTGTTCCCGGCCAGCGCCACCCCCGCCGGGAGCGCCCGCATCACCTGTGCGATACGATCCAGGTGGCCCACGTCATACTGTGGGTAGGCGTCCCGCCAGCGCCCGATGGTGTAGTGCAGTGGCTCCGCTTGGATGCCGAGCAGGTCGCTTAATTCACGCTGTACAAGGGCGAGCAGGTCCGCATCGCTTTGATCGAGCATGGGCCGGGTATGCGGCCCCCCAAAGAACACCCGCAACAACGCGATAGGCTCCGGGGCACGGCCCGGCCACTTGGCGCTGCTCCACTGCATCCCGTCAATATTGCGCCCCGCCTGCGCCGGGATGACCACACCGTAAGCGTCTAACGGGTGCGGCACATCCCCACGCCGATAAGCTAACGAGATACTCCCGACGCCCTCATACCGGATGCCTGCCAGGTGGCCCGCTGCCCCCGGCGCAACTAACGTCAACAGGCGGGCGCTCACATTGGCAGGCGTTGCCACGATCACGGCGGCGGCTTCTAACGTATCCCCCGCCGCCAGCCGAACGCGATACCCGTTATTGTGGCGGTCGATCTGCTCGACCGAGGCGTTTAACCGAACGTCCCCGCCGAGCGTACCCGCCAGTGCCCCAACAAACGCGCCCATCCCGCCCTCAAACGATACCAGCGCGGGCGGCGCGTCGTCTCGGTGCGAACGGCTCGCCGCCGCCCGCATCCCACGGATCAGGCTACCGTGTTTGGCTTCTAAATCGCGGTATTGTGGGAAGGTCGCCAGGATGCTCTGACGTTCCATTTCCGCATTGTATACCCCGCCCAGCAACGGGTCCGCGAGCCGCTCGAGCGCCTGCCGACCCAGCCGCCGCCGCACAAAATCCCCCAGCGATTCGTCGGCCCGGTCACCCTTCGCCGGGATCACCCAATCCGCCAACATCCGCAGCTTGCCCCACGGCGACAGTAACCGGGAGCGCCAAAACGGGCCGAACTTGGTCGGGACCAGCAGCCGCAGCCCGTCCGGGAGAGGCTCTAAGCGCCCATTAACCAGCACGTAGATACGCTCGCGGGTGTCGTTGACCGACTGTAGCACCGGCGTCAGGCCAAGCTCGGTTGCTAGCTCTAGCGCCCAGGGCTTGCGCGTGATAAACGCATCCGGGCCGAGTTCGGCCTGGCAGCCATCGCCCATCGTCACCGTTTGCACCAGCCCGCCGGGGCGGTCGGCGGCTTCGAGCAGTGTATAGCGGATGTCGCATTTTTGCAGATGGTAGGCGGCAGCTAACCCGGCGACCCCGCCGCCGACCACGATCACGTTATTTGGTGCTGTACTCATGGACGAAATCTACCAGTCGTTTAACGTTTTCTGGGGGCGTGGTCTTGATGATGCCGTGCCCCAGGTTAAAGATGAAACCGTCGCGCCCGCGCATCCGGTCCAGAATGGCCTGGGCACGCTGCTTGAGTTGCGGCCAGGGCGCATGGAGCGCCACCGGGTCCAGGTTGCCCTGGATCGCGACACCATCGCCCAACAGATCGGCAGCGGCGTCAATGTCGATGCGCCAATCCGCGCCGATCACATCGCCGCCCGCCTCCCGGATTTCCGGCAGCATCCCGTTGGTATTGGTCCCAAAGTGGATTAACGGTACGCCGGCCCCGCGTGCGATGTCTAAGGTGCGCTTGCTGTACGGCTGCACGTACTGGCGGTAATCTGCTGGGGATAACTCGCCCACCCAGCTATCAAACAGTTGGAGCGCCTGCGCCCCGGCTTCGGCCTGGGCCAGCAGGTATTGCCCTGCCACATCCGCTAGCTTGGTCATGAGCGTATCCCAGGCGGCAGGGTCGGTATACATCAGGCTTTTCAGGTGGACCTTGTTCTTACTCGCGCCGCCCTCCACTGCGTAGGATGCCAGCGTAAACGGTGCGCCACTGAAGCCGATTAACGGGATGCCGCGCTCGTCCAGGCTTTCGCGGGTCAGCCGGATCGCGTCTAGCGTGAACCATAGCGCCTCATGTGGGGCTGGGGTGGCGAGCGCGTCCACATCGGCGGCGGTGCGTACCGGGTTATGGATGAGGGGGCCTTCACCCTGCACAAATTCCAGGTCCAGGCCCATGCCTTCCAGCGGCGGCAGGATGTCCGCAAAGATAATCGCCGCGTCCAGGTCAAAGGCGTTGATCGGCTGCATGGTGACCTCTCGCGCCAGTTCCGGCGTTTTGATCAAGTCCAGGATGCCGTAGGTCTTACGGAGTTCGCGGTATTCCTCCATGTAGCGCCCGGCCTGCCGCATCAACCAGATCGGCACCGCGTCTACGGGTTCGCGGCGGCACGCTTTCAAAAAGCGTGCGTGTTGTTCGATGGTGGCCGCATTCGGCAACGAGGCGGGGGAATTGGTTGTCATAGCATCGTCCTTTTTTATCTATTTCACGGTACAACTTATGCTTCGTCTAGCCAGCGGGACGCATCCTTGGCAAAGTAGGTCAGGATCATATCCGCCCCGGCACGTTTGATGCTCGTCAGGCTCTCTAGTGCCGCCCGCCGTAAGTCGATCCAGTCGCGTTCGGCGGCAGCGTGCATCATGCTAAACTCACCGCTGACCTGATAGGCCGCCGTCGGCAGGTCGTAGCTAGCGCGCAGGTCCGCCAGAATATCGAGGTAGGGCAGCGCCGGCTTGACCATCAGCATATCCGCCCCTTCCCGAACGTCGATAGCTACTTCCTTACGGGCCTCACGCCGGTTGGCCGGGTCCATCTGATATTCCGAACGATCCCCAAACGTGGGCGGGCTTTCGGCGGCATCGCGGAACGGACCGTAAAAGGCGCTGCTGTACTTGGCGGCGTAGCTCATCACGCTCACCTGGGCGTGACCGTCCGCATCCAGTGCTGCCCGGATCGCCGCAACCATCCCGTCGATCATACCGGATGGCGCGATAATATCGGCCCCGGCCCCCGCATGGACGGCAGACGCCCGCCCCAGTAGATCGAGCGTGGGATCGTTGAGTAGGTAGCCTTCCGGTAGGGTGGTGGTATAGTGATCATCGCCGCGAGCGTTGATGATCCCACAGTGACCATGATCGGTGTACTCACAGAAACACATATCGGAGATCACCACCAATTCCGGCGCGGCCTCTTTGATGGCCCGGATCGCACGCGGGACAACCCCTTGCGGGTTGTAGTTCTCGCTGCCGCAAGCGTCCTTTTTCGTTGGGATACCGAACAGGATCACCGCCGGGATACCCAACGCGGCGATCTCACGCGCTTCTGCCGCCAGATGATCGACCGTGAACTGTTTTTGCCCCGGCATCGACGCTATCGGGCGCACATCGTCCACGCCCTCACGCACAAACAACGGATAGGTGAAATCCGCTGGTGTGATTAGCGTCTCACGGACCATCCGCCGCAGGTTGGCGGTGCGGCGGGTGCGGCGCGGGCGGGCTGTCGGGTGGATGGGTGGGTTAGCTGAATCGGAAACAACCATAACGTTAAATCTCCTTGGCTTATGTGAAGTAAGCTGCCAGCCCATCGATCATCCCGTTTAAACTGTAGTCACGCTCTGGGATGATCACGGTTTGGTAGCCGTAGTCGGTGGCAACGGCCCCGGTTGATGGCCCGATGCACGCCGCCGGAACCTGAACGGGCGTTTGCCCGCCCAGCCGGGCCGTCAGGTTTTCGACCGTGCTGCCACTGGTAAACGTGATCGCGTCGATCTGATGTTGGGCTAGCAACGCCGGGAGGTCCGCCCCGCCAGAGCCGATTACCGTCTGGTAGGCGCGGACGGCGGTTACACTCGCGCCACGGCCCCGCAAGGCCGCCGCTAACGAATCGTCGGCACGGGCGGACTGCGGCAGGAACACGCGCTCCCCCGCTTGTAATGGCAACGTCGCCGCCAGCGACCCGGCCAGCTGTATCGGTGGTGTGAAATCGACCGCCGCCCCCAAATGCTCACGGATGGCGGCGGCGGTTGTCGCACCAACTGCCGCGATCTTGACCGCCTCCACTGTCAACGGCCACCGGCTAAGCGCATAGGCCGTGTTGGCGCTGGTGACAATCAACCAGTCGAAATACTCAACCTGTTCGATAGCGTTATGGTGGGCGGGGGTGTCGCTGGGCTGAATCTCGATACACGGGTAAACCGTCGCGATTGCGCCCGCATCATTCAGGCGGCGCTGTAGCCCTGCGATCTGGTGCCACGCCCGCGTCATCACCACCCGCTTACCCGTCAGGCTCACCCGCGTACCTCCGCTAGAATCTCGTTTGCGCCGTCTGCGATGGCTTGCCGGGCCAGGTCATCGCCCAGGCTGGCGGCGTCGGCCAGAGTAGTTTCGCCCACAACTTCGATGATCCGGCGTCCGTCCGGCCTGCCGACACGCCCCCGCAACCGAATTTGATCGCCATCAACCGCGCCGTAAGCCGCCACCGGGACGGCACAGCCGCCGCCAAGCGCCTGCAAGAAGCGACGCTCCGCTGTAACCGCAACGCGAGTCGGTTCATCCACCAACGGCGCGAACACGTTCAGCGAGGCGGCATTGTCCCGACACTGTACGCCGATAGCACCCTGCCCCGGTGCGGGTAGCATCGTCACCAGCGGCATGATCTCGGTGATCTGGTCCATCAAGCCTAGCCGTTCCACCCCCGCCTGCGCCAGGATCGTCGCGTCGTAGGGGCCGTCCGGGTTGAGCGCCTTCTCGATGCGCGTCGGGACGTTACCCCGAATGTCGATAATGCGCAGGTCTGGCCGGGCCGCCTTGACCTGTGAAGCCCGGCGTAAGCTGCTCGTCCCGATCACGGCCTGATCGGGGAGGTCCGTTAGTGGGATGCGCCCCCGGCTAATCAGCACATCCTCAACCGGGGCACGCGCCGGGATCGCGCCGACCGTCAGGCCCGCCGGGTGGTCGGTGGGCAAGTCTTTCAGGCTATGGACGGCGCAGTCGATCTCGTTCTCCAGCAGCGCCCGTTCCAGTTCGGCAGTAAACAAGCCCTTCCCGCCGATGCTCGGCAGCGACTTATCCAAAATTTGATCGCCCTTGGTGCTGAGAATCACAATCTCGATGGTCGCCGCCGGGTAATGTGCCCGCAGTAACCCGGAAATATAATTCGCCTGCCAGCGTGCCAGTTGGCTGCCGCGTGTGCCGACCCGGATCGTATTCATCGGACATCCGGCATCAGGTCGAACAACTCACGGATCACCTGGGCATACTCGTCGCCGTCGCCGTTGGCGGCGTGGGCGCGTAGGCCAACGGTCGGGGCGTGCAATACCTTGTTTAAGATGCGGTGGGCCATGCGTTGGACGACCGCCTGATCCCGCTCGCTCAGGCTTTGTAATTTGTTCAGCGCGTCGGCTAGCTCATCCTGGACGACCGCCTGCACTTCCTCCCGCAGTTGGCAGATCACCGGGGTCACGCTGCGTTCTTGCAACCACGCGACATACTTCGCGGTTTCTTCCGCCACGATTTCCTCGACTTGTGGGACGGCCTCCAAGCGTTGGGCGACGTTATCGTCTACGACGCCCTGCATCGTGTCAATATCGTAAACCCGCGTGTTTGGCAGCGTGTTGATGTGCGGGTCAATATCACGCGGGACGGCAATATCCACCAACACCAACGGCTTATGATCGCGGCGGGTGACCACATGCCGCATATCCTGCTGATACAGTACCATGTGCGGTGCCCCGGTCGCGCTGATGACGACATCTGCTTCGACCAGCCGATCCCATACGAAAGACCACTCATGCGCGGTCGCGCCGATACGCTCGGCCAGGTCGCAGGCGTGGTTATATGTGCGGTTGACAATGTGAATGTTGTGATAACCCCGGTCCGTGAGGGCCTGAGCCGCCAGTGCGCCCATCTCCCCGATCCCGACGATCAGTACATCCGCATCTGGGGCAGGGGCGTGGTCGATCACCAGCCGGGCGGCGGCGTGGCTAATAGAGGTGGTATGCTCCCCAATCAGCGTTTCGGCATGGGCACGCTTGCCCGCGTGCATCGCTCGCTCGAACAGCCGATGTAGCAGCGTGCCAGCTGTGCCCGCCGTCACTGCCGCGCTGAGCGCGTTGCGTACTTGCCCCAAAATTTGCGCTTCGCCCAACACCATCGAATCCAGGCTAGAAGCCACCCGCATCAGGTGAGATACAGCGCGTTGATCCTGTTCGATGTGCAGATGGGAGCCGATCAACTCGTCGTTTAGCCCGTAATAGCCGCAGATCACACGGGTGATTGCGCTAATGCTGGTGGCGTTTTGGGCCACCGTGTACACTTCCAGCCGGTTGCAGGTCGAGATCACGACCGTTTCCTCAATCCCCGCCAGTTGCTTGATCTGAAGCAGCAGCGACGGCAACTGTTCGGTTTCAATATAACACTGCTCACGGATTTCAATTGGCGTGGTGTGGTGGTTAAGTCCGGTAAGTAATAACATGAAATGGTTTTTCTGATCCCCTTGCGCGTAAATACCGGGGAACGGCGGCATCCGTCACCGCCCCCGGTCATCATGGCTAACTGCTGGCGGCCTGGCCCTGGCCCGTTTTTGGCATCGGGCGGCCCCCTGGTAAGCAGCAATCCATCGGGCAGATGTCGTGATTGGCCGGGCGTTTGCCGAGCGCGGGGCGCTCCGGGTTTTCCGTCATGCGCTCCACGATCAACTCACGGACCATCTGCACAAAGGGTTTTTCCATGTGGACGGTCGCAGCGCGGGCCATGTTCATACCCAGTTCATCGGCAAGCTGCCGGGCTTCGGTATCCAGGTCGAACATGACTTCCATATGATCGCTGATAAAGCCAATCGGGGCGATCACAATGTTGTTAACACCCTGCGCATGGATTTCTTCCATGTAGTCGCAGATGTCCGGTTCTAGCCAGGGGACGTGCGGCGGCCCCGACCGACTCTGGTAGACGAGCGTGTAATTGTGGTGGTCCAGCACATCTTCCGCTACGATGCGACACGCCTCTTTGAGTTGGGCTTCGTAGGCGCTATGGCGGGCCATCCCCATGGGGATACTGTGGGCGGTGAAGATAAGGCGTACATCATCCCGTTGATCGGCATCCCAACCGGATAAGGCATCGCGCACGGCGTCCGCTACTGGGTGGATGAACCCTGGATGGTTATAAAACACCCGGATTTTGTCGAACGTCGGTGCGCCCTCCCCGATAGCTTCTTGTGCCTGCATAATGTCCTCGCGGTACTGCCGGCAACCGGAATAGCAGCTAAAGCCGCTAGTGAAAAACGCCAGCGCCCGCTTGACGCCATCCGCTTTCATCTGCCGGAGGGTATCTTCGACCATCGGATGCCAGTTGCGGTTGCCAAAGTAGACAGGCAGGTCCAGGCCGTGTTCCGCGAGTTCCTCGCGCAGCGCGGCGATCAAAGCGCGGTTCTGGTCGTTGATCGGGCTTTTGCCGCCGAACATATAATAATGCTCCCCGACTTCCTCCAGCCGTTCCTCCGGGATGTTGCGTCCGGTTGTCACATTCTTCAAGAACGGGACCACATCGTCCGGTTTTTCTGGGCCGCCAAAACTCATGACCAGCACCGCGTCATACTCACGGGCGTGATCGTCGTACTTGGGCGCGTTGGGGGACTGTGCCCCTTTGATACTCATTCGTTAGTTATCCCTGTTTTGCTTGCAAACATTAAGCATGGACGGGGGCACGGGTGCCAACCCACACCACCCCATCACGGACTTCGACGTTATACGACGCAACCGGCTTGTTGACCACACCGTCTATCGCTTGCCCGGTCTTGAGGTCGAACTTACCGTAATGCCACGGGCACACAACGCTGCACTCCTCCGTGTTGATCTCGCCTTCACTAAGGGGGCCGCGTGCATGTGAGCAGCGGTTATTGATGGCGTACAACTCGCCCTTGATGTTGAACACGCCGACCATCTTGCCATCCAAGAAAACCGTTTTGGTTTCACCCGGCCCGATCTCATCCAGCGGGCACACATCGATCCACAATTCGCGCTGCTCGTTCGGGTCGATGGCTTCCGCCACCGGCGGCCCGCCGAGCGCGTCGAGTGCTTCCGACAGGCGCATATTCACGCAGGTAAAGAGGGGCGTATCTTGCAGCGTGTACATACTCACGGTCGATTCACGTAGTTCTTGCACCAGGTCCAAGAAGTCGCTCGGCTCGTCCGTCTCGAAAGCCACGATAAACTCGTAATCGTCGATACCGAAGCTGTAGGTCGTGTTCAGGCGGATTGACGGATACTTACGCCCGACCGTGATATGCTCATCCATCATCCCCTGGCGGGCCGCCTGCGAAAGCTGATACCACTCACGGGTTTTGATAAACGGATACACAAACAGATACTTGGCCTCGGTCGGGTCGATCACCAGCCGTTCTTCTGGGTCTTCCTCGTCTTCTCCGTCTGGGGCCGGGACGCGAATCTCATAAAGCGAGCGTTTTGTTTGCGCAAAATAGGAGTACGCCAATTGCAGATAAGCGCCCATTTCGGTTCGGAAGATCGCCGCCGCTAAGTCGTGGAACGCGGTCGGCGTTTCTGCGATCTGCCATAGCAGCAGTTCGGTATCGGCACGGGTGCCGATGGTACTATACGGGCGTAACAACATCTGACGATTAAAGCCCCGGATCACATCCAGCAGATCACGCTTATGGCGTGTTTGCACGTCCGGTTCTAACCGACGCCAAGCCGGGTCTATTTTGTAAAACGCAAAGCGCACGTACTGCCGTTTGGTCAGGCGGGCGGCGCGTTGGCGGTCGGCTTCGGTGGGTTCGCGTTTTGCCGGGGGCTTGCTCAAGAAGGAAGGTTTAGCCATTAGGTGTTTACTCTCACAATAACACTGCCAAAATCTCTAAAACCTGTGTAAATCCTATAAGAAATCTACACTTATTACAAGAGTTACACACTTTTTTTACCGCAAACTAGAATGGGTTTCTACTGTGGTATGACAAATGTCATGCCAGCAAGTTTTGATTGTCACGACGCATGAGGGCGATTGAGAGAGGGAACCCGCTTGGGCAGGGTGTGCTATGTACAAGGGGTCAGCACGATGGCCCCTTGCAATTCAAACTACAGCAGCGGCTCGCGGGCGGGTGTCCCGGCGCGGCGGGGGAACTCGCCGGGGGTGCGGCTTACTTTTTCGATGTGGACCAGATAGTGTGTCCGGCTTCCGGTGGGGTCCGGTAAGGCGATGGGTTCGATCCGTTTCAGTTCACCACCTAGCGCGATGATCGCTCGGCGGCCATCTACCGCTTCCTGTTGGGCGGTTTTCCCCTTCATGGCGATCACATGCCCGCCGATGGCCGCTAACGGGAGCGTATACTCCATCAGGGTTGGCATCCGGGCAACCGACCGTGCCAGCACCAGATCGTACTTAGCGCGGTGGGCGGTTTCGCGCCCGGCATCCTCCGCCCGCATCTGGAAGGCGTGGGCGTTGGTCAAACCGAGCGTATCGATCACATGCTGCACAAAGTCGATTTTCTTACCAGTAGCATCCATCAACGCGACGTTCAAAGCCGGGAAGCTAATCGCCAGCGGTAGGCCAGGGAACCCCGCCCCGGTCCCCACATCTAAAACAGCCTGTGGGGTTGTCAGGTCCGCTACGCGGGTAACAGACAGCGAATCTAAAAAGTGCCGGGTACGGATCGCGCCCGGCTCGGTGATTGCGGTTAGGTTTATCCGCGTGTTCCACTCCAGCAGTAAGCCCTGCAACCGCGAAAACTGGGCGTCCTGCTGGTCGGTGAGCGTGATGTTAAACAGGTCTTGTGCCTGTTGTTGTAGCTCCGACATGCTTAATTGGCGGGGGCCGGTGTTGCGGTTGGGTTCGTTGACGGTGCATCGCCACGCTGCCCCACATTACTACGCTCTTCCAAGTACGTTTGGATGACCTGTTGCTGGATAATGGCCTGTTCGAAGTTGTGCGAAGGGGTATCCGCGCCGATATACATACCACTGTAGACCACACCGGCCCCAGTGGGGTTGGGTTCTACCTTAAAGTTGCAGTTCGTTTTGATCTCCGATACCCCCGTACCAGGGCCATAATCGCCAAAGCCATCGGTGATCGCCTGGTTCCAAGTCTGCTGGAAAGCGACTTCATACCAGCCGGGGCGTAAGTTGCCGACCGGCACGGTGAAGAACGTATAGTAGACACCGTTACGCTCTTGAACGCTGCTGACGTTGATCGTGTGGACCGGGGCGCTGTTGATGGTCACGTTATAGTTGGTCTGGCTCAAGTTTTCCTGGAGTCGTTCGGGTGTTTCTGCATACCAATACCAGAACACGCGCACGTTATCGCTATCGTAGATCAACCCCGGTTGGGCCTCCGGGTAGAAGCTATCGCAGAGCGCGAAAAGCAGGCCGGGGTTGGCGGTGCGTTCCGGGTTGCGTGGCCCCTGTCGTGGCCCGATTAGCACCTCTGGCTCTGGCGTGAACACCACGACCGGGTTGAGCGTGCCGCCCTCTGGGTTGGCGATCCCGTCAACGTCCGGGTTGGTGTCCTGGCCCGAGAACGGGTCACCGGCATCATCGCTCGATTGCAGCGGGTTCTGCGCGTCGTTGCATCCATCCTGAATATCATCCACAACCGTTTCAAAAGCGGGGGCGTCTGGCGATTCAGTCCGTGCGATCAGCACACGGGCGCTGGCAATAGCCCCCGGCGCGACGCGCTGCCCATCACGGTAGGCGATGCGCTCGCTATAAGCGTACTCGCCGTCTACATTGGCCCGGCGCAGCGATGTTAGCGCCTCGCCATTGCCGCCAGCCTGGTTAAATACCTGGTAGAAAATATCAAAACCTGGTGTTGCGAAACCGTTCAGGTCGATTACTGCTAGGTCTTCACAGGCGATAAAAAAGTAATTGACGCTGGTTTCGGCGGTGTCGGTGGCCCCGCCGTCGTCCTGTGCCCCGACTAAGCCAACCGCGAGCCATACTAGCGCGGTCAAAAGGATTCGTTTGATCATGATGATTGCAACCCCTTATTTGCTGGAAGGTCTGGGCGTGTGATAAGCCCACATCTTTTTTGCATGATACCGCAAATCGTCAAAGTGGGGTAGACGTGGTTGACAATCTCCGGTTTTCTAATGGGCCATTCTACCCTAAAATATGAGCGTTTTCTAAATAAAATCAAAAAAAACAGGACGAACTCAACGTGCCGAAGCGAACTGTAATCGTGTTACAAGGTGACGAAACCGGGCAAGAATTACTTGATGAGGCCCTGCGCGTCTTAGAGCCAGACGTGATCAACACCGATGAAATCGAATTTGAAACCTATGACCTCTCGTTGGAAAATCGCCGCCAGACAGACAACCAGGTCGTGCGAGAAGCAGCCGACCGTTTGAAAGCAACCGGGCTGGGCATCAAAGCGGCGACCATCACGCCGGGCAACCCGGATGACGTGGGTAGCCCAAACGCGCTCTTGCGCGATTGGATCGGCGGACAGGTGATCTTGCGTACCGGGCGGCGTATCCCCGGTGTCCGCCCGCTGGCCGGGGTCCACTCACCGATCTCGGTGGTGCGGATGGCGGTTGAGGACGCCTACAACGCCACCGAATGGCGCGAAGGCGAAGGGCTAGACGAGATCGCCTATAGCACCCGTCCGTTAACACGCCGCACCTGTCGCGCCGTTGCCGAGTTTACCTTCCGTTACGCCAAGCGAACCCAGGGAACGGTTTTCGGTGGGCCAAAGTACACCGTTAGCCCGGTCTATGAAGGGATGTTCAAAGAAGAAATGGACGCCGCCGCCGAGCGTTACCCGACCGTCCATTACAACCCACAATTGATCGATGCTACCTTTGCACTACTATTGGAAACAACCGGCGAACGTCTGGTTATCCCGGCCCTAAACCGGGACGGCGACACGCTCAGCGACCTGGTGCTGAAGATGTTCGGAACGATTGCCGGCGCGGAATCCGTGATTTTTTCATTAGATGAAAACTTTGATGTTAAAACCGCCCTCACAGAAGCCCCACATGGCACCGCCCCCTCGCTATACGGTAAGAATGTCGCTAACCCCATGGCGATGATCCTGGCGTCGGCGGCTGTATTGCGCTACGCTCGCACCGATAAAACCGCCATCGCAAGCCGGGCGATCTATGAGGCGACAATGGAAACCGTCTTTGATGGTATTCGCACCGCGGACTTGGGCGGCAACGCGACAACCTCCGACTTCACGGATGAGGTTATCCGGCGGGTAAAAGGCAAGATCGAGATCTGGGATTCACTTGGTGAGGTGCCAACGCTCGATCACTAGTGCGTGTTTCGATATTTTGGTGTAAAGACTCAGGTAGCGATAGCGTATCGGGGGGAACCCCGATAGCTTGCCAATTATCTGAAATGTGCCCCCAACCGGCATAATCTTTGGCGTAGCCCACCGCTTAGGGTATAGTGATAAACAACTTATTGAGCGTTTGAAAGACAAATTGCTATGACCTCTGATATGCCTTATGACTTGAAAACAGGTTACCCCCATCTGAGTATCGTCCCCCGCGACCGACTCGCTCAACTCTCCGCCGAACTATTCATGCGGGACCGCCCGCTACAGTACGTCGGGGATATGCGCGGCGACACCTGGACTCGTGAACAGGTCGGGGCGTGGTTGTCGGCAACCACCGGCGTATCGGTCGGTGTGCTGGACTTGCAAATTACAGGTGGGGCCATCAGCAGCACCGATCAGATATGCCGCTACATCACCCAACCCGGCGATCTGGTGCTGGTAGAGAACCCGACATTCTACTTTATCATCCACAAACTAGAGCTAAGCCATGTGCAAGTGATGGGCGTCCCCATGCTAGCCGATGGCGTAGACATCGACCGCCTGGAGGCGATCTGCAAGGCACACGGCGAGCGTATCTCGCTCTTTTACGCCATCCCCACCTACCATAACCCGACCGGGTACAACTACACTGCCGAGAAACGACAACGATTAATCGACCTGGCGCATCAGTACGACTTTACCATCATCGAGGATGCAACCTATCAGTTCCTCTACTACAAAGACGAGCCGCCGCCCATGTTACGCGCCTACGATACCGACAGCGGACGGGTGATCACCACCGCATCGTTTGCTAAACTCATCATGCCGTCGCTGCGCATCGGTTGGATATGGGCGACCCCGGCACAGGTCGATGCCTTGTTACCGTTCAAAACGACCGCTACCAGCGTGTTCATGTCGCAGCTTGTGGGGGAGGTCATCCACCAGGGTGACATTCAGCCGCAACTAGCCCGGACGCGAGAAATCTATGGTAACAAGCACGACCTGATGGTGCGGACCTTACAAGACCACGCGCCCAACTGGTTAGATTATGTCGTACCGAACGGGGGCTACTTCATCTGGGTGACTCTGCCGGATGGCCTGCTCGCGTCCGATGTGCTGGTAGCCGCTAACGCGCGCGGTGTCGATTTTGCGTTGGGCCAACGGGCATTTGTGCATGAGGATGCGCCCGACAACACCATGCGCATCTGCTTTGCGATGCGAGAGGATAACGTGATCGTAGACGGTATCAAACTGTTATGCGAAGTGCTGCATCAGATGCACGCCAGCGTATCGCCCTAGGTCGCTACGACAGCCGCACCCCGAACCGTTGCGCCCACAGTTCCAGGTTTAACAGCCGGAAAACGATCTCCTCCTGTTTTTCGCGCCCCCGGAAGTGATTTTCCAGGGTGCGTTCCAAGGCCGGGCCGTTAAACAGCGGTCGTGTGATCGCGCCTGGGTCTAGCAGCACAGCCCGGATCGGCTCGCGCAACTCGTGGGCAAACCAATCGCGGATCGGTGTGCCGAATGGCTGCTTGGGCCGTGCCAGCGCGAAGCCCGGCAGGTATGGGCGTAACGCCTCACGGAGTACAAATTTATTGGTGCTTAGGCGCACATCCGGCGGGATAGCCGCCGCGTAGCGCATCAGCACCGGGTCGAACAGGGGCACCCGTGCCTCTAACGAGTAGGCCATCGTGACTTTATCCATGTGTAGCAGCGCGTTACCGTGTAACCAGGTATTGGCTACCAGCGCCGCCGCCGTATCACGCGGATCGTCGTGCCAACTCTGAGCGATAATCTCGGCATAGACCTGCCGCTTATGGTCCTGGTTGGCCCGCAGCGTGGCCCCATACAACCGATCTCGCAGCGCATCGCTCCACACCATGCCATCAAAGCTAAAGGCCCGTAACAGCGCCTCATCCCGTGGGAGCGCCACCCGGCGCAGTTGGGGTAGGTAAGTCGGCAACGCGCCGATCACCCGGTAGCGTTTCATGGCGGGGTAATAGCGTTCCAGGCCGCCGAGCATATCGCCAAAGGGGGCTAGCCGATCTCCCCAACGGGCCTGCCGCCTCAGCAGCGCCGGGATGTTACGATGATGCGGGTACCCGCCGAACAGTTCATCCCCCCCCAACCCCGTCAAAACAACCTTAACATGCCGGGCGGTTTCCGCTGCTAACAACATTAAAGATACCGCCGACGGGTTCGCGGTCGGTTCGTCTTGGTGATACACGTACTGCTCAAAACACGCCCACCAATCGGCGGCAGCGATGACGCGCTCGTGATGGTCCGTGCGGAAATGCGCCGCAATCCGGCGGGCGTGATGGCGTTCGTTATCGGGTGTGTGGGCATCGTACCCCACCGTGAATGTTTTAATCGCGGCGGTTTCTTCGGCTGCCATGAGTGCCAGCAACCCGGCGCTATCGACACCACCACTTAAAAACAGGCCCAACGGTACATCACTACGCAGATGAAGCCGCAGCGCGTCGCGCAGGTGGTCGCGGGTCTGTTGGATGATGTGATCGGTGGGGCGGGGAGAAACGTTGGCGTCCGTGGTAAAGGACCAGTAGCGATGCTCGCGGGCCTCTCCATTTTCCGCGATGAGATAATGCCCCGGCATCAACCGCCGTACCCCGTCAAATAGCGTGGACTGCCCGACCTGAAACCCGAACGTCAGGTAGGTATCTAACGCGCTGATGTTCAGTTGCGGGTTGGCCGTTGGCGCTGTGAACAAGCACTTGGCTTCGCTGGCGAAGTGTAGCAGGCCGTCGCGCTCTGCCAAATAAAGCGGCTTCATGCCGATATGATCGACGGCCAGCAGCAGCCGTTCGGCCTGGGCATCCCACAACGCGAAGGCGTACATCCCACGTAAATATTGGAACATTTCCAGGCCGTCGCGCTGGTATAAGTGAATTAACGTTTCGCCGTCGCCGCTGGTATAGAAAGCGTAACCATCGCGGCGTAGGTCGTCGCGCAACTCGCGGTAATTGTAAATCTCACCGTTAAATACCAGCGCCACCGACCGATCCGCGCTGTATAGCGGCTGGTCGCTGCCGTTCACATCAATGATGCTCAAACGGCGCATCCCAAGCGTTACATTAGGCCGATCATAAAAGCCGTCACCATCCGGCCCTCGGTGGCGCATGGCAGCACACATCGCCCGGACGGTGGGCAGGTCCGCCCGGTGATTGCCGCGTAAGTCTAACATCCCCGCAATCCCGCACATGGGCAAGCGTCCCTTCTCTGTGGTGGCGTCGCAGCCAAGTTAGCAGGACAACCGCACAACGTCAAGCGGGGCGGTCGCTATTCAACCGAGAGGGCACATGCCCCGGCCTGTACATTGCAGGTGGCGATGGTTGCCCCGTATAACTTCACATCGAAGCTCGGTCCGGCCTGTGTCCGCCAGAAAACGTTCGGCTGGCTGTTTTGACGCCACCGTAACCGGCGGCTGCAACGTTCCGGCGGCGGTAGATACCGGCTCTGGTCGGACCACACCTGCACACACTCCGCCGGGCCAAGTACACCCAACGGCCTATTGCCGCGCCACTCGTGCCCCTCAAACTGGATGTCGCCCTGTGTGAATACCAGCCCGCTAGCGTCGATGGCGGCATCCGATGTGTTGATGAGGATCAGCGATTCCCAGTCATAGAACAGCATCAGGCCGCCGGGGGTGGCGGTCGGCCCTAGAAAGGTGGTGATCGCGTTCTGTTGGGGCACGATGACGGGCGTTGGTTGCGTGTTGCCAATCTCTGTTAGGGGCCACCAGTAGGCCAACAGCCCAACCAACGCGACCAGCACAAACACCACGCCCCGCCACAACCAGGCCCGCTGCACACGGACAACCGCTTGCGGCACGGCCACCGGCGCAGCCTGCGACATTAGCGCCATCCCACCGCTAGCTCGGATACTTGCTCGGCTTGGTTGTGTGATAGTGAAGCTAACGGTGGCTGGGCGGGTACGCGCCGCTGGGCGTGAAGGTTTGGTGACAGCGACCACATGGTGCAATATGCGGTTGATCGCCGCCTGGAGTGCGGTCAGCGCCTCCACGGTGATCCCCTCGGTCATACTGATCATATGCAACCGCCGGATGTCCTCTGGGACGTGCGTTCGTGCCCGCACCAAAACCGGGATGATATGTTTGTGACGGCGGCGGGCCTCGTCGAGTTCCATCATGCAGTATGTCGAATCGAGCGATTCTGGCGATACCAACAGGATGAATACCTCGCTGGCGGCGATCTGCCCGACGATCTCATCCCACCAGGCCTGCCCCCCAACCAGATTTTTATCGACCCAGACCTGATGCCCCCCATAAGTTATCTGTAACGTTTCCGCTAGCTGACGACAGATCGCTTTGTCTACACGGCTGTAACTGATAAATATACCTGTCATGATACACGTTGTACTCTGCTCCCAATTGGTTAAATAAGTATCGTCCCTCTTTGCTCATTCTTAATTATATGACGCAATGGAAGCATTGTTATGTTTTATAACAGGACTGTTACGAAAGTTTTACTTTCTTTCGTTTTCGGCCTGGAGCTGTTGTTCCACGCGCTTTAGGGCCTCTTGCAAGCGTTGCTCCCGTAGGCTGTTGGTCAGGTCGCCGCGTGTACGCTCTAGCACGCTACGGACAACATCCGTCTGACGGCGTAACCCGTGGGTGATGGCGTCGGGGAAGTCTATCGTCACTAGCTCGTCGTAGATCGCGTCCATCCAACCGAGCAACCGTTCGGCCTCGTCGCTATGCCCATCCTCGCGTCGCAGAATATCCAGGATGAAGCGGCGTAACTCGGTGGCGGCTTCCGCTAGGCCACGTAGATAGGTACTGGTTTCGACATTGAGCGCCGCCGGGGTCGGTAGCGATTGCTCGCGGATAATGGCATAAGTCAGGAAGGCTTCGACCACCTCTTTGAGCGCGTCCTGGGTGTAGCCGGTGTGGTAGAGGTCCGGGTAGTTGGCTACAACCTCGATCATCTCGTTGGCACGGTCGCGGGCGGTCGTTAGCTTGTCGTCGGCATCGTCCCAGTCGTGGCGGTGTACGGCCCGGATCGCCGCCGAACAAGTGCGGATCAACTCCCGCGACCGGGCGATGGCCTCATCACGGGCGGCACTACGGGCGGTCAGGTCCTCGCGGATAATTTCGACAATCGCACTCAGGTTCGCTGCCCGTTCGGGCTTAATCGTCATCGTCGTCATCTCCGAAATCGGGCTGGATGCCCTGGAAAAGCTGCTCGGCAAGTGATGGCGGCGTGTTGATCTCAATCGTCCCGTGTTGGGCCTCGTAGCGTTCGATGTTGCGCTGGAGCAGTGTCAGCAGCAATTTAGCGTGCTGTGGCGAGAGGATCACCCGGCTTTGTACACGGGCGCGGGGGTCTGGCGGCAGCAGTTGGGCAAAGTCCATGATAATCTCGTTACGGGTGGTACTCATCATCGCCAGGTTAGAATAAACGGCGGTCAGGTCTGGCGGGATGTGGAGCTTGATCTGTTTCTTGTTGTTGGGCTTGTTATCGTTATTCATGTTGCATCCTTAGCAATCTGACTTGAAGCTACCCCCTACTATACCATGCCATATAGCACATCGGATGATGAACGAACCCACAACGCAGGGATTTTGAAAAGTGACAGGTCCGAGCATTGGGCGCTGCCCAAACCCGGCACTTTCTGAAAAAAGTGGTGGGGTGTGGGGTGAAACCCCGCGATATTCTAATCTCTACCTGAGTCGTTACCAAAAACTTACTATTTCGGACGCTTTGCTCCCGAAAGCACGGGTTCAAAGGGTGCTAACCCTTTACCGGGGTGCGGGGACAGCCTCCCCGCAGTGTGAAAATCCGACTTTGCAATCACCCCTTTAACGGGATCACAAGCTCTTTGTGAAAATCCGTCAGCGTGACGAACGCGCCGCTTTCATCAACATATAGCATATCTTCGATGCGCACGCCGTAGCCATCATCCGGGTAATACAGCCCCGGCTCGATGGTGATCACCTGCCCCGGGGTGATCTTATCGGTAAAGTTATGGTTCAGGCGGGGGCGCTCGTGGATGTTCAGCCCGACACCGTGCCCCAGGCTATGCACGTAACCCTTCCCGGCGCGGGGGTCGGTGCGGCCTGTGGGGTGGCCTAACCCCTCGAAATAATCCAGGACCGCCTTCTGGGGTAAGTCGCCTGTCTCGCCAGCACGGGTCGCCTCTAATGCGATGTCGAAGGCTTGCATGACGGTATCGTAAGCCTGCCGCACATCCTCCGTCGCGTAACCAATCGACCAAGTACGGGTCATATCGTGGTGATAGCCACCGCCAAGCTCACGCGGGAACAGGTCAAACACGATAGCTTGCCCGGTCTGGAGCGCGTCATTATCTTGCCCCCGGCTATGGGGGAAGCCGCCGTCGCGCCCTTGGGCGAAGATCATTCCTGTATCTTCCAGGTCGCGATCTAACAATGCCCGCCGGATGAACCGCTTGACGGCCCCAATCGTTAACGGTGTGCCGCCCATATCGACAACCCTACCGGCTTGTTCCTGGTGGCTGGCGATAAAATCCCAGGTCAGCGCGATCACCTCCGATGTGCCGGCTGCCACCGCTTTCACCCGCCCGATTTCCTCCGCATCTTTGGTGATCATCGCCTTATCAAACAACGTGGTTCCTATTTCCCCCACAAGCTGATACCCGGTAAGCTGGTTTTCTAACATACGGAACAATTCGATATACACGTTCAGATCACCAGCCCCATAGATGCCCACGCGCCCGCCGTCGATCCCAGCGGTTTCTAGCATAATTCGCCACCACGCCGCCCGGATCGCTGCCGGGTCTTTTTTAGCGCCTAGCAGGTCGTAATAGCCAAGGTCGTTACGCGAGTGGACGGTCAGGCCGCTAGCTTTCGCCTCTTCGACCTCCATTCCGTTGACAATCATCATTATCGGCTCACCGCGCTTTTTGAGAACATACCCCCCCGTCACCCGTGCCCCGTTGGTCAGATAGTCGCGCACGGCATTGTAACTCTCATCGCTAATCACGATGAACCCGTCCAGGTTACGGGCAGCCATTAAGCGGTCTAAATCGGATTTCATAGGTTGTTCTTCCTTTGCTAACGTGGGGTCTATTTCAATATTTTGGTAATGGTTATTAACGGTTCAAAACGTAGGGACATAGCGTGCTATGCTCTGGGTTCAGCACGCTGAACCCCTACAATCGCTGTTTTTTTGTAATTGCTCAGCCTGCCCTCCACCCCGGCGCTATTGTGGATTGAAAAAATAGTTGCATAACCAAATACCGAGACATTGGTCCACCATAAGCCCTTGTAGGGGAGTCCCTCTGTGGACTCC
>DAOTUA010000320.1:0-4081 GCA_034437355.1 Anaerolineae bacterium | reverse complement strand
GTCTATATACCCGAACATCTCCAGGTGCATCGCGTAACGCTCTAGCAGGTCGGCGGTGCGCTGGGCCGGGTCCGCTAGCAGCTTTTGATAGACCTGCTGCTTGCTGGCCGTCGGCAGGACGTGCCCGGTATCCAGCCGGATGACCTCGCGCAGCGTGGGCGCATCATCACATAACCGGACCGCCTCCGCAAATTGAACGGCGGCTGCCGGATACCGTTTAACGCCATCGTTTTTTAGCGGGTGTTTGCGCATCTCGATTAGCTCCCGCGTGAGTTGCAGCAGGTCGCCCATTAATTAACGCCCGGTCCAGTCTCGCAAGTACAGAAAATCGTGCCCGATGCTGCGCTGGCTGACCTTGGCAACATTCGGCATGGTCCGCTTATAATGGTTGGCCTTCACCCGCCGCCACACATCCCGCACAAATTCGAGTGCGAACCCTTCTTGCGCCACTTCTTCGACCGTGTAACGCTCATCTACCAACAGATACAACACCTGATCGACAGCATCGTAAGTGAAGCCCAATTCTTGCTCGTCGGTTTGGCCTTCCCACAGGTCCGCGCTAGGTGGTTTGTCGATCACGGCGGGCGGCACGCCGATATGTCGTGCGACCTGCCGGACCTGATACTTGTACAAGTCCGCTATCGGTTGCATCGCCACGCCGCTATCACCGTAGATGGTGGAGTAACCCAGCAGAAATTCGGTCTTGTTGCTGGTGCCCATCACCAAGCCGCCCCAATCTACCGATTGATCGTAGAGAACGATCATCCGCATCCGCGCCATGATGTTACCGCGCCGCACGTTAGCCATATCCGGGAAGCGATCTATCAGCGGATCGACCATTTCCGTAATTTCAACCGTTTTGGTGGGCAGCCCAAGATCGTCAATGATGGTGGCGGCATCGTCCATGCTATCGGGTGATGATGTTCGATACGGCATCCGTATCACCAGCACATTTTCCGGCCCAAGCGCCTTTGCCGATAGATACGCACTCAGTGCGGAGTCGATGCCCCCAGAGAGGCCCATCACCGCACGCGAAAGCCCGGCCTTGGCGATCTGATCTCGGATGAAACCGGTCAGGATGCGTTCGGTCAACGCCGGGTCAAGGTCCAGGCGCGGCAAGATATGTGTTGGGGTTTGTGAGGTAGCAACCATTCGCTTTATCCTTACCTAACTTGTCGTTTTGAAGCGTTATGTGCGGGTAGACCATATCCGGTTCATCTCTTGCTGGACCAGTTGCGGACGCTCGTCACGTAGCAGCGGAACCCGGCTGCGCGTGCGGTGGAGTTGGTTCAAGTCCAGCTCTTGTAAGATCAGTGCCTCATCGAAGTATAGGCCGTGCGTCAGGAACTCCCCTTCCGGGCTGGCAACCGATGACCCACCCCAGAAGTTTTTACCATCCTCATACCCAACTCGGTTACAATGCACCACATACGAGGTAAAGCTACTGGCGTAAGACTGATTCATTAGCTCCACCCACCGCGACGACGTGAGCCGCCCACCTTCGGATGCGCTCACGCCCCGGCTTGGGCTGCAACTGTGCAATAGCAGGATATCGGCCCCGTCCATCCACAACAGGTACGGCGCGGACATATGCCAGAAGTCCTCACAGATGAGCATCCCCATTCGCCCAAAGCGTGTATCAAACGCCCGTATATGATCGCCCGCTTCAAAATAGCGCCCATCATCAAACATGGCATATGTCGGCAGATAAACCTTCTGGTGCAGGTGAACCAGGTCGCCGCCGCTAAGGTAGGCCGCCGCGATGTAAAAGCGGTTGCGGTCGTCCTCTTGTACAAACCCAAACATCACATCGGCCCGGTGGCTGGCCTGCAACATCTGCCGGAAGATCGCATCATCTGCCTCGGCACGGATCGCAAGCTCCGGCACCATATCCATCACCTGATACCCGGTCAGCGACATTTCCGGGAAGATCACCAGGTCCGCGCCCTGGTCCGCCGCTTGCGCCACTTGCTGCAAGTGAGCCTCCAGGTTGGCGGGAACATCCCCCAATTTAGGGTAGGTTTGGGCTAGCGCAACAGTGAATCTCATGATCGTATTTACCCCTGTTGTTGGTCATTTATCAACGGTTGGTTTATCTTTTCTGCCGACAGCAGCCGGTGGGTGTGTGAGGTCCGATAAAGCCGATAGACCGCCCCCGGCTCGAACGCCTGGAACGCTTCTAAATTCTCGGTCGGCACTTCGACCGCCTCCCCGATACGCACACTCCCGGTTTTGGCCCGCCCAAGCTGGCGCACCACATGCCGCGCCGCCCCTTCTACCACATCCGGGCAGTTGGTCCGCAGGTCGTAAGACAGCCGCACCCAGTTGATCGCAAAAAACCAGGATAGGCCAACATTGCAGAACAGCAAGATCACGCCGAAAACCTGTAAGATACGGTTCCCATCGCGGATACCAACAAACAAGAAGGCGGTCACGGTAAAGATAAACACCACCACCAATACCCCGCCCAGGATCATATTCTTCTGATGGTCGATCCGTAAGTAGGACCGCTGTCGTTGGCTGAGTTCGCCGGCACGGTTCGCGGCGAGGTCCGCGGCGGTGAAGTTGAGCGCCGTCATCAGGTGTGGCGGGGCGGCATCCGTCATGAACTTCGCCCCTTAAATATCTTCGGCGGGGGCATCCGCCGCTTCATCTTGCTGGCTGCCCGCGCTGGGGGTGTCTACCGTTGGCTGCACGGGCGGGGCCGGGGCTGGTGTGTGCGGCTTGGGGGAAGTGCCGTTCGGGGTTGGCATCGTTTCGATGTACAGCGACCGGCTGGGGAAAGCCATACTCAGGCCGAGTTCCTCAACCACATCCATAATATGCAGGTTCAACTGTTCACGTTCCGCCGTCCAATCGTTCCAATTGGGGGTATTGACGTTACAACGCACCAGCACATCTAACGAACTGCTGCCGAAGTCGGTAAAGCGAACCACAATAGAATTCTGTTGTACCAACTCATGACTTGTGAGCAATTCGCGCAGGCGGGCCAAGAGCGTTTGCATCTGGGCGGCGTTGGTGTCGTAGGTCACGCCGATGGTGAAGTTAAAGCGACGATACGGTGTGCGCGACCAGTTCGTAATCGCGGAGTTAGCGAGTTTGTTATTTGGTACGATAATCACGGATTGATCCAGCGTGCGGATGCGTGTAGAGCGCACCCCAACCCGTTCGACAATCCCCTCGGCATCCGATGTGATGATGTATTCGCCCACCACAAACGGACGATCTCCGACAATCGTACTAAAGCCAAACAGATTGCTCACCGTATCCTGGGCCGCCAACGAAAACGCCAGCCCGCCCAACCCTAACCCGGCGATCAAGCCGCTGACATCATAGCCCCACTCTTGGATGATGATCACCAGCACCACCGCAATCAGGATAATACGCAGCCCTGTTCGGATAAACGGGAATAGTTCTTGATCGATGCGCAACCCCACCGCATCGATCAAAAGTGAATCGCGTTCAAACAACGCGACAGACTCGTATAACGCTACGCCAATCCCCACAATGATCAACGTCCGCGCCAACCGTTGAATAAATATCAGTTCAAAGTCGCCAACCGACAGAATCGCGGTACTCAACAGCAACGCTAGCGCCACCACAATATACCCCGTCGCAGACTGCACCACCCGGAAGATAGCGTCATCTAGCTCGGACTCAGTTCTTTTTGTGAAGGCTCGCAACGGTGCCAAAATAATCCATGTGATCACCCGGCGCAGCAGCAAAACCAGCCCAAAAACCACCGCCGTTAACAAAATACGGAAAACCCACTCGCGTATCTCTGGGGGGAATTGTTGCAGAAAGGGAAGATTAAAGAAATCTAGCATGTAAGCGGCATCCTCTATCGACGCTTTCGGAAGTACACTTATATTGCCAGAGAGTGCAGCATCTTTCAAGCAAGCGGATACAACAGGGCAATTGCTTCAAATTTTTTTAGTCGGATGAATTGGGATTGCATCCCAAACCCTGCCAAGCTGCAACTGCTCAGGGGCTTCACCCCCGAACCCCCACAAACTTTAGCTGTGAAAATTGAAGATTTTCGTAACTACTCAGGTACTAAACACATCTTACGGTATCGCAC
>DAOTUA010000319.1:0-6879 GCA_034437355.1 Anaerolineae bacterium | reverse complement strand
GTGACTGCTCAGGGGTAAAACCCCTCCCCCACTATCGCCGCTTTAGCGCCGGAGTGGGGGGGCAAGTTGAGCAGTTACACTTTTTCTGGAAAAAGGGGTGGGGTGTGGGGTGAAATCCCACCAAATCTTACGCATTTTGAACTTCACATAGAACATATTTTTTTCCAGGACAATCGCACCGGAGGCGCGACGATCTACAAAAACCGCAAATCTGCTGTAAGGGATGCGCTTTACCCTGCTATTGCAATTCATGGACGCGCTAGCCCCCCGGTGATATTACGTCGATGCGGCGGTTTTTACGCTTTTATGATGGGCAACGCCGCCCGTCCGATCAACTCCCCGCGCATTAAGCCGGACGTGGTACACTAGGCGAAAATTGCCAACCCACAAGTTAAGGATACCCCCACATGATGCTCAAAGCACTTTCTGAAGCTGCCGGCGTTAGCGGACAAGAGGACGCGGTTCGCGACCTGATCCTGAAGGCCATATCTCCCCATGTGAGCGATCTTCAGATCGATACCATGGGGAATATCCTGGCTAAACAGCCCGGCATGGATGCCACTAACCGCCCGCGTGTGATGCTGGCGGCTCATATGGATGAGGTCGGCTTTCTCGTGACCGGGTACGATAGCGACGGCTTGCTACAATTCGATAGCGTCGGCGGGATCGATGATCGTATTCTGCCGGGCTTGCAAATGCGCATCGGCCAAACCGGGCTGCCGGGGGTGGTCTTGTGGACGCCAATCCACAAGAACCGCGATCAGAATGTGACCAAGATGGACAGCTTACGGATCGACATCGGCGCTACCAGCAAAGCAGACGCGCAAGCCAAGGCCCCACTTGGGACGATGATCGTTTTTGACAGCCACTACCGCCAACACGGCAACCTGATCGGCGGCAAGGCGTTCGATGATCGTGCCGGGTGTGCGGTGCTGATCGATGTCTTGCAGGCTGGCCCGTACCCGGTGGATGTGCTGGTCGCCTTCACGGTGCAGGAAGAAGTCGGTTTGCGCGGGGCACAGGTGGCGACACGAGCGTTACAGCCGGACATCGCATTTTCGTTGGAGTGTACCACCGCCCACGACCTGCCAGACCCCGCCGCTGACCCGGACGATCTGATCAATACTCCCAACCCGACTGCCCGCCTGGGGCACGGCCCGGCCCTAACCGTGATGGACCGTAGCGTAATGGTGAACCCGGCGCTACTCGATTTTATGCGCCAAACCGCAGAAGCGGCGGGAATCCCATACCAACTGAAAACCCGGCGCGGGGGCGGCAACGACGCCGGGCAGATCAGCTTGCAGGGCGGCGGGGTCCCTGCGGCGACCATTTCGATCCCGGCCCGCTATATCCACAGCCCAGCGGCGCTGCTCTCCCCAGCCGACTACGACGCGACCGTTGAGCTTGTGCAGCAGCTCTTAGATCAAATACAGGCCGTACCGATTATCGGTTAACGGACCGTCACATGGGTACCTTATTTCAAACATCAACAGCGCCTAGCAATTAAGATACATTTGTAACGACTCAGCCTGCCCCCCACTAGCGCCGCTTTAGCGGTAGGCGGGAGGGGGGGGTTACCATCTTTGGCCATGTTCACCCTGCGCTGATCTGGGTGTGTTCAAGCGAAACCCCTGAGCAGATACGTACTTTTTATCTTACGTGTGCCAATCGCTTTCGATATACTGGCACGGCTTATTCTCAGACGTTCGCCCGGAGTCGCTTTGCATCCTTTTCTGTTTTTCCCGATTATGATTGTTAGCTTCGTGATGTCGCTGACACTCACGCCGCTATCGCGCCAAATTGCGATGCGCCTGGGGGTAGTAGACCGTCCCACCAGCGCCCGTAAAGCCAATGCGGAGTATAAACCGCTCATGGGCGGGCTGGCGATGTACGCCGCTTTTAGCCTGGTGTTGTTGGCCTTTGGGCCGCCACAGCACTATCGCGAACTGTTAGCGATCATGGCGGGGGCAACAGTGCTGGCCCTGGTTGGGTTATACGATGATCGCTTTGACCTGGGCTTGCGGCCCAAACTGCTCATCATGGTGATCGTCGCGTTGGGGCTGGTGTTGGCGGGGATACAGGTTCATTTGTTCCGGCAGTGGTGGCTCGATGTGCCGTTGACGGTGCTGTGGATCGTGGCGATTGTGAACGCGGTCAACTTCCTGGATAACATGGATGGCCTCGCCGCCGGGCTAACCACCATTGCCGCTTTCTACTTTATGATGATCGCGTTTTTCGGTGGGCAGGTGTTAGTTAGCAGTTTGGCTGCTGCTATTTTCGGGAGTTCGTTTGGGTTTTTGGTGTATAACTTTAACCCGGCGAGTACGTTCATGGGGGATATGGGCGCATTGGTGCTAGGGTTGGTGCTGGCGGTATTGGGGATCAAGCTCACGTTCCAGGTGCAGCCGCTAAGTGTGACGTGGATGATCCCGATCTTGGTGCTGGCTTTGCCCATTTTCGATATTAATCTGGTGGTGCTGACGCGCCTCAGCGAAGGGCGCTCGCCGGGGCAGGCGGGCCAAGATCATATCTCGCATCGTTTGCGCAGTATGGGCTTCTCGCCACGGGTGACGTTGCTGATCCTATATGTGTTCTGTGTGTTGATGGGCGGCATTGGCTTTCTGATGAGCCAAACCCCGCCGGATATTGCCGGGCGCTTGGGTGTGTTCGTCCTGGGGTGGATGGCGGTTTGCTTTGGCGGGATGTTTTGGGTAAGGTGGCACTACCAGCTAAACAAGGAGGCTACATCATGAGTCAAACGGTGATCGTGACCGGTGGAGCCGGGTTTATCGGGTCGCACCTGGTGGCCCGTTTACTGGCAGATGGCGCACAGGTCCGCGTGATTGATAATCTTAGCACCGGCAAAGCTAGCAACCTGGACGGGCTAACGGGGGATGTCTCGCTGCACCGGGCCAGTTTTACCGACCTGGACGCCATCCGCCCCATATTTGACGGGGCCGAGTTGGTATATCACATAGGGGCCTTACCAAGCGTACCGCGTAGCGTGGCCGATCCGTTAGAGTCGAATCATCACAACGTCGATGGCACGCTCAATGTGCTGGTGGCGGCCCGTGATGCTGGCGTGCGGCGGGTCGTGTATGCGGCGTCGTCGTCGGCTTATGGCAATGTGGAGGCCGACTACAAAGTCGAAACAATGCCCCCGCAGCCGTTATCCCCCTATGGTGTGGCTAAGCTCACCGGGGAGTTTTACTGTAAGGCGTTCACTGCAACTTACGGCCTGGAAACGGTCGCAACTCGGTTTTTTAACGTGTTTGGCCCACGCCAAGACCCGAACTCGCACTACGCCGCCGTCATCCCCAAATTTACCGCGATGCTGCTAAACGGTGAACACCCCACCATCTACGGGGACGGCACACAATCCCGTGATTTTACTTACATCGACAACGTGATCCACGGGTTGAGGCTCGCAGCAGATGCGCCGGCGGTGGTCGGTGAAACCTTGAACCTGGCAACCGGCAGCCGGATCACGCTGTTAGAGTTGGTCGATGCGCTTAACGAGCTATTGCATACGTCGCTTAGCCCGGTATTTTTGGACCCGCGCCCCGGTGACATCAAACACTCACAGGCCGACATCGCCAAGGCCGGGCGGCTAATGGGCTACCAGCCGCTAGTCCCGTTTGTGGATGGGCTAGCGCGTACCGTAGCCTGGTACCGCCATCAGCTAGCCTAGGGGCGGGCCGGCAAAATTCAAAATGCTCACAATTTGGTGAGGTTTCATCGCAGACCCCACCAGCTTTTGCAAAAGCTTGACCAAAATAGTTGTTACAACTCAGGGCCTTCGGTTGAACACCCCCAGATCAGAGCAGGGTGAACATAGCCGAAGGTGGTAAAAACTCCTCCCTCCCGTCGCTAAAGCGGCGATTGAAATTTTGATACGTTGGCCCGGTTGGTCTGATTGGGGTGTATTTCAATATTTTGGCGGGCTAGGTGCTTTCGTGCTATTTTGTAGGGGAGTACCCCCGTGTACTCCCGGTGGGAGGGCACAGAGGCCCTCCCCTACGTCGGTTTTGGGACAACCCCGGCTATTAGGTGCGATTACTCGACTAACTTGCAGGGAGCTTTTGCCAATAATCTGGAATGCACCCGCCACCGGATGTTATCTTAAAAGCACTTGATGAACTATGATATAATAATCTTTTCACGATAGCTGCTATTGATCAAAAGGGGTGCCCATGAGCTTTGTCAACGATTATCGTATGGTGCTGCCGCGCCATGTAGACCCACAAATAGACAACGAAGAATACGGCAAATTCATTATTAGCCCGCTAGAAAGAGGCTACGGCAACACGCTGGGCGTGTCTTTACAGAAAGTGTTACTCTCGTCGGTGCCGGGGGCGGCAGTTGTTGCCGTCCGAGTCAATGATGGCCTGGAGATTTACGACGACATCCCCGGTGTACGTGACAAAATGAACCAACTGCTGTTGCAACTCAAGCAGGTGAAGCCGAATATTGTCGATAGAGGGCAGCAGATTGTACTGCGCCTGGAGCAAACCGGCGAAGGGACGGTTTCGGCCCGTAATATCATGTGCCCGCCCAATGTGCGTATTCGTAATGGTGATCTATACTTGTTTACCGTCGATGACAAAAAAGCATTTGTCTCTATCGATCTGCTAATTCGGCGCGGCGTCGGGTATCTCAACGCGGAAGAACACGAGGATATCCCCGAAGGCTTTTACCCGCTGGATACTAACTTTAGCCCGGTACGGCGCGTCGTGTTTGATGTCGATACCGCCCGTGTGCGCCAAAAGACCAATTACGATAAATTGGTGATGGAAATCTGGACGGATGGCACCATCAGGCCCAAAAAAGCCCTCTCGGATAGCTCGATTATGTTGATTAAACAACTCATGGTGTTCGACCCGGAAACCGATATTTTGTCCGACCCGGATAAATACATGCCTAGCGAACCGGAACCAGAGCCGGAAATCAACCCGCTTTATGATGTGCCCATCGAAGTATTAGACCTATCCACGCGGGTATTTAACTCGCTGCGCCGCACCGGGATCACGTCGGTAGGGGATGTGATGGATATGCTAGAGCGCGGCGAAGATGCAATGTTGGCGATCCGCAATTTTGGGCAAACATCGCTAGACGAACTCAAAGAAAAACTGCTGGATAACGAATACCTGCCGGATAATATCGACCTCAACCTGGATTAACCTGGACGGACCGCTTGCATATCGGGTTTATCACATCGGACCTGCATCATGGGCACGGGTGGGGCCATTACAGCCTCGCCCTGCTTCACGCACTCCGCGCCAAAGGGGTACAGGTCAGCGCGGTCGCCGCGTCTAACTCCCCAACCGATTACGCTTTCCCGGTTGCCCCGCTGCTACCGGCAGTCGTCCCCGCCGAACCACGCCAGCTTATCAAGCTGATGAACCGCATCCAGCCAACCCGCCGCGCCCTACAAACCGCCGATCTGATTCACTGTACCATCGAAGCTTACGCGCCGCTGGCCTGGGCGCTGCGCCATCAGCGTTATATCATCACCGCCCACGGGACATACGCCCGCGCTGGTTGGAATCGTCCCCCACCTATTCGCTGGCTGCACCGGCGCAGCTTCCGGGGGGCGGCACGGGTGGTGTGCGTCAGCCATTACACTGCTCAGGTCGCCCAGGCGGATATGCCGGGCCTACCGACGGTCACCGTTCATTCCGGCATCGACCCGGCCCGCTTCGCCACTTTGCCGGCCCTGCCAGATGCCCCACAGCGCCCAATCATCCTAACCGTCGGCGGAATCAAAAAACGTAAGGGAACCCCGCAGTTAATCCGAGCCATCGCAGCTATCCGCCAACAGGTGCCAGACGTGCTGTGTGTCGTGCTGGGCAGCACCACCACCGAACCCCACACCACCGCCGCCGTCCACCGTCTGATCGACCAGTATCATCTGGCGGACCATGTGCGGCTGTTGGGCTTTGTCGATGAGCCGACATTACACGCCTGGTACGGCGCGGCAGATGTGTTTGTGTTACCGTCTATCAACGATGGCTACAAGTTCGAGGGGTTCGGGTTGGTTCACCTGGAGGCCAGCGCCGCCGGGTTACCCGTTATCGGGGCCGATAACTGCGGGGCGGCGGATGCGATCCAACATGAGCAAACCGGGCTGTTACTCCGACAGGCTCAGTTAGATGAGGACCTGCCCGCCGCGCTGCTGCGCTTGTTACAAAACCCGTCCGAAGCCGCGCGGATGGGGGCCGCCGGGCGAGCATATGCGCAAAAACAAACCTGGGACGCGACCGCCAACCGGATGATCGAACTGTATGAGCAGGTATTATGCACCCCCCGTTAAGCACCTTCCGACGATGCCGGGTCATCCAAACCCTGCAACCACGCGACCGCCTCATCCAGGTAATCCCCCTCAAAAAACTTGCGCTTGGCACGCAAGCCGAGCAACTCTAAAAAGGTCTGAGCAAAACCGAGCATCACGCTATCAAAATACAGGTATGCTGCATAAATTTCGGGGATGTCGTTTTTGTTCATGCCGCCGTAAAATTTGCGCAAGCGGTTGAGCAAATATCGAACCGATGGCGCTCCGTCTGGGCGAACATCGACCAATAATCGCAGCGGTTTATCTGGCCCGTTTTCGTAGATGATGCTGGGGTAAATCGCTAAAAACTCTTCGACGGCGGCCCGCGTCGAGCGATGAAAGGTCAAAAGATGGACGTTGCCGTCTAACACCTGATGTTCAAATAGCTTGTTATTTTCCGGCATAGATGGGTTAGGCTCCAGTCGGGTAAGTCGTAGACAATTCGCTGTTCATTCGTAACTGCTCAGCCTTTCCCCCACCCCGGCGCTAAAGCGCCACCCCTCCCCCACTATCGCCGCTTTCGCGGCGGGAGGGAGGGGTTTTACCAC
>DAOTUA010000318.1:0-4435 GCA_034437355.1 Anaerolineae bacterium | reverse complement strand
CTATTGCAAGAAAAGGGCGCAGATGTCGTCTATAACGATCCGTTTGTCCCTACCCTTCGTTTGGAGGACAAGCTGATCAGCTCCCAACCGTATAGCACCGACCTACTCACAAGCGCGGACTGTGTGGTTATCCTGACGGACCACACCGGCTACGATTACCAGCACATCGTGGATCATGCCGCTTTGGTGATTGACACACGCCACGCTACCCCGCCACGGGTAGGTAACGCTCAGGTCGTGCTGTTGTAGGTGGGTGGGCAAAACCCCAGAGTCATTACGATTCGGGTTAAAATAGAAACAATAACCAGCTAAATACGGAGTCCCCATGCCGCAAAACGCCACCCACACTCCCCACCACGAGCGTATACGCCAACTGATCACGAATGTGCAACAGGCCGTCGTAATCGAAACCGAGACGTTCGAGTTGTTGTTAGCTGCGTTCATGTCTGGAGGGCATATCTTGCTAGAGGATGTGCCCGGCACCGGCAAAACCATGATCGCCAAGGCCATCTCGCGCAGCATCCACGCGACATTTAAACGGGTACAGTGTACACCGGACCTGCTCCCGACCGATATTACCGGTAGCGCCATTTACAACCAGCAAGACCAATCGTTTGAGTTTATGCCGGGGCCGCTGTTCGGTAATATTGTCCTGGTCGATGAGATCAACCGTGCCAGCCCGCGCACACAGTCCAGCTTGCTAGAAGCTATGGCAGAGCGTCAGGTGACATCCGACGGGGTGAGCCGGGCTTTACCGGACCCGTTTTTTCTGATCGCCACCCAGAACCCGGTCGAAATGTCCGGCACATTCCCGCTACCGGAAGCCCAACTCGACCGCTTCTTGATGATGCTCAGCTTGGGGTATCCGTCCTATGAGGACGAAGTCGAAATATTGGAGCGCGAAGCCCACGACAACCCACTCGATCGGATTACGCCGATCTTAGAACTGGACGACATCCGCCAGTTACGGGCGGCGGCGCGGGCGGTTGATGTCGTCCGACCGCTGAAAGCCTATATTGTGCGGCTCGCCCAGGCTACCCGCACCCACCCGGAGCTAGTGCTGGGGCTAAGCCCGCGTGCCGGGGTCGCGCTGCAACGAGCGGCGCAATCGCTGGCATTTATCCGAGGGCGAGATTACACCATCCCGGATGATGTGAAAGCGGTGGCGGCTGTCGTTATGTCGCACCGCGTGCTATCGCGTGATCGTCGCTCGGCTACGGCCCACCAGATCGTCGCGGATGTCTTGGCGTCGGTCGAAGTTCCGGTCGAATAGCGATGCAACCAACCGGGCGCTTTTACACGTTCTTAGGGGTGGCTTTTCTGCTGTACCTGGCTGCTAACCAGACCCAGGTAAACTGGCTCTATGTGATGGCGGCACTCTTGGCGGGGGTGGTCCCGGTTGCGTGGTGGCATAACCGCGCCGGGCTGCGCGGCTTGTCACTCAAGCGGATGTTGAACGACGGTAGCGACTATCAGGTGTTTTATGAGACGGACGAGATCACGATCACGCTAACTGTTAGCGCGTCCCGCCGCAGGTTGGCGCAGGTGTCGGTGATAGAAACCTGCCCCATCGCCGCACCGAGCGATCAGAAGTTACACTTGTTTGTGCCCGTGCTGCCATCGTCAACCCCGTTAATGCAAGCCTACACCGTCACGCTTGACCAGCGCGGCGTTTACACGTTCCCCCCGCTGACGGCGACCACCCGCGCCCCGTTCGGCCTCTTTCGGCGTGAGGCTGCGCACTTGGTCGAAACGAACGTGTTGATTTACCCGGAAGTCTGCCAACTGGATCACCTCGATCTGCTCGACCGCCAGATGGCGGCGCAGGTGATCGGGCAGCGGGTCGGCTACGGCAGCGAGGTGCTGGGCGTGCGCGGCTATCAACCGGGTGACCCGCAACGTTATATTCACTGGCGCAGCGTCGCCCGGACCGGGCAGCTCGTCACCAAAGAATTTGCGGAGGAAACACAACCCGGCGTTTCTATCGTGTTGGATCGATGCTTGCTGCCGGGCGCACATCCCAAGCACAACCCGTTTGAGTGGGCGATCAAAGCCGGGGTCGCGGTGGCCCACTATGCCCACCAACACGACTACCCGGTTCACCTCCATGCGGACCCCACCGACCTACCGCCGCCACACGGTGCTATCTCGTGGGATGCGCTGCTGCAATACACCGCACGCCTGCACCCCCAGGCCCACATCACCTTGCCGGAATTGCTCGCGATGGGCGGCTTCCGCCAGGTTTTGGCGGTGATGGTCACGCAGCCGGTTGATGATCTGCTGGTGCCGTTGGTCAGCCTGAACCAGACCGGGGCACGGCTGCTCGTCGTCCTGCCAAACCCGGCGACCTTCCCCGGCGGGGGCGTCTCGGCGGCCCCACTTGCGGACGCGCTCAGCGCCGAACAGATCGACACGGTGACGCTCACCTACGGCGAAGATTGGGCCGCCCAGCTCGCGGCCCATAGCCGCCAGTTCGCCGGGGAGTCAGGCTGACACGAACGGCAAGTTAACCCCTCAGCCGCTTCGCTCCCGAAGCGCCACCAGACCTTGTACAATTTGGATTTCACAGAGAACGTAATGTGTTAGAATCAAGACGAAACGTAACTGCTCAGGGGCTTCACTCCCGAACCCCCACGAGCTTTTGCAAACGCTTGACCAAAACTTTAGCTGTGAAAATCGAAGATTTTCACAAAAAATAATCGTTATAACTCAGGTACTTCGCTTGAACACACCCAGATCAAAGTAGGGTGAACACGGCCGATAGCGGGGGGAGGAGTGGCGCTTTATCGCCGGGGTGGGGGGGGCAAGCTGAGTCGTTACAACGAAACGAACAAACAATAGGATAAGCCAATGACAATCGAATGGGACGATTTCGAGAAGGTCAACATGCACGTTGGCACTATCATTAGTGCCGAACCCAACGAAAAGGCCCGTAAACCGGCCTATGTGTTAAAAATCGACTTTGGCGAGATACTCGGCATCAAGGCGAGTTCCGCGCAGATCACGACCAACTACACCCCCACCGAACTTGTCGGTTTGCAGGTCGTGGCGGTGACCAACTTCCCACCCAAGCGTATCGCCGGGGTAAAGTCCGAGGTTTTGGTGCTGGGTGCCATCTCGCCAAGCCGCGATGTCGTGCTGCTCACGCCGTCGCACCTGGTCGAAAACGGGACGCATATCAGCTAGATGACAACCATACCACTGACGATCTTAACCGGATTTTTGGGCGCGGGCAAAACGACGCTGTTAAACCGTATTATCCATGCAGACCACGGGCTGCGGCTGGCGGTGCTGGTCAACGATTTCGGCGCGATCAACATCGACAGCGAGATGATCGCCGCCACTAGCGTTGATGGCGATACGGTCAACCTCTCTAATGGGTGCATTTGCTGTACGATTCGCGGCGATCTGTTGTCGGCGGTGGAGCGTCTATTCGATGACGAGCCGCCGGAGTATATCCTGCTGGAAACTTCCGGTGTATCCGACCCGCTAGAGGTGGCGATGACGTTCCGTGATGTGCCGCGTATGCAGCAGTTGGTCCACATCGACAGCATCATCAGCCTGATAGACGCCGAGCAGTTCCCGTCTTACCAGCGCGAACACGCGGTGCTGGCGATGAATCAGATCGGGGTGGCGGATATGGTGATCCTCAATAAAACGGACCTGATAGACCCGGCGGCGCTTGCTGAGCTAAACCGTACTATCCGCCACATTATGCCGAAAGCGCGTATCTTCCCGACTGTTCAGGGGGATGTCCCGCTGCGGTTGTTGCTCGGTGTCGGTCGTTACGACCCGTCGCGGCTAGTGGGCCGGGCCGGGGCGGATGTTCATGTCCACACCCCCGACGCTGATCACCATCACCACACCGATCATACGACCGTTTTTCATACATGGGCCTGGCATCACACCGACCCGCTGGATCAGCGCGAGCTACAAAGACAACTCACACGCCTGCCCACCGCTATTTATCGGCTGAAGGGGCATGTCTACTTAGCCGATGATCCGAGTGTGCGCTATCGTGTGCATGTTGCCGGGACGCGGGTTACGCTCATCCCGGCGGAGGCGTGGGGGCCAACTGCGCCCCACTCGCAATTGGTCGCCATTGGTACCGCCGGGGAGGTCGATTCAGCGCACCTTGACGCGCAATTAGAAAAGACATTGGCCGCCAACGCGCCCAACAATCCGCTAGAACGGGCCGCACGACAGATGGTGTCCTGGTTAAGAGGCTAGCCACTTTTCATGGGTGATGCAAAATAGGCGGTAGAGGGCTATTTTCAATCAAAATGGACAAAAAGTGTCAGATTTTTCGTAACTACTCAGCCCTCACCCCAACCCCTCTCCCAAACGTGCCTTTGGCACTGGGAGAGGGGCTAAATCACGCGATGAGAAGTCCCCCTCTCCCCGCGAAGCTGTGGGAGAGGGGGATTTAGGGGGT
>DAOTUA010000317.1:0-1641 GCA_034437355.1 Anaerolineae bacterium | reverse complement strand
TTCCGATACGGGCACCAACGGGAGTCCACAGAGGGACTCCCCTACAAGGGCTTATGGTGGCCCAACGTCTCGGTTGGTTATGCAACTATTTTTTCAATCCACAAAAAAAGCTTGACCAAAACTTTACATTTTTGGCGCTTTGCGCCAAAAGGTGCCGGTCAAGGATTGCTAAATCCTTGTGGGGGTGTGGGGGCAAAGCCCCCGCTATACTTTTTAACACTACAAAATGCTTTTTTACGTCAATTCAGATTTGAAGCGATTGCCCTGCGGTTTTAAGTGTGTGCTATTAACCCACACTTCGATATACTATCGAATAGATGAGTTATCTATACACAGTGGGGCATGATGCAGCAAAATTACGCGGGTTATCAAATTGGGCAGTACGAACTCCGTGGCATCCTTGGCGAAGGCGGTATGGGGACCGTCTACCTAGCGTTTCAGAAAAATCTACGGCGTGAGGTTGCGGTCAAGCTGCTACCAACGCGCCTGGCAAGCGAAGCCCAGTATATGGAACGCTTCACCCGTGAAGCGCAGATGGCCGCCTCGCTAGAACACCCCTATATCGTCCCGGTGTACGATTACGGCACCCAGGACGATATTAGCTTCATCGCCATGCGCTACCTGAAAGGCGGTACGTTAGACGACCGCTTGCAGGCCGCCAAGCAAGCCCAGCAAATGCCCTCCCTGGGGGAAATTGCGGACCTGCTAGAAAAGATCGGGGCGGCGATGCACTACGCCCACCAACGCGGCGTTATCCACCGAGATATTAAATCCAGCAATATCATGTTCGATGAGATGGGCACCCCCTATATCACTGATTTTGGCATCGCCCGTGCGCTAGAAGGTACTTCATCGCTCACAGCAACCGGCATGACCGTTGGCACCCCGGCCTATATGTCGCCGGAGTTGTGGAAAGGTGGCAACGTCACGGCGGCATCGGATCAATACGCGCTAGCGATCCTGGCTTATTACATGATCACCGGCCAACACCCCTACGAAGCGCCCACCCCCTACGCGCTGATGAACAAGCACCTATCCGAACCGCCCCCCACCATCAACCGCGCCGATGTGCCACTCCGCCTAGCCAAAGTCTTTGAACAGGCGCTTGCCAAAGACCCGCTATATCGCTACGGCAGCACCGAGGGCTTCGCGCAAGCCTTCCGTGTTGCTGTGCGTGGGGCGGAGGGCAACCCGACCGGGTTTGCCAAGCGTCGCGTTAAAACCGGGCAAGTCCGCAAGATCACCGGTGGGCTAACAGCCGGCGGATCATCCATCGCCCCACCACCGCAAACCCGCCGTGCGAGTAGCGGCGGCGGCGGTCGGTGGGTGTGGGGCGGCATCGGGCTGATGCTCTTGCTCGGTGTGGCGCTCATCGGCTATGCGTTGTTTTCCGACGGGGCGTTCGATCAGGATGCCATACGCACCCAGGTTGCAATCGAAGCCGACCAAACTGAGTTTGCCAACACTCAGGCCGCGATTGCGCTTCAACCGACAGTGACCCCCAACGAAAATCAGGTGGAAGCCCAGGCAACTGCCATCCCGCCGACCGCCATCCCGCCAACTGCCATCCCGCCGACCGACATCCCGCCGACCGCCATCCCACCGACCGACATCCCGCCGACCGACATCCCGCCGACCGCC
>DAOTUA010000316.1:0-2940 GCA_034437355.1 Anaerolineae bacterium | reverse complement strand
GGTCAAATTCAGTTTATAATTTTCTACAAATAATCTTAACAAATTTCCTGCGGTTTGTCTGTGGGAAGTCCCATCTGTTCGTCATTATTTGCCTGTGACGGTAACGGCTGCTAGCGCAATTTATCTGCTATTTGCCCCGTTGCCAACGTTACAGGTCATAAGGAGTGCTAGTCATAATGTCCAGCGAGTTTATCTCTCGTATTGCCGGGATGTTTTTTTTCTTTTTTGTGGGGGCGCAGGTTGGCATCCAAAACGCGGCGCTGTTTTCCCAATTTCCGCCGGAAGTCACCGCCGGGTTATTCGCGCTAGTGGGGATGCTAACCGGGTTGATCATGACCCCGTATATCACCGTCCGCCCAGTTATGTTGATCCGACGGATGCTAACCGAGGTTTCGGTTACGGTCTTGTTGGTGAGTGTATTCGGCCTGATGATCGGGCTGATCTTGGCGTTGCTGATCGCTTATCCGCTGTCATTTCTAGGGTCGCCCTTACGCAACATCATTCCCCCAGCGATGGTCTTTGTTTTAGGTTACCTGGGGATGTCCATTTTTGGCTACCGGGCCAAAGAGGTTCTCGAAGCCGTCACGGGCCGTACAACGCGGCAAGTGAATACCAGCAACCGTGAAATGTTACTTGATACCAGCGTGCTGATCGACGGGCGCATTGTCGATATTGCCCAGACGGGTTTCTTAGGCGGGTTGTTGATCATCCCGCGTTTTGTCCTTTCCGAACTACACCAAGTCGCGGATTCGTCGGACTCGCTGCGGCGCGAACGTGGGCGGCGAGGGCTGATGATGCTGAATGAGTTGCAGCGCGACCCACAAATTGCAACCGAAATTGTAGAGGACGATATACCGGGCATCACTCAGGTGGATGACAAGCTCGTAGCATTGGCGCTCCAACGGGATGCCGTGGTGATGACGAACGATTTCAACTTAAACCAGGTCGCAGAAGCCCAGGGCGTTACCGTGTTGAACATCAATGAGCTAGCCAACGCGGTTCGGTCGATGTATATCCCCGGCGAGACGTTCTCGATCCATGTTTTGCAAGAGGGGCGCGAGGATGGGCAGGGTGTTGGGTATTTGAACGATGGGACAATGGTTGTCATCGAAAATGGCAAGCGGCACATGGATCGCACGATCAACGTCGAAGTCACCAAGCTGATCAACAGCCCCGCCGGGCGCATGATCTTTGCCACCCCGACCAACCGCAATACCCGTTAGCACAGCACCCGCCGCAGGGTGGCGCGGTCCACATTACCACCACTAACCAGCGCCACCGTCGGGCGGTCATCCAGCGGGATAATCCCGCTTTGCATCGCTGCGATGCAAACCGCCCCGCCGCCTTCCACCACCCAGCCCGCATCGAATACGGCCCATCGCATAGCCGCGACAATGGCGGCCTCATCAACCAACACCACGTTATCAACGTAGGTTCGCACCAACGGCACCGTGATACACCCCGCTTCGATGTCCCCCGCTAGGGCCTCTGCCAGCGTCTCATCGACGGCGGGCAGTGCGGTATCGTGGAAGCGGTTATACAGGGCGGGGGAAGCCTGCGCTCCCACGCCGATCACCGCAATTTCGGGATGCCTGGTTTTGATCGCCACTGCGATCCCGGCGATCAGGCCGCCACCACTCACGCACACCAGCACCCGCCCCACAGCCGGCAACTGGTTCAAAATTTCTAGCCCGATAGTCCCTTGCCCGGCAATCACAGCGGGGTCGTTGTAAGCCGAAACAAACGTGCGCCCCTCGGCCTGTTCGATGCGATGAGCTTCGGCTTCGGCGTCGTCGTAAGTGCCCGCAACAATGATGGGCGTCCCGTTATAGCGGGTTACACCGTCGATCTTGCGCTGTGGGGTGGCTTGTGGCATCACAATTTTGGCATCCACCCCGGCAAGCTGCGACGCATACGCCAACCCCTGTGCGTGGTTCCCACTCGAAGCGGCGATCACCCCACGCTGGCGGGCATCATCGGTCAGGTTGGCAATCGCATTAAGCGCCCCTCGGATTTTGAATGACCGAGTACGGTTGGTGTTTTCTAGTTTGAGGTAAACGTTACGACCTAACGCCGGGGTGGGTTCTAGCGGGGAGGGCGGCAAATGGCGGCGGATTACCGTTTGTGCTTGTTGGATGTGTTCTGGTGTGATCACGGTGGGGCTACTTGTAATTCTTGGTGATGCGTTCGGCTGCTGCGCAGTCCGGCGCGAAGTGGAGCTTATGCCCGGCATTATATTGCTCAAAGAAGAGCCGTAGCCGCCCAGAAAGCGGGTGTTCGCTCGCACCAGGAATCACAAATACGACGTGCTTAAGCGAGGGTATCTGCATGAGTTCGATGGCAACGGTGATATTCTTATTCGATAAATGTTGCGGGATAATCGCATCGGTCATGTTGATGATCACGGAGCAATGTTTCTTCATAGCATGATCGCGGATGTGCGCGAACGCCCCATCGAGTTGCTGGTCATCAACGCGCCCAGCATAGGTACAGATGAGGGTATATCGGGAGTCCGATAGACGGATATTTAAACTCATGCAAACCGTTTTTGAATGCTATTCTAACTTTGGGAAAGATTACAGAATAAATAAAAGTTTGTCAATAAAAAAGTGTTAGTCAAGAAAGAGATTACAAGATAAAATAGAAGTATAACAAAGAAAAAAGCATACTCAACCGATCTGTAAAAATAAGGAGTGGGAACAGCTATTACCCCTGTTACCGCTGAAGCGCACGAAACCAGAAAAGATGCGTGAATACATCAACGCTATCTTAATATGTGCGGCGAACTTCGATATACTGCGCCATATGCTCTGATTCCGTTGGATTGGAGAGTCGATGAGAGTGGCTGCTCCGCGACTGACAATCACTATTCTATTACAAACTTTCGCGCCCTAAATCGCCATAGCTAAAACAAGGGGCATTGGGCGCGTTTCGGTAAGA
>DAOTUA010000315.1:0-5132 GCA_034437355.1 Anaerolineae bacterium | reverse complement strand
CCCGCCGCTGCTACGGATGCTAGGCGATGTGCAACCGGGGCAGGTGCTAGTCAGCAAGGCCAACGATGATATTGCCGCCCATCTGGGCGAGTTAAGCTCGGAGACAGCCAAGTATCGCGGGGCGCGGGGCGCAGTCATCTATGGCGGCGTGCGCGATACGGACTATATCATTAACCTGGGCTTCCCGGTGTTCTCTCGATATACCACACCTAGCGACGTGCTAGGGCGCTGGCGTCTGGTGGAGTACAACTGCCAGATCGAAATCGGCGGCGTGACCGTGCGCCCCGGTGATTGGGTCGTCGGCGACCGTGACGGTGTGCTGGTGATCCCGCATGAGATCAGCGACGAGGTGCTGTTAGAGGCCGAAGAGGTCGTCAACACAGAAAACCTCGTGCGCCGCGACATCTTGCAGGGCGTCCACCCGCTAGATGCCTACCAAAAATACCAACGATTCTAACTCTGGTTACAATCTGCGCCGGGGCTACCCCGTATCGCAGTTGCAACACCTTATTCATTATTCGTAAAGGAGGTGGTTAAAGATAAAACCTAAGGCGATTCGGCAGTACTTACCAAAAGTTTTGATAAATAGTATGTTTTAGGAGACAGACAAATATGTTGCGTAAATTTACAAGCGCCTTGCTGACTCTGACGCTGCTAGCGACCTTAGCTATCAGTGTGTCGATGCAAGACAGCGAACCGCAGTACGCCGGGTTAGATATGGACCTCTCTGGCGTGACGATCCGCATGGCGACTATCGGCGGCGGGCAATACGAGGCGATGTACGATTCGATTGCTGTTTTTGAGGAAGAAACCGGTGCAACCGTTGAGATCGTCGCGTTACTGGACGGTTTCGCTATCGACCAAAAATTAAAGGTGGACTTCGCCACCGGCGCGGCAGATTATGACGTGTCCTGGAATCATACCAGCTTCACCGCCCAGTACACCAACTTCTTGCTGCCCCTTCAAGACTTCTTCACAGAAGAAGAACTGGCCCAGTTCAGCCCGGCTATCTTAGACGCAGCCACCATCGACGGTAATCTCTACTTAGTCCCGCGCCATGCGGACATCGCCGCGATGCACTATCGCGTTGATCTCTATGAGGACCCCGATATTCAGGCGGCTTTCCTGGAAGCGACAGGCGAAGAGTTGGTTGTCCCAACCAGCCTGGACCAAATCGACCAGCAAGCCCGTTTCTTTGTTAACAACGACTACGCAACTTACGGCTGGACAATCGCCGGTAAAGAGGAGGCGCTTACAGGCCGCTTCTACGAAATGCTTTTCGCCAGTGGTGGGGCGCTGTTCGATGAGAACTTCGAGCCGACCTTCAACGATGAAACCGGCGTGGCTATCGCAGAAATGCTGAAGAGCTGGTACGACGAGGGCGTCATCCCGTCCGATACAACCTCGCTGTTGTGGGACGGTGTCGCGCAGAACTTCTGTAACGGTGATGTTGCCGTCAAATTGGAATGGTACGGCTGGTACTCTTACTTCCAGGATGACGAATCTTGCCCGGCAGTGGCAGGGAACTTCGGCCTGGCCCCCGGCCCGGTTGGGTTGAGCATTGGCGGCGATAACGTCCGTCCGACCGGGTGGGCTGGCGCTCATGCCTTCTCGATCCCGGCCACAGCGGAAAACCCCGAAGCGGGTGCCCAGTTAATCAAGTTCTTGACATCGGAGCGTGTCGCCTACGAAGAAGCGCAGCTTGGTTTCTTGCCAGTGCGTGATGACGTGTGGGATCGCGTGATTGCCGATGCGGGTGAGTCCGATATGCCGCTGGACCAAGAGCGTATGGAGCTAGCACAGTTCCAGGTCAACGAGCATTTCAAGACACCGCCGCTAATCGCAGAGTGGATTCCGTTCTCCAATATCTTCTATCCGCAGCTACAGGCGATCATCCTGGGTGATGTTTCGGCCCAAGAGGGGTTAGACGCTGCCGCCGAACAAACCCGTCAGTTGATGGCAGACGCCGGCTACTACGAATAACCCCAACGTTTTTGTTTGTCGGACTGGGTGCCGGGGCTTGCCCCTGGTGCCCAGCTAACCATGAGGGTATCGCCTATGCTAACAGAGACCAACACCCCCGCAGTTGCCGAAGAACAAGAAGAAGTTTCTCAACCGCTAGGTCGGATTGACGCTGGTTTCTTCCCTTTTTACCTGATCGCGCCCGCCTTTATCATCATTCTTATTGTGACGGGCTTTCCGTTGCTGTACTCTTTGTACGTCAGTTTTACACCCTACGAGCTACTACGCCCAGGCAGCTTAACGTTTGAATGGAGTACCGCTTTTCGTAATTATCAACGCTTATGGGCCGATGATGTGTTCTGGCGGTCGGTGCGTAACACGATTATTTTCCTGGCTGTGACCGTTAACCTGAGCTATGTGATCTCGCTGGCATTATCGCAACTGCTAGCACGGGTGACCGTGGGCCAGGGCATCATGCGGACAATGCTGATGGTGCCGATGATGTTTGCGCCGATCCTGGTCGGGTTTCAGTTCCGCTGGTTCTTCAATGCGAATGTTGGGCTGGTCAATAACGTGTTATTGGCGCTAGGTATCATCCAAGAACAGGGGCAGATCGCCTGGCTGGTGGATGTCCCGCTAGGGATGATCTCGATCATCATCGCGTCTACCTGGATGAATATTCCGGTGATGACGATCATTCTACTGGCGGGTACGCTGTCGCTGCCGTCGGATGTGTTTGAGGCGGCGGAAGTGGACGGCGCGAACCCCTGGCAACGATTCCGGCATATTACACTACCGCTGTTACAGCCCTTCTCGCTGATCGCGCTAACGATCTTGTCGTTGGACATCTCGCGGGCGTTCGACATTGTGCGCATCATGACCGACGGCGGCCCGGCACACCGCACAGAACTGATCTGGACATATGTCACGCGGCTAGCGATTGAGGATACCAAATTCGGGCTTGGCAGCGCGATGAGTTGGGTTACCGTGTTGATCTCCGTGGCGTTTACACTCGTGCTATTCCGTCAGTTAATCAAGACGAGAGTGATACAATGATTACCAGAAGTGTTGGCCCCAATGCCCGGCGCAATCGTATTCTTATGAATATTTTGGCGTGGGTGGTGTTGCTATTGTTGGCGTTACCCGCCTTTTGGATTGTCTTAACCGCGTTTCGCCCGAATTCAGAAATTAATACCTTCCCCCCCATTTGGATACCGGAACGGCTCACTCTGGACGCCTACATTAATATGTTCGGGCTAAACCCGGAGGTGCGGCAGCGGGTGGCGGTAGAAGCGTATATGCGTAACTCGCTGATCGCCTCCACCATTAGTACCGTCGTGGCGCTCACGTTCGGGACGTTGGCGGGGTATGGCTTTGCACGGTTTAAATTCCGGTTCCATTCGCCGTTGTTTTTGTCGATCATGCTGTCGCGGTCGGTGCCGGGGGTGGCGCTCAGTTTGCCGTTATTCCTGTTGTTTAACCGCATTGGCCTGACCAATAACGTTTTCGGGTTGGCGTTGGTGTATGTCGCACTTAATATCCCGTTTACAACCTGGCTGATGGACGGCTTCTTCCGACAGATACCCAAAGACCTGACCGAAGCGGCCTATATCGACGGCTGCGGGTATTGGTCCGCCTTCTGGCGGATCGAACTCCCATTGACGCTGCCAGGGCTAGCCACAGCCGGTATTTTTGCGTTCTTGGCCGCCTGGAACGAATTTCAGATCGTTAGCGTGCTAGCCCGCAGTAACTCCGCTAAGACCTTCCCGCCAGGGCTATTTGCTTTTACCGAACAATTTACAACGGACTGGCGCGGTATGGCGGCAATGAGCGTTATCATGATGGTGCCAGCAGTTATATTCGTTATTCTCGTACAGCGCAATCTGGTTAGCGGCTTGACCTTCGGCGCGGTGAAAGGCTAACTCATACCATGAAAATCACAGATGTTGAAATCCGAGTGTGCAAACATAACGAAACAATTATGGACGAGGGCGAGCTACGCGAGGCGGGCCGTTCTCAAATGCACTTCCTGATCATCACCCTGAAAACCGACGCCGGAATAGACGGCGTAAGCATGGGCTTTGCCGGGCAGGGCGCAGAGATGGCCGGGCAGGTGGCGGCACAGTCGCTCAAGCCGTTTTTCTTAGGTAAAGACCCTCTCGCCCGCGAGAAACACTGGTACGACTTCCGGCGCTATGACCGCTACTGGCACCTCACGCCGATGTACGCTTACGGGCCGTTCGATAACGCGCTCTGGGACATCGCCGGGAAGCTCGCCGATATGCCGCTGTATAAGTTACTCGGTCACTACCGTGAGGCGGCCCCAACCTACGTTAGCTCGTTATTCCTACCAGAACCGGAAGACTACGCCGACCAAGCGCGAGAGTTCAAAGAGGCCGGCTATCATGGCTATAAGCTGCATCCCCCGGCAGATTACGATGCCGCACTCGCCGCCTATCGGCTATGCCGCGAGGCGGTCGGGGAGGGGGCGTCTTTCCGGCTGATGGCGGACCCGGTGACCGCCCACAACCGCTATGAGGATGCACTCCGAATGGGGCGCGAACTGGAAAAGCTGGATTATTACTGGTTTGAGGAACCGCTATTCGATACGGATTTCCACGGGCTGCGGCGGCTGGCGCGGGACCTGGATATTCCGATAGCGGGGACGGAAGTTCTGGTCGGCTCGCATTACGCCACCGCCGAGTGTATCACGTCGGGCGTGGTGGATATTGTGCGGACGGATGTCTCGTGGAAGGGTGGCGTTACCGCCGTGATGAAAACCGCGCATCTAGCCGAGTCCTTCGGGATGCAGTGTGAAATCCACACCGCCATCTACCCGGCCATGGAGATCGTGAACTTGCATTGTTGCTGCGCTATATCCAACTGTGAGTTCTTCGAGGCGCTTGTGCCCGGATCGTTAATGCAATTGGGCATCAAAAACCCCATCAACATTGATGAGAACGGCTACGCCCATCCGCCAGAAGGCCCCGGCCTGGGTATCGACTGGGACTGGGATTTCATCGACAACGCGACGGTTGCCATTCTGTAACTGCTCAGCTTGCCCCCCACCCTGGCGCTAGAGTGCCACCCCTCCCCCACTATCGCCGCTTTAGCGGCAGGAGGGAGGGGTTTTATCACCTTCGACCATGTTCACCCTGCTGTGATCGGAG
>DAOTUA010000314.1:0-4540 GCA_034437355.1 Anaerolineae bacterium | reverse complement strand
CTATTGCTAGTTGTTACGCTCCGACCATTTTCCGGGGTGTGAGGTGAAACCCCGGAAAATGGTCGGAGCGTAACAACTAGCAATAGCGCCTCAATCGGCTCGTGCGACTGCATCGGCGGCGGCGTGATGGTGCTGGTGGGCGATTTGTAGCACCCCGGCGGGAACATCGCTGTAAGTGACGCTCGTGCCGTCTGGGTAGGTGATGCGCACTTGTGGCACGCGCTCGACATCGCCCAAGCCGAAATGCAAACGCGGGTCCTCGCTGGCCAGGTAACTGCTGCCGATGTGTAACTCCCGGCGGATGACAGCCCCATCTGGGAGCGTGACGGCGGCCACGGTACCGGGTTGTGGGCGATCCAATGCAAGTTGTAACGCGGCCCCCGCCGGCTGTCGATTTTCCAGCAGATACGCACGCCCCGCGATGGTATTTACAGCTATATCTAAGTCACCGTCGTTATCGTAGTCGGCAACGGCGCTCCCGCGTGCGGATAATCGCCCGACATCATCCAGGCCGATTAAGTTTGTCCATTCGCGGAACTGCCCATGCCCCCCTTCCACGGTCAGGTTACCGTAAAAGCGTATGAGTTCCGGGTCGCTTTGCAGGTTCGCAACCGGGACGCGCCCATTGACAGTGAGCATATCTGCGTCGCCGTCGTGGTCAAAGTCTGCCAGCGCGGTTCCCCAGCCGGTCATGTTGTTACCCAGGCCCATCAAGCCAATGCGATAGGTACTATACCGAAAGTTGATGTACCCGTGCTGTTGGGTCTGGTTCAGGTAGAGCGCGTTTAGCTCGGCTTCCCAGTTAGTGACGAACAGATCGAATTGCCCGTCGCCGTCGTAATCGGCGGAGGCAACGCCCATCCCGCTGCCGGTATCGCCGACGTTGGCGGTATGATGGCGGTCGATATACCGGAAACCCAGTGCGGTATCGGTCGGGACATACTCATATAGGCGGTTGGCCTGGCCGTCATTGGCGATATACAGATCAAGATCGCCGTCGTTATCGGCATCCGTAAAGATCGCGCCTAGCGCACGTTCATCACGAAACAGGCCGGCTTCCCGGCTGACTTCGCGATAGGTAACCGTGCCGCTGGCGCTTAGGCCGGTGCTGATGTAGAGACTATCGGGAATCCCGTAATAATCTTGCGGGAAGGCCCCAATCGGTTTGGGAACTTTGTTATTCAGGTCGATATACCCGCCGACAAACAGGTCTAGCAGGCCGTCACCATTCAGATCGGCAGCCGCCGCCGCGCTGTTCCACTCCGGTGCCCCGATCCCAGCCTCGGCTGCGCCCTCCCAGAAGGTGCCATCTCCTTTGTTCCACAATAGCGCGTTGGGGCCGTCGGCGGTGATGTACAGGTCGGGATAGCCGTCCGCGTTGAAATCGGCGGCGATGCAACCATTCCCACGTAAGGCCAAGTTGGTTCCGGTGGATTGGCTCACGTCAACAAACTGACCGTCGCTGTTGCGATAGAGCGCATTTGTGGGTAAGCCGCCGTTGGCTTGCCAGTAGGTGTATTCATCTTCGGCATAACTGTTGACGAGGTACAGGTCTAGCCAGCCGTCGTTATCGTAATCGATCCAGCACAGCCCGGCCCCCATCCCGGCGATAGGGTCTTGATAGACCGCCTGTGCGAATGCGCCATGCTCAAACGACAGCCCGCGCTCGGATGCAACTTCGGCAAAGCGCCAATCTCCCTTATCCGTAACGGCGGTATTCACGCCGCCCGGTGCGGAGGCACGCCCGGCTAATGCCAGCGCCGCCGCCGGAGAGATCGCCCGGTCTGGTGGTGGGGATGGGGTTGGCGGCGCGTCTAGGGGCAGGCCGCTAGGTACGCTTTCGGGGATTAGGTGGTTTAGATCGTCGGCTTGGGGGTCGGTGAGGGCCACCATAAATGCCAACAGATCATCAATATCGCGTTCGGTTAGTGGTAGGCTGTCGATCAGGTGTGGGGTGACGGAGTGTAATTGCCGGACCGGGTTATACGGTTGCGTGCTACTGAGGAAGGCCGACGGTAAGTACGTGGCGGGGTCGTAACTTGCGGCAGAAGTCGGTAGGTTGGCATGGTGCAGCACCGCATCGCGGAGGGTGGGGTAGGCCCCGCTATGGAAGTAGGGCGCGGTCAGGGTGACGTTACGTAGGCTCGGCGTGCGGAAGGTGTACTGATCGCGGCGGTCGAATGTAACGGCGGCGCGGCCCCAATCTTCGCGCCCGGTATCGCCATGGCCTTTACCGGGGCCAATTTGCGGCGAGAGAATGTTATGAAAACCCTGGTCGGTAAAGAGGTCTCCGCTGTGGCAGGCGGCGCAATTCACGTCGGGTAACACTTCTCCGTAGAACAACAACGCGCCGCGTTTCTGTTGTGGCGTGAGCGCGTCGGTATCACCGGCAATATAAGCGTCCCAGGGCGCGTCGGTGAAGATCAGATCACGCTCGAAGGCGGCTAATGCCTCCGCAAGCTGTAACATGGTGATGTCGCCCGGCCCGAACACATCGGCAAAACGCGCAACATAGGCCGGGTTCGCCTGCAACCGTTGGACAAGCGCCTGCCGGATGCGCTGCGGTGCGGCATCGCCCCAGGTGGCCCCGGCCATTTCGTGCAGGCTGATGATCGGGAATAGCGCCTGGGCCGTCAGGGGGTCACCCAGGCCGAGATCGTTCACGTTGTTCTCTAGCGTTTCGACCCCGCTATATCCGCCCTGTACGCGCCCATCCCAGAACTGTACATCCAAGAGCGCACTATTGATGATGGTTGGCGAGTGACGCGGCACAAACACCCCGGCAAACGGGTTTGGGATGTCTTGCCCGGCCTGGTTCGCGTGGGTGCGCCCGGCCCGCCCCGCGAACTGTTTGACCTCTTGCGCCAGCGTGATCGTATCGGCAAAGGTGCGGCCCGGCCCCAGGCCAACACCCCCCGCCCCAATCGGCAACACGCGCCCATCGGCCATGCCAAAGGCCGGGTGATGGCAGGTGGAGCAGGCGATATTCTGATCGCCGGATAGGATCGGATCGAAGAACAACAAGCGCCCAAGTTCCGCCATATCATCGGCTGGGCCAGGCTGTGATGCACCGGGGTTTGCACTCAGGTTATGCTGTTGGATGAGGGCGGCTAGTCGATCATCATAGGTGTTGGGGGGCGGGTCTTGTCGCTGCCAACGATCTGAGGGGGCGTCGGTGGTGAGGGCGGTACGGGCTGGGAAGGGCGGGGTTTGATTATCTGGGGCGATATGCAGCAAGCGCCCGGCGAAAATTTCCGTGACTAACAGGCTGCCGTCATCCAATGGGAGCAACGCGCCGGGGAAATCCAGGTCGGTGAGCAGCGGCGTAAGGCTGCCGTCCGGGTTGAGGCGGCTCAAGCGCCCGGTATTGGGTTGATAGCCGCTACCGCTAAAGCAGGACGCATCCTGGGCGAAGCGGGCAAATTCTAGCACCCACAACGTACCGTCTGGTCCCTGGGCAATATCAATCGGCATGTTGAGGCCGTCTGATACGGTGCGTTGGTTGCGATCCATATCAATGGCGACTAACGCCCCGCTATCTAACGGGTAAGGGCAGCCGCCGAACAACGTAACGTAATACTCATCGCCTACTCGTTCGATCCCGGTGGGTACCGGGTCGATTGTCAGATTCGGGTTGGTTGGGTTTTGCAGTGGGGCGAAGCGATGAAAGAAGCGGACCTTCCCATCCGGCATTTCGGTTGCCACGCCATTACCGGAGGCGTCACTGATGATCGGTAGGCCGTCGGCATCGAATGTCATATCGAACGGGTTGATCAGGATTACATTGTTGAAACGCTCGACAGCCGTACCAAGGTCATCGGGCGTGAATGGCTCATCCGGCAAGGTGAGCGCCTGCTCGTAGGGCAACGTCCACAGATGCCCGGCGGCGAAGTTCCCGGCGTAAATGCGTGAGCGATCCGGTGCGACGGCGACCAGCGGCACCCCGGATAAATCGCCAGAATCGCGCCCGCTACGGATACCGCTAATCAAGCGGCCAATTGTGCCCTGCGGTGTCATCAAGCTGACGCCCGCGCTCAGGTCGTCGTTGCCGGTCCCTTGTTCGGCAATCAAAAACGCGCCATTAGGGAGGGCGGCAAGCCCTTGCGGATTAAATAGGCCCTCGGCTAGCACGGTAACTTGCGTGGGTGGGGCCGGGGATGCTTGAGCGCCAACCATCATCCCGAAGAAGCCAAAAATAACAGAAGCGATCATGAACAAGGGTACAGGTTGTTTCAGCATATCTCATCCCCGTTTAGAAATAAAAAAGGTAACTGCTCAGGGGCTTCACCTCCGAACCCCCACAATCTTTTGCAAAAGCTTGACCAGAACTTTCGCTGTGAAAATCTTCGATTTTCACAAAAAACGTCTAAACCTTCATAATTAGGTGACAAGATGGACACTTTTTGTCCACTTTTTTGTAACTACTCAGGTACTAAACACATCTTACGGTATCGCACCCGCCCTCACCCCCTAAATCCCCCTCTCCCACAGCTTCGCGGGGAGAGGGGGACTTCTCATCGCGTGATTTAGCCCCTCTCCC
>DAOTUA010000313.1:0-2499 GCA_034437355.1 Anaerolineae bacterium | reverse complement strand
CGGGCGGCAAATGGGGGCAGATGGTCGGGCTGAGGGGCACGGAGTTGGTCGGCGTGCCGATAGAACAGGCGGCCCAGATGAATTTTATTGACCCGGCAGGCGATGAGGTCCAGCTTGCCCGTGACATGGGGATCACCCTGGGAGATTAAGGCGAGGCACACATGACTTCATCGGATGAACGAACACCAAAACAACGGCAGCAGGACTGGGGCGGGCGGTTCCAGCCGATATATGCAGTGCGTGAGGAGGACATCACACCGGATGATCCGCTAATCGGCCCGCTGCCACCGGAAATTGACCAACCGACACCAGCGCCGCCATCAAGCCGGGGGCGCTGGCAAGGACGGCTGTTGCTGGTGGGGCGGCGTGCTGCTTATGTGTTGGTTGGGCTGATGTTGATTTACCTGATTATCCCGCCGCCGCCCCTGGACATTCTGATCTTGGGGGTGGATGCGCGGCCCGGTGAGGGGAACATCACCCGGACGGATTCGATCATGGTGTTGGGCGTGCAGCCGCGCCGGATGCGCCTTAGTCTGTTATCGATCCCGCGTGATCTGTTCATTAATGTACCGGGTTATGGCTCGCAGCGGATCAATACGGTGAATATGCTCGGAGAGATGGACGAGGCCGGGACGGGGCCGGCGTTGCTAAGCGAGGGAATCGCGAATAGTTTTGGCATCCAGCCAGATAGATACGCTCGGTTGAACTTCGACGGGTTTGTGCAGTTGATAGATGCTGTCGGGGGGGTGCGGGTGAATGTCGCTAAGACGATTGTCGATCCGCAATATCCGACGGCGGATTACGGGACGACTTCGATTCGGTTCGAGGCGGGCCGCCAACATATGACGGGCGAAGAAGCCTTGATCTACGCTCGGACACGTTACAACGACGACGATTACGGGCGGGCGGAGCGACAGCAGCAGGTATTAAGTGCGTTGGCGCGGCGGTTGGCAAACCCGATCCATTGGCCGGGGGCGCTGGTGGTGATCAATCGTAATGTGGATACCAATATGTCACCGTTGGATATGGTGCTGTATGCACCGCCGATGGTGTTGGGGGGTAGCAATATCAATCGGTTGGTGATCGACCGGGAGTATATTCTGCCGGGTACCAATGGGGCGATCCCGAATTATGAGAAGTTAGCGCCCTGGTTGGAACCCCGCTTCGATTAATGGGACTACGACAAATCGCGGTACGACCACAGAATAACGTGGTGATCGGATTTAGACGGCGGACGGGAAAAAATCCCGTCCCTACAAAACCCCTGTGACCCGTATGGGACGCCTTTCTAGGCGTTCGCTGGCAATAATCTATGCAGTCCACGCTATTGTGTACTTATACCTAAATCGCTTGCCCTATTTTTTTAATTATTTTTTTTGCGAGAGATGAGTGTAATTTAATATATAATGTAATCGTAGAAAGCTAGCAGACGAGGTGTAAAGATGGATATTCAAAGTAAGCACGCTATCGTGATCGGCGGGAGTATCGCCGGGTTGATGTCGGCGCGGGTTCTATCGGATTCGTTCGAGCAGGTCACGATTATCGAGCGCGACCGACTGCCGCAGACACCAACCGAGCGTAACGGCACCCCACAAGCGCGGCATGTCCATAACCTGTTGTTACGCGGCTTGCAGTTGATGGAGTCGTTTTTCCCTGGGTTCACGGATGAACTGGAGGCCAACGGTGCCAACTGGATGAACTGGGGCACTGAAACCCGCGTACTGAGTAAGGATCGGTGGTTGGAACCGATAGAGACGGACTTCAAGACGATGGTGGCAAGCCGGGCGCTGATCGAATGGGTGCTGCGCGAACGGCTCAAGGGGTTGGGGATGGTTAGCATCCAAGAGCGAATGCAGGTTACGGGGCTGTTGACCTCTGAGGATGGGCAACGGGTGACGGGGGTCAAACTGCGGGAACGTGGGGGCCGGGCGGAACGCTCGGAGTTGCGGGCGGATTTTGTGGTGGATGCGTCTGGGCGCGGGTCGAAGGCGGGGGCGTGGCTAACGGAGATCGGCTATCCGGCCCCGGACGAAACGCGAGTAGATGCCGATGTCGCTTATGCCACCCGTTTTTACAAGAAGCCGCAGCACCGGGCGATCCCGTGGCGGGTGATGTACATGCCGGCCAAAATGCCGTATACACGCGGTGGTGCGATCTTTGAGATTGAAGGCGATGTGTGGGTGGCGTCATTGGGTGGGTTTTGTGGCGACCATCCACCGACGGACCCGGACGGGTGGATGGCGTACTGTAAGGACTTACCCAAGCCGGATATGTACGAGGAATTATTGGATGCGGAACCGATCCCTGACACGGGGATATACGGCTATCAACGCACGGCGAATTACATCCGCCACTATGAAAAGCTAGATCGGCTGCCGGATGGGTTCATATTGACCGGTGATGCGGTTTGCGCGTTTAACCCGGTTTACGGGCAGGGGATGACATCGGCGGCGATGGGCGCGGCGTTACTGGCAGAGCTATTGGCAGGGGCCGAAACGC
>DAOTUA010000312.1:0-13314 GCA_034437355.1 Anaerolineae bacterium | reverse complement strand
AGGGAAAAGCATAAAGTTAAGAAAAAAAGTAACTGCTCAGCCAGCCCCCCACCCCGGCGCTAAAGCGCCACCCCTCCCCCACTATCGCCGCTTTCGCGGCGGGAGGGAGGGGTTTTACCACCTTCGGCCATGTTCACCCTGCTCTGATCGGGGTATGTTCAAGCGAAGGAACTGAGTTGTGACAACTATTTTTTGTGAAAATCTTCGATTTTCACAGCTAAAGTTTTGGTCAAGCTTTTGCAAAAGCTTGTGGGGGTTCGGGGGTGAGCCCCCTGAGTAGTTACGTTCATTCTACGGCTAAACCACCAATACAGCCACCACAACGCCGCCGCCGAGAACAAAAACAGCAACGGATCGGTCGGAACACGGTAACGGGTGGATGGGTGCAGCAACACATAGACAAACGTCATGCTAAATTGTGTGAACCACAACAGCGATACCTCGCGCCACTCGCGCCACGTTAGCGCCATCCCCAACAGGCACAACCCGAACAGCCCACCGTAATAGTAGCGATGGAGTGTGCGCCCGATACGGTCGAACAACGGGGCGGCGTAGGCGGTGGCGGGGTCGCCTTCCGGTAAGCCACCCAGCGCCAGATCGCCATCTGGGGCTACCACCTGCCACACCTCGCCGTCATACGTTAGGCCCGGCGGAGTGTCGCCCGCAGTCGGGTTGCGGCGAGGGGCGATGTCGATACTCCAATGCACTAACAACTTGACCCACAACAGTTCCGGGATGCGCTCTGGATGCGCCACCAGATACTCGAACGCCAGTTGAAAGCGTTCGGCGTCGGCCTCGCGGCTGCTCAGGTCCGGCGTCGTAAGGTCCGGCGCGGTCCATTGCACATCATACCCAGCCCGGAAGTAGGCCACCGTATACGGGCTGTTCCCCTGCCAGAAGTTCGCGCCGGATGTTGTCGTCATCGGTACAAAGTCGTCGTAAACGCCATAATTGCGCCATGTCCAGCCGAGCAGCATCACCACCGAGATCACCGCCACCGGCGATAACCGGGCCACCGTCTGCCACAGGCCCAACCGGAACAAAAACCAGATCGCCACCAGCACCGCCAACGGCGGTAAGATCGGGCGTACCAACAACGACGCGCCTAGCAGCAACCCGCCGCCAACCGCTAACCAAGCCGTGCCCCAATCGAACGACGGACGACACCGGAGCGCAATCATCAACACCAAGAAAGCATACAACAACACAATAAACAACGGGGTATCGATCAGCGTGAGGTTCTGGAAGATCAGATACGGATACCCGGCATAGAACAACCCGGCCCCCGCCCCCACCCACGCCCCGCGCTCCTGGTCCTGCCGCCCAAACAACATCACACCGATGTAATACAAGCAAACGATAGCGATTAAATCCAAGATCGTATGAAACACCCCGACCTGAACCCCACCCCGCCCGACGAGCGCATACACCGCCGCCAACACATAGCTATAACCCGGGGGTATCCAGGCGTCCGGCTCGCCCGGAACGCGCCCGTAAACCCCGGTCGCGAGTAAGTTTTGCGCGTATTCGTCGTAGGCGGCGCTCCCATGTACCGCCCCGGTCTGCTCGAAGTTGAACACACCAGGGAAGGCCAACAACACACCCAGGCGCAATATCAAAGCGAGCATCAGCACCAGCGGCAGCTTATACCGTTTGATCCCGATCATGCGCCATCCCCCGCTACGATATACACATCTAGCGTCACATCGGCGGCAGGGTTGGGTCCGGCTGGCGGCGTAATACGGATCACATCCGGCGTTTCGCCCAGTGATACGGTGATCTCGTAGATGTGAAATAAGTTGAACACTGGCGGCGAGACCAACTCCCCATTCACACGCAACGTTAACGGCTGCGGTTCAGTCAAGCCGAACCCGTCCGGCCCGGTGTAGGTGTAAAACGCATCGCTCAGCGTTTCGCCGTCTAGCGTGCCGTTCCCACCGATGACGAGTTGAACCTCACCCTGATATTGCTTCTCGGTTTGGTATGTGGCCGCCACGCCAAACGGGATGCGTAGCACCTCGTCGGCCCCAGCGGGGGGGAATGTGGGGATCGCCCGGCGGTATAGCTGGGGTGGTTCGCCTACAAAAAATGTCAGCGTGAAGTAAACCAAGGGGGGAGCCAGCAACACAATCAAGCTAATGATGATAATATTGATGGCCCGCCCCCGTCGTGAGGGTGTTTCTGTCATAGCTGGCCCTGTCTATCCCGTCAAAACTCGCGGGAAATATATCACAGCGCGGGCGCTTTAGCGCGGTTGAATTTCGATCCAGACGACGCTGGCCCTGGCAAGCAAAAACCGTAAACCGAACAACCGCTTGAGCAGGCCGTACTTCTGGTTCAAGACCTGGTTGGCGTGCTTAGCGGTCGGGTGATCTTCCGCGTAGACGGTCGCTGTCCCTGCGACGCGCTCCTCGCTAAGCGGTTCCCCCCGTGCATCGGACGGACTCACGAGTACATCCGGGTTGTTACGGATATGCTTAACCTTGCCGCTTTCTTCGACCGTGATCGCGTATAGTTTATCGTCTTGCGCCGCAAACCAAACCGGGCGCGTCACCTCCGACCCGTCGCGGCGGTAGGTGGTCAGGTTCATGTAATTATGCCCATCTAGCAGGGCGAAATGGGTCGTGTTCGGGTGGTCAGTTGCCATAACAATATGTGTCTCCTTGATTGATGATGAGATGATCGTAACTATTCAGATCATAATCTGTTTTAGAGCAAAAAGGCCACTATGATCTTAAGATGGGGTGTATTTCACTTCAGTGCGGTGTTGTTATGTAACTTCTCAGCCTTCCCCCCACCCTGGCGCTTTAGCGGCGGGAGGGAGGGGTTTTACTACCTTCGGCCATGTTCACCCTGCTCTGATCGGGGTATGTTCAAGTGAAGGAACTGAGTTGTGACAACTGTTTTTTGTGAAAATCTCCGATTTTCACAGCGAAAGTTTTGGTCAAGCCTTTGCAAAAGCTTGTGGGGGTTCGGGGGTGAAGCCCCTGAGTAGTTACCAACTTTCACAAAAAATTGTCTAAACCTTCATCGTGGATGACAAAATGGACGCTTTTTGTCCACTTTTTCCAGAAAAAGTGGTGGGGTTCAGGGAAACCCCGCTAGGTTGCCAATCATCTGAAATGCACCCGGCTAGGGATGGATGTATTCATTCGTTACAATAAATGCACACTTGAACATCAGATGTATGCCAAAATTAGCAAGGATCGACCATGAGCCGCTTTTTTCGTTCGGATACCCCCGCCAACAGCCTGAGCCTGCGCCCCATATCCCTACTCAACCCAACCCCGGACGCCACCCAAGCACCCCCTACCGACGCAAGCTGGGAAGCCGACCTGGGATTAAGCGACCTGATCAACGCGCTCAGCCCGGACCGCCGTCACCGTCGCTTTATCCGGGCGATCTTGCTGGCCCTCCCCACCGATCCCACCGTGATCCGCTGGCGACAGGATATCCTAGCGGATTTTGTGGAAAACCCGGCCTTGGTCGATACACTCGAAGCGTTGCTACCACACATCGCCGGCTTAACCGAGGATAACGCGCTGCTCGGTAAGCAAAGCCGCAGCCTATTGATGCAAACTTCCGACCGCCTGGGCGAACTGGATATGTATACCGAACTGCTCGCCGCCCTCCACGACGCCTTAGCCAATACTGTACTCAAGTCCTCGGCGTTACGCCAACTCCGTGACGACATCGCACGGGTGCTAGCCCTGCCAGACTACCAACGCCTGCGCGACGAACTCCCCGCCTTACGCGCCCCGCTACAAAATATCGGTAGTTTGACAATCGGCATCAACTTAGACTACAACCTGCGCCCAACCTCCGCCGTGCTGATGGCGATCAATACGCGAGAAGTCGGGGAACCGCCCTCGCTGTTAGATCGGCTGTTTCGCCCGGACGACCCAGACGAGCAGACCCCACCCTTAAAGGGCGTGGGGCCAGTCCATCACTTCCCCAAAGATCGCAACCAGCGCCCCTATCACGACTTGTTCCAGGATGTCGATAAACTCCTCCACCAGACCGCCAAACCCATCGCAGAGTCGCTGCGGTATTATGTGCGCACCAACAGCCAGGTGATGGTCCACCTGGAGCAAGAGATCGCCTTCTATGTGGCGGCGGCGCGGCTGCTGCAACGGACTGACGTCCCCTTCTGCCAACCAGAGATCGCACCACAAGCAGAACGCACGGCCCAAGCGGACCAGTTGCACAATATCGCGTTGTTGTGCCAGGGGGATGTACGCTCCGTGCCGAGCGATATTCGCTTTGACCAGACCGGGCGTATCGCCGTATTAACCGGGCCGAACAGTGGCGGCAAAACCACCTTTTTACGCAACATCGGGCTAGCCCAGGTGATGTTCCAGGCCGGGCTGTTTGTCCCGGCACAGGCGGCCCGTTTTAGCCCGGTCGATCATATCTTTACGCACTTCCCACGTCTAGAAACCCGCGAGCAAGGGCGGCTAGCGGAAGAATCGGCCCGTTTACGGACGGCGCTGCAACACGCAACCGCGCACAGCCTGATACTTCTCAACGAGACATTCTCCAGCACCGCCTTTGCCGAGGCGCTCTATTTGGCGCAAGATGTGCTAGCTGCCATGTGCGCTATTGGCGTGCGGGCCGTGTTTGCTACGCATCTAGCCGAGCTTGCCGACGCCTTCGACACGATAGAAGCCGGCATCGACACCAACAGCCGCCTCTTTAGCCTGGTTGCCGGCGTCAAACTACAGGACGACGGCAGCGCCACCCCCACCTATCAGATCACGCGCCGCCCACCCCTGGGCCGTAGCTATGCGGAAGAAATCGCCCGGCGGCACGGCATCAGCTTCTCGCAGATCATGGCCCACCGAGCGCAGGTTAAGCCATCATCGGCAGCGAAATCGTGAACTTGCTACCTGTGCCCAAGGTGCTATTTACATTGATATGCCCGCCATGTGCGTTAATCACCTGCTGCGCGATAACCAACCCCAACCCGGCCCCGTGTTGGTTACGGGCAGCATCCACCCGGTAGAACGTGTCGAAAATATGCGGCAAGTCCGTTGCCGGGATACCGATCCCGTTATCTTCGATCACAATGTTGGTATATAGGCTGCTGTGATACGTCTTGACTGTGATCACGCCGCCCTCGGCGGTGTACTGATGTGCATTTTGCATAATATGGCCGATCCCCCGTTTGAGTCGCTCCGCATTACCTAGCACCGGCGATAAGTTATCCGCCAGTGAAACGCTCACTCGCTGATGTTTCGCCTCGGCAGTGGGTTGATGCGTGGCTATTATCCCGCGCACGATCTCGTTAATGTCCAGCGGCTCACGCTGAATATCCTGCTCGGCCTGTTCACTTTCGCGCAGGGCTTCCAGTTGATCCTCAACCACACGCTGCAATTGATCGACCGCCTCATCAATCACCCCGATATAATGCTCACGTTTAATCGGGTTCGTCGTAGCCACCTTACGGAGTAAGTAGGTACTGGTTTTGATATTTGTCATCGGGGTTCGCAGGTCGTGCGAGATATGGCTGATGAATTGTTGCAGCAACCGCACCCGTTCGCGTTCAATCGCCAACGCCATATGATTTTCCTGGTGGATTTTGCGAACGGACATATCGCGGAAGATGGTTTGCATGTAAAGCGGCTGGTCGTTCTCATCCCGGATCAAAACTGCGCTAATTTCCACAATCAGGTCCGTACCATCTTTGCGGGTAATGGTCCGTTCGTACGGCGGCAGAACTTCCCCCCGTAGTAGCGCGTTGATCCGCTGTTCGGCGTCGGACTGTTCCGCTTGATCCGGGATGGTGGTGAACAGGTCTCGCCCGATCATCTCATCCGGCCTATAGCCGAGCATCGCGGCCCCGGCGGGGTTGGCGGCTATGATCTTCAGCGACAGGTCCACCAGAAACACGCCATCCCGCATTTGCTCGAACAGCGCACGATACTGCGCCGTCCGGCGTTGTTGTTCGTGTTTGGCCTGGTGGGGTTGCGTGGTGGCTTGTGCGGGATGCTCGCCTTTCGTGCGTGCTTGGCGCCACATCACCAACGTAATGACCAACAAAACCAACCCAAACAATACATAAATAATGACTGGCAACAAAGAATTTAATAAACTGAGCATATATGATACGCGCTATGTGACATTCAAAATTGACAAGATTTGTGAGGTTTCACACCCCCCCCCTTTTTGTCATCCAAAATGAAGGCTAGACGATTTTCACAGCGAAAGTTTTGGTCAGGCTTTTGCAAAAGCTTGTGGGGGGTCGGGGATGAAGCCTCTGAGCATTTACGAATAAAGCTACTCTTTCACATCAGGCGTGTGATGTCATGTTACTAATAGGTCGGGACGACGTTAATATCGCCGTTGATGGTGATAAACGGCGCGTATAACCAACCAACTTGATCCTCATAGATCACCTGGAACCAGTGATTGCGGTCGGCTTGGATGGTCCGCCCGACGATCTCGACCTCTGCGCCCCAGTCCAATATTGCTAAGGTGGGAGTGCGGTAGCTGGCCCCGGCGCGTAAGCGCATGTTAGAGCGTAATACCCCCTGGACTGTCGTCCGGGTGGGGTTGGTGAGCGTCTCGAAAACGGTTTGCGCCGGGGGTATCTGGTTGGCGGGGGCATCGGTTACAAAATAGCGCCCAGAAACCCACCCACGGATCGGCTCGCCGGTCGGCTGTTCGATGATCTCGCCGGTCGTGTCATCTGCCACTCGGATCACGTCCTGCACCTCGATCAGATACCAGATGTATAAACCCTCCGCCGTGTTTTGTGCAAATACCGGGTATTCCGTCCCCGGTGCGATGATGTCTAGCCGAGAGGCCCCCAGGAATGGGCCGCTGCGTACACTCAAGCCCTCGACACTCACCACCTGCCCGGTTGTAAGTGTGGCGGCGGGCGGGGCGGTTGGCTCCGGCGGTGGTGGCGCGGCGGGCGTTGGCTCGCTCGCGCCTAAGTTCTGCTCGCTGATGCGCTCCCAACTGAGCGTTAGCCGTCCGTCACCCCCCACCTGGAAATACTCAACACGCACGTTACGCACCCCTGCCGGGATGAACACATCGACCGTATCTTCGGTGTAGCTGCGCGGCACGAACCGATCCAGCGCCATCTCATTATCAATGGCTAGCCGTGCCCCATCATCGGACCCCAGCCGGAAGCGATACGTCCCAACGGCAAAGTTGATATTGGCCTCGGCACGCAGCGAAAAGTTTTCCTCATTAACCCCCGATGGCGGCGGGGGGCCGTCGGTAGCGGAGAAATCAAAGTCGATGCGGTTGACAGCTTGCGAGGCCGCCACATCACCAGAAAGATCGGTGCTGTTGAAGTACGAAACCACCCAATCTCCGGCGCTGTCCTGCGCCATCACCCCCCCAAGGGATAACCCCACCAGCGTTAAAATCGTCATCAGGTGCTTTGCCATCGCTGCTATCCTCCGCCACGTTTTGCCAGATGATGTTGTATGCTTACAAGTAAGATTTTATCAGTTTGCCAAACAACCAACAACTGAAGCCATTGGGCGCAAAGGGCAATCGCACCAAAACTGAATCGACGTCAAAAGCACATCACATCTTGTTGAAACGTATAGCAGGGGCTTTGCCCCCATTACCCCTACAAGGATTTAGCAATCCTTGACCAGCAGTTTTTGGCGCTTTGCGTCAAAAAGGGTAAGTTTTGGTCAATCTTTTGAAAAAGATTGGCAGGGTTTGGGATGCAATTCCAATCTATGCCACTAGAAAAATTTGGTTTTTATTCGACGGAACGGCTGATGAAACAACTCAAATGGATTCCACGCGATACATGGCTGTTGCTTACGGTTATCGCGACTGCCGCCTTACCACGTTTGATCTGGATTGATGCTGCCGAGTTCATGCTGGATGAGGCGTATCTGTCGCTGCTGGCACTGGATAACATCGCCAACCGCCAACTGCCACTACTGGGGATGCCCTCATCAACCGGTTTCCCGAATGCCCCGGCGAGTGTGTGGCTGGTGATGCTGCTGTATGCGCTAGCGGGTAGCCCGTTGCTGGTGACGGCCTTGATCGCGTTGCTAAATGTTGGCGGCGTCGGCTTGCTTTATCTGCTTGGACGCCGTTTGCTGTGGCGGGAGGCGGCTTTTATCGGGGCGTTGCTCTACGCGCTGAACCCATGGGCAGTGGTCTACAGTCGCAAGATCTGGGCGCAGAATATGCACACCCCTTTTATCCTGCTGGCGTTTGTGCTGGCGGTATGGGGCTTTCTCGATGGGCGGCGCTGGGCACAGGTCTTGAGCTTGCCGGTGCTGCTTTTTGGTGTACAAATGCACTATGCAGCTTGGGCGTTGCTGCCCGTTTATGGTTGGTTTCTGGTACAAGGTCAGGTCAAATGGCGGGCGTTGCTGCTTAGTTTCGCCCTGTCTATCGCGCTGATGACCCCCACAGCAATAGGCTTATGGGGCCACCTAACAGAAGTCGGCGGGACACCTGCCGGCCTATCGAGAAATCTATCCGTGACAAGCGATCCGTTACGTTATCATCTGTGGTTGGCCACCGGGACCGGGATAGCGGGGTATTTTGCGCCCGGCCAGGAAAGTGACGCATTAGGTGTCTTTTTCGCGCTTCAGTGGGTGTGGGGGGCGTTGATGGTGGCTTTTGTGTTGGTGGGTGGGCTGGCGCTGCGGCGCGATCTGCGGCTGATGAGCCTGATCATGCTGTGGATTATCGTCCCGATGGCGGCTTTTATCCCCACCTGGACCAATGCCTACACCCATTACTTTATCCCCACCATCCCGGCGCTGTCGTTGCTGGCGGGGGCCGGGGCCATGTGGGTATCCCAACGGAGAATGGTGCCGGTTGTTTATGCGCTATTGGGTGGCGTGGGGCTGCTGTGGGTGATGCAGTGGGCCGTGTTATTAAACTACGGGACCCGTACCTATGTCGTGGGTGGGTACGGTACACCGCTTTATGCTTACAACACAGTGGCACAGGCACTAAAGGGGCAAGAGGGGGTGATGCTGTTCAGCGACCGCTATCACGATTTCACCACGGAGGAACCAACCTACTGGGGCGTATTGCTCTATCATGACGACTGCTTGCGCGTGATCGATGAAAAACAATTTACCGTCATCCCGGCACAGGCGGCCCAGATAACGTCTTTCCGTGTGCAAAATAGCTCGCCTCACGTTGAACCCAGCAGCGAGACGCTGCATTTCCCACTTCGGGACGGCGAAGGCGAGTACATCATCTACCAAACCCGCGCCCCCACACCCCCAGATGTGTTCCCGATTGGCCCGGTTGAATACGCAAACGATGTTAAGCTGGTGGGGATGGACATCACCGAAGCCCAACTAACGCTAAAATGGGACCTGCCGCCTCGGTCGCCAGGCCAAAACCTGCAATATTTCATCCATTTCTTTAACGCAGCCGGCGAGAAAATCGGTCAGCGCGACGCCGATTTTATGCCGGGTCGCTGGTGGTGCCAGGGAGATCGCCTGTTTACGCATGTGCCGGCAACGATCCCCGATGAAACCGCCTCCGTTCGTATTGGGCTATATCAGTTGGTGGGGACAGACGGCTTTCGCAACGTTGATCCGGTGATTACAAACAGCAACCAGATTGCGCTAAATCTATTTCGGCCCGTTCCCCCACCGCCTGACAGCCCAGGCTAGGGATTCGCCGTATCTGCGGAACAAGCGGGCTATCGCCGCCAAAGCCCATGCCACCTATTCCGGTCAGGTTTGCAGTACCCGAACGACAATGTTCCCGACCATACCATCCGCCACGTTGACCAGCACGCGCTGATCGGTGGTGTGATAATTGGCGGTTTCCCATATCCCGGTGTTTGGCAATACCGGGGCGGTCGCCTCCATCTTATAGAAGCCCGGCTCCATCGTCGTCTGCCCGACCCCCCCCGCCACGTTGATCTGGGCCGCGCCATCTTTAGCGATGTTGACCACGATCCCGCCAACCCCGCCGCGTAGATTCACCCGCGCATTGGCCCCGCCAGGGATGTTCAGCGCGATTGGCCCGGCCCCCCCCCGAATATTTGCCGTGTAAGGGCTTGCTGCCGGGGCCAGTGTCAGGTTCACGCGCCCGATGTTGCCCTCTACCCGTAGCGATTGCAAATGCAACTGTGACAAGTTCAGATCGGCATCCCCTACGCCAGCCTGTACCCGTAACTCTAGCGGGATGCGCTGCGATAACCCCACATCCCAGCTAGGGCGGTTCGTCCAGTTGACCGGGTTCGCCCATCCGACCGTTAACGGCGTGGCCTGGCGTAAATAGGCTTGGCGCTGCACATCGCCCGTCACGCCAAACGACAACGCCCCCAGGTAGCGCAAGTCAGTAGCCAGCAAGCGCGTATCGGTGCGATCTAGTGCGTAGATATACGCTTCCCCTACCGACAAGGCCAGGTCAACCGAAGCGGTAGCGGCGTTATCCAACGGGGCTTCAAATGCGAAGTGTTTGAGGCTGGTCTCATCCAGCAAGCCCTTGCGGGCCGTTTCGAGCGCGTCGCGGGCGTTCTGTGTCACTTTTTCCAAGGTTAGCGGGTCGCGTCGAACGTTATCGAGCGCGTCCCACCCGATACGGATTAACCGTTCCAGTGGGGTTCGGTGGTCGTTATCATTGCTGTTCACGGGTTCGCCTCCGATAAATGGGTATTAAGTGGCTTGATTGCTAGTTCGTTCTTGAGGGCGCTCCCCTCAAAATGTTGTAGCACACTTCTTTTACATGAGCCTTTTCAAAAAGTGATGGGCTTCGGAGGGGCATAGCGTGCTATGCCCTGGCATCTACAACCTATATTTTACACCGACAAGATGTTGCCTTAACTACCTTATACGGTATTCCGGCCTGGTTCGTTGTATTTTTTCTATCTAAAGTAAGCCACCTATAGTATAATTCTGAATAATTTGGGATAAATTTGGGATAAAATGGGCATCAGGAGCCGATCATGAAAATTAGTGTACTGCAAGAAAATTTACAAAAGGCGCTTACCGCCGCCGCTCGTGCCGTCGATAACCGCCCGACGTTGCCCGTGCTGGCAAATGTCATGCTAGTAACCGAAGATTCCCGGTTGCGGGTTTCTGCAACCAACCTGGAAATGAGCATCACCACCTGGATCGGTGCCAAAATCCATGAACCTGGCGCGATCACACTCCCCGCCAAAACGCTGACCGAACTGGTCAATAATCTATCGCCAGAACGAGTCGATATGACGCTAGACAGTGCCACCCTCACCGTTAATGTGCGCTGCGGGGCCACCAACTCCAACATTAGAGGCATCGACGCCGCCGAGTTCCCTATGGTCCCACAAAGCGAAGACCCGGACCTATCCGTACCGACCAAGACGCTAAAAGAGATGATCCGCCACACCGAATTTGCCGCCGCTAAAGACGAAAGCCGCCCGATCCTGACCGGGATTTATACCGAACTCGAAGGCAACACGCTCACTATGGCCGCCGCCGACGGCTACCGGCTAGCCGTTCGCACCGCCCAGATCGAAACGACTCTGGAAAATAAGCTCTCCATGGTGATCCCGGCCCGTACACTTAACGAAGTTGCCCGCCTGTTGGGGGACGACCAGGAAAACGTGTACATCAGCCTACCCGGAGACCGCGACCTGGTGATGTTCCAGACCGAACACACCGAAATCTCATCCCAACTATTGGAGGGGCGCTTCCCAGATTTTTCTTCGATTATCCCCAAAAGCTACAGCACCTCGACCACCATCGAAACCTCCGATCTGCTGCGAGCCGCCAAACGTGCCGAAATCTTCGCACGCGACAACGCCAACAGCGCCCGCATCGCGATTGCCCCACCCGATGCGCCCGGCGGGGCCGGCGAGATGACGGTGATCGGGCGTAGTGCCGAACGCGGCGACAACGAAGGGATGCTGCAAGCCTCCATCGAAGGCGAAGAACTGGAGATCGCGTTTAACATCCGCTACCTGATCGACGTGCTTAGCACCATCCAAGAGGACCGCGTGATCTTTGAGAGTAACGGTGCTGGGCAGCCGGGCGTCGTCCGCCCAGAGGGGCGCGATGATTTCGTCCACGTCATCATGCCGATGAGTACCGCCCGTTAATCAACCGTTTCGCAACCAAAGGGGACCTTACCGCTATGCCCGCCAAAATAATCGACGGTCGCGAAATTGCCGACCACTACCGCCAGCAAATCGCAACGGATGCTAGCGTGTTCAAAGCCGAAAACGGATTCGCACCGGGGCTAGGGGTCGTGCTAGTTGGCGATAATGCCGCCAGCCAAACTTACGTCCGCATGAAGCAGAAAGCCTGCGAACAAGTCGGTATACACTCTGTGCGCCAGGACCTACCGACAGATGCGACCACCGATAGCGTCGTGCAGGTTGTACGAGCCATGAACAACGACCCGCTGCTTCACGGTATCCTCGTTCAACTTCCCATGCCGTCCCAGGTCGATGAAGCCGCCGTCTTGCGCGAAATTTCGTTGGATAAAGACGCCGACGGCATCCATCCAACCAACATGGGCCTATTAGCCCTCAAAGGGCGGGACCCGTTATTTACACCCGCCACCCCCACCGGCGTTATGATGATGTTCGCCTATCACGACATCCCGCTTGTCGGCAAAAACGCGCTCGTGATCGGGCGCAGTAACATTGTCGGAATGCCGATGTCGCTGCTACTGACCAAGGCCAACGCGACCGTTACGCTAGCTCACAGCCGCACGCAAAACCTGCCGGACTTAGTAAGAAGCGCGGATGTGCTGGTCGCGGCGGCGGGCCGGGCCGGGTACGTTCTCGGCGAGTGGGTCAAACCGGGGGCCGTCGTGATCGATGTGGGGACCAATCGCGTCGATGCACCAGGCACCAAGCGCGGTTATAAGCTGGTGGGCGATGTTCAGTTCGAGAGTGCGCAGGCCGTCGCCGGATACCTGACGAAAGTACCGGGTGGGGTCGGGCCGATGACGATCACCGCCCTGCTATACAACACCATGCGGGCGGCAGAACGCATCGCGGCCATGTAGCGACCGGTTCATGAAAAACCATAAGCGGTATAGCGTGCGGTGCGGAATGCTTCTCCCTTCTTTACTTTACAGGTAACTACTCAGGGGTTTCACCCCCGAACCCCCACAAGCTTTTGAAAAAGCTTGACCAAAACTTTACATTTTTGGCGCAAAGTGCCAAAAACCGCCGGTCAAGGATTGCTAAATTCTTGTGGGGGTGTGGGGGCTTTGCCCCCACTATATTTTTTAACAATACAAAATGCTTTTTTTACTTCAATTCAGATTTGAAGCGATTGCCCTGGTAAAACCCCGCTTAGCTGTTGAATGCGCTCATGATTCAGGGTATTCTAACCTTTATTTAATAGCGACGGA
>DAOTUA010000311.1:0-6536 GCA_034437355.1 Anaerolineae bacterium | reverse complement strand
ATGTTTACGAAGATGTTCGGAGACATCCGCAAGATGGGGCGCAAGGTCATCGAACACGAACAACCCCACCAAAAGCCAGCCTCCCCCGCCGAGGCGTTATACTACAAGGGCTTCCTCAGCAAGATGCTCCGCAGGGCGGCGTCGGGGCCGCAGGCGGTCGCATATGTGCCGGAGGATCTGATTTTGGTGCTACCCACCCACAAAACCAGCTACGATAACCTGGACGCCGACGACCCCACCGGCGACACCCTCCCCGCCGTAGACCCGCGCCAACTGGACGACACGCGCCCGGCGGATACGTCCGTTGTGGATGATATGACGGCATTGTTGGCTTTCCTGCAATTACACGGTCCCCCCATCGACGGCGGTAACCTGGCAGACGGTAGCCTACGGGCGCTGATGCCGTATCTGCTCACACATGGCACCGCCCGGATCGCGTTTATGCTGGCTGTCGGGGTCGATGCCGATCTGATCACCGTCCACGAAGGCCGCGCCTACCCGGACCGATCCGGTGTGCGCGATTGGCTAGCAGCGCCACGCTCTAAGCAACTCGAACAGCTTATCCGGGCCTGGCTGGATAGTGAAAACTTCGGGGAGTTGTATCACATCAGCGAGCTAACCGTAGAAAACGCCCCGCACTACGACCCGCGCATCGCCCGGCGTGTGATCCAGAAGGGCCTCAAAGAAAGCGTGCCACCCGCTGAATGGTGGGGCATAGACGAGTTTGTCTACACCATCAAACAGGCCCTCCCAGACTTCCAACGCCCTAACGGAAATTACGATAGCTGGTACATCTTAGATATGGGTGGCGCGTATCTACGCGGGTTCGAGAGTTGGGACGCCGTGGAGGGGCTACAATTGGAAGGGATCATCCGTGGCCCGCTGCACTGGCTGGGGCTGGTGGATATTGCGCCGGAGGCCGCCCGCCTGACCGCCTACGGGCGGGGCGTGGTCGGTATGGGGGCGTTCCCACATCCGGCAGACGACCCAGAGCCGATCACCATCCACCCCGATGGACGCTTGCAGGTCTCGCGCAAGGTCGCACGCAAGGACCGCTTCCAGTTGGCCCGCTTCACCACCTGGGAGCAAGCGCCGCCGCTGGGCAGTGAGGCCGCCTTCACGTACAAGCTGGATCGCGCCGGGGTCGCCCAGGCCGATGCCCAAGACATCACCGCCGAGCATATCCGGTCTTTCCTGAAACGTATGTTAGGCGATGCGCCCATCCCGGAGCCAATCGACCGAATGCTTGCCAACTGGCGCAGCGGCGATACGTCCATCGTTACACTAGCGCATATGGTCGTGTTGCAAACCACGTCCGCCCAGGTCTTAGACGAATTGGCGGAAATGCCAGAGGTTCGGCGATACCTGGGGCGGCGGCTAGGTGATCTAGCAATTGCGGTCCGGGCGGAACAGTGGGAAGCCCTACAGCAGACGCTCGCGGAGATGGGGTTCGATGTGGTGGGGCGCTAGTCCCGCTTCTGATTTCGGGTATAATAGGCAATAATTGACAATGCAACGACTCAGGTTGAGAAATGAGAGATGATTCACCCTATACGCCATCATTTTTTAATACAGCGTGACCAAAAACTGTCCTATTTTTCATCAAAGATGAACTTTTAACTTATCTTTTGTGAAAGTCAAAAAAATTCATTATACGCCTGATGTGAAATAACGGATTTTTGCTTATCTTTATGCTTTTCTCTTCTTTCTTTACAAAAAGAAAGAAGCAAAGAAAGCGATGAGGGGGGCAATCAAAATGGACGCTTTTTGTCCACTTTTTCTGGAAAAAGTGGTGGTGCGTGGGGGGGGGGCGAGGGCGAAGCCCCTGAGTTGTTACCTGACAGCAAGGTTAGAACCATGAACACCGACCAAAAAACATTCAAAGTTATCATTATTGGCGGGGGCCCGGCAGGGATGGCGACTGCGCTTCACCTTACCCAGCGCAACCCCGCTTTACTGGATGAGATGATCATCTTAGAGCGCGAAGCCCACCCGCGTATGAAACTGTGCGGCGGGGCGGTGACATTCCACGGCGTAGAGCAACTCGGCGCGTTGGATATTCAGGTGCAGGCCCCTGCTTTCCAGGTCGATCAATTGACATTCCGGCTGGGGCGCTTGTCGTTTACCGTCCCGCACACCGACGCTATGCGCATCTACGAGCGCGAAGCCTTCGACGCGGCTCTGGCGCAGGTGGTCCGGGCGCGTGGTGTACAACTACGCGAGGATCACCGCGTGTTGGGCCTATCCCCCACGCCAGACGGCTACGAGGTTCACACCAACCAGGGGACGTACTGCGCCGGGGTTATCATCGCGGCAGATGGGGCCAATAGCACCGTCCGGCATAAGCTGAAGCTGGCTAGCACGATGGGTATTGCCCGGCTGTTGCGGGTATTAACACCAATTGTTACCCCGTCTGATACGCCGTTGTGGACGGCCCGCGAAGCTGTGTTCGACTTTACCCCCGTGCTACACGGGATTCAGGGCTATATGTGGGATTTCCCGTGTTATAAGGGCGGTGTGCCCACCATGAACTACGGTATTTTCGATAGCCGCTTTGAGCCAGTCCCGGCGTCAGAGCGCGAACATGGTCACTTTAAGCGCGTCTTTGCCGATGAGCTAATCGCCCGCGATGTGGACCCGAACGGCGTTACGCTACGGGGTCACCCGGTGCGCTGGTTCCACCCCGCCAACGAGTTTTCACGCTCGCGGCTGTTGCTAGTGGGGGACGCAGCCGGCGTCGATCCGCTGTTTGCCGAGGGAATTTCGTTTGCGCTGCAATATGGGCAGATCGCAGCCGAAGCGGTGTTACAGGCCCAGCGTACCGGCGATTACAGCTTCAATTCATACCGGGCGGACCTACTGGCGCATCCGATGGGGCGCTTGTTGGCTCGCCGGACGTGGGTCGCGGATCATCTGTACGGGCATCGGTTCCCGTGGGCGTGGCGCTGGCTGTGGCGGGCGGCGTCGGTGTCTCCGCGACGGGTGCAACAGCAGATCGGGCACGCGCTGGCAGTCCTGCCACCGGTAGGCGGCTAGCGTCGGTGAGGGGCATCTGCTACCATAGCCATCGGTCCGATCAACAGCTAGCGAGGCGTACTCCATGACAGACCCCATCCGTGTTTTGCACTTTGCCGATACTCACATCGGCATGGAAAATTACGGCAAAACCGACCCGGACACCGGGTTAAGCTCCCGTGTGCGCGATTTTCTGCACCGCCTGGATGATATGGTCGCCATTGTCCGCGAGCGCGGCGTCGATCTGGTGATTTTCGCTGGCGATGCGTTCAAAACGCGCAACCCATCCCCAACGTATCAGCGCGAATTTGCCCACCGCATCCAGGATTTAGCGAGCCTGGCCCCGGTGGTGATGCTGGTCGGCAACCACGACCTGCCGCCCAATTTTGCCCGCGCCAGCAGTATTGAGATATTCGATACGCTCAACGTGCCAAACGTGCAGATTGCCGCCGAATACGATCTGTTCGTGGTTGAAACGCAGCGCGGCCCGGTGGCGGTCGGTGCGGCCCCGTATCCGCTGCGATCCTGGTTATTGCAGGGCGAAAAAATCAACGGCCGGACCATTGGCGAGATCGACCAGTTGTTACAGCGGGTCTTAGCCGAACGCCTGGACGAGATCGCACAGACGGCAGACCAGTTAGCCATGCCGCGTGTGTTGGTCGGGCATTTTACCGTGAGTGGCGCGGTCGTGGGCAGCGAGCGTAACATTATGTTAGGGCGTGATGTCGCCGTTAGCCTCTCGACGCTAGCCGACCCACGCTGGGATTACGTCGCGCTCGGTCACATCCACAAGCACCAGAATTTGACCGCCAAACGCGACGATGTGCCGCCTGTCGTTTATAGTGGCAGCATGGAGCGAATCGACTTTGGCGAAGAAGCCGACGCCAAAGGCTTCTGCTATGTCCAACTTGGTCGGCAGAATACCACCTGGGAGTATATCGCGCTGGATGCCCGCCCGTTTGTTACGCTCCGGGCGGACCTGCGCCAAAGCGCCAACCCCACCCAAGAGCTAGCCCAGCGCATCCAGCAAATGAATCTCGAAACGGCGGTGGTGCGGGTGATCTTGCAACTTACGCCAGAAACCGAAGGCAACTTCAACGAGGCGTCAATCCGGCGGTTGTTGCGTGACCGGGGGGTATTCTACATCGCCGGGATCACCCGCGATATTGAACAGCCGACACGGGTTCGGCTGGGGGAAAGCCCGGAAGGACTCACGCCGCAACAACTGCTGGACCGCTACTTGATCACCAAAGAGATTTCGCCAAAGCGCCGCGAGGTGTTGCTAGCGGCGGCTGAGGAAATTTTTAACGCGGGTTAGGCCGCCATCGGGGGGACCAGTCGCGGGCGTGGCTGGTGGCCAGCGGATACGTCCGGCGGGTGGGCAGGTGGTAAAGCGTGATGTCATCGTTACGTTGGCGCGTGGCGGTGTACGCGATGTAAGCGCCATCGGGGGACCAGCGCGGATCGCTCAGGTAGGCGGCAGTATAGAGCAACACATCGACCGCGCCCGTTTGTGTGTTGACGATGCTCAGGCCCAAGACTTGCTGCGGGTCGGTTGTAAGTAACGCGATCTGTTGGCCATCTGGCGCGGGGGCCAGCGCATTGATCCGTATGGTGCGGTTCGGGGTAATCGCCTGTATCGTCCCGTCCGGGCTGATGCGGAGTAGGTCCTGGGTGGTGTAATCAAACTGAATCCGGTCGCCACTGGCAGCCCAACGCACAAACGCCGCATCCGAGCTATTGCGGATCGGCTGTGGCGGGCTGGTCGGGTCGGTCGGGTCCAGCATATACAGCCGATTCCCCTGCCGGAACGTGAGCGTATCCGCTGCGACCGGCGACCACTGCGGTTCGAGCGCGTCCCGGTCGCCATCTGTTAGCGGGAGCGCCTGCCCGGTTGCCACATCTAGCCGATATAAGACTTGCCGCCCGCCCTCCCGGAAGCCAACAAAAACCAGATAAGCGCCATCTGGCGACCAGGTGATCGGCTGTTGAATGTTAAAGACCAACCCGTCTGCCAGCGGATACGCCCGATAGTGCCCGGTCGTCATATTGGCAAGGCGCAATGAAAACAGAATACCATCGACATGATAATACGCCAGATAGGTTCCATCTGGGGACCAAACCGGTTTGACAATGCTATTCGGATCACACGTTAGGCGGTGGGTGATGCGATAACGAATGTCGGCCAGGGCGAGGTTATCGGTCCGATTGCACGTACTCAGGTAGGCGAGTTGTGGCCCACGCGGGATGCTCGCACCGACCCCTAACGCCAGCCCAATCGCAACCACCCCCGCCAAAATCCCCCACCCGCTGAGCCGTCGCACTACGGGAAGCATCATCCGGTGTAGCTCACTTGCCAGATATGCCCCGTCGCCCAGTCCGCCACCACCAGGTCACCATCCGCCGAGATCGTCATGTCGATGGGGCGTAGTAGCCCGGTGATAAACGGCGTAGGCTGATACGCGGCGCGGTCCTCCGCGTCGGTTGGGATGTCGTCTGGATCGATGTAAACGACGGCTGGCGCGATCTCGTTATCGTGCCAGAGGGCAACGAACAGGCCGTTAAACAAATTCGACGGAAAAGCCGTCCCGGTGTAAGCCACAATCCCACGCGGGAGGGTGTAATCTGGCAGTGGCAGCAGCGTATCGGCGTAGGTCAGATCGGCGCGGGTGGGCGGGCATTCCACACAGCCGAACGCCCGCCAATACGGGAACTGGTAATGTGCATCCGGCATTAGCCGCAGCAGCCGATCCCCAGGGCCAGAGATCACGCCGCTATCGGTGGCGTAAAACGCCCCACCCGCCTGGAACGTGAGATCGAACGGGTGCCGGATGCCGCGAGCGTACACCTCAATTTGCCCGGTATGCGGTTGGATGCGCAAAACGGCGGCCTCACGGTCGTTCATCTCGCGGAAGGCTTGCGCCTGCGGGTCCGGGGGTTCGGCGTGGTCGGTAAGGGAACTCACACCAAGGTATAGCCAGCCATCCGGCCCGAATATCATACCATTAACCTGATTGTCGATCTCGCGCCAGCAACACGGCAGCCCCCCGACAACTGGCACCGGGGCAGCCCCGGCCCGGTCGATGCGATACAGGCCGCCGCCCTCGGTGGGTGTCTCGCGGGCGCTGACATACAGTACCGCTGTTCCCGGCTGGAAGGCCAACCCCACCGGGGAGATCATCCCCTGCGCATAGATCGTCACCTCGCCATCTGCCAGCCGAACGACCGCCCCGTTAGCCGGGTCGCCGTCGCGGTGAACCGTGGCGTAGAGCGCGTCATCCGGGCCATACACGATCTGCTGTGGTTGGCCGGGTAGTGTGCCGCCATGTGTGACAGTAAACCCGCTTGGCACTTGAATATAATCCCGGAACCCGGCGACATCCTCGGCACAGGGGGCCGGGCCACACGACCACCCGGCGCTAAGTGGCATATTGGGTGGGGTCAGGTTGATGGCGTTGGCGACCCCACTTGGGCTGGCAGGGGTAAGCGTGATAAGCGGTTGGGTCGGGGTGAGGGTGGGC
>DAOTUA010000310.1:0-22121 GCA_034437355.1 Anaerolineae bacterium | reverse complement strand
TATACTGAGGCGGCTCCACATTACACAAAAAACGGACCAGAGTCCGTTTTTTAATACGCTGCTTATCAGAAATTAGTGACAGCAGCATCTCGCTCGGTTGCTTTCTCTACTTTTTTGTTCCCAACCGCTTTAAAGAAGAGCATAAAACAATAAAGAAAGCCACTATTTCACATCCGGCGTATATCACTTTAGTCTGGAAACAAACGTCGGTAACGTAGCATACCACTTGGTAGACTCGACCACATCCGCTAGCCGAACCTGATCCAACACGGTATGAGCGTGAATCTCATCGCCGGGAGCATAGCCTATCGACGGAATCCCGGCTTTGCCACACCAGTAAATCCCATTAGTAGAAAAATCCCATTTGCCGGTATTGAGCGCCTCCCCGAAGGCCGCCTCACCCGCCTGTAGCCCAGCCTGTACAAATGGGTGATCCTCATCTAAAGCCCATGCCGGGTAGATTTTATCCGCCCCGAACACAAACCCGGTGTAACTTTCTTCCTCATCGTAAAGGATAGACGCCACCACGTCGTCACGCTCCCCGATAATATCTTTAATTCGCTGTAGCGCGTCCTGTGGGTCCTCGCCAAACGTGATCCGTTGGTCAATATACATCGTCGCTTCATCTGGAACCGCATTTAGCGAAGGGGTTTGCACCTCCACTTTCGTTACCGTGATGCGCCCATGGCCCAAAAAATCATGATCGCCCAGTTCCGGTTCTAATTTACTAACCGCATCAATGATCGGCACCAACTTATACAGCGCATTATCCCCCATGAAATTACTCGCGGCGTGGGCGCTCTTGCCTTTGGCGACAACCTTCATTTCGACACGGCCCTTGTGCCCCCGGTAGACCTGCATCTTTGTTGGCTCACCAATAACGACAAAATCCGGCTTCAGGCCCTCAACTTCTACCAGCGCATGACAGGCGATCCCGTCGTTGCGTTCTTCCATATTCCCGAATACATAAGCCGTGACACCATCCAACAAACCAAGCTGTTTGGCTATCGCCAACCCATAGACCATCCCAGGTGTGCTGCCCTTCTCATCACACGCGCCACGAGCAAAAAATACCCCGTCTTCTTCCTTACCCTCGAACGGGTCCCACTCCCATTCTTCCGGATCACCAATCCCAACCGTGTCGATGTGAGTATCGTAGAGCAACTTAACCGGGCCGTCGCCTATTCGCCCGATGACGTTCCCCATCTTATCCCACCAGACCTCATCAAAACCCAGCTTTTCCATTTCCTGTTGCAGCCGTTCCCCAACTTCCCGAATCTGACTATCGTAGGACGGGATCGCGCACAACTCTTTTAGAAATGTGATGATGTCATCGTGATAACTGTCTACCAACTCTTGAATTTTTGCTTGATCAACCACAAGGTATACCTTTCAATTTATCTCGTTTATATGGGTGCATTTCAGATTGCAGGCAAATTATCGGTTTCACCCCGAACCCCACCCCTTTTTTCAAAAAGAGAACAAAAACACGGGCTCAAGCCGACGATGCGCCCTTACGGGGTGTGGGGTAGCGCCCCAAAATATTGAAACACGCCCGGTTTATGAACAAGAACTATAACAAGAAGCTCGACATAAATCCAAAGTGCGCTTGCAAATGCCGAGTGCAAACCGCTATGCGATCACCTCGATCCACGGGGTCGCATCGGTCACGATTGCACGAGTACGTCGGACGATCTCCACATCCCGCCCGATCAAGGGCGCGTTGCTGCCCACCATCCAATCGGCACCACCTTTTGCATCTGGCGGGATGTCGTCCTCTGCCGGAGCAACGCCTGTAAATACAAATTCCACATGATCCCCCGGCAAATGCTGCCACAACCCCACCCACTTGAGCTTTACATCCGCCCGAACAAAACGGTTCAGATGTGTTTTAAGTGCCACCCAGGGCGCAACCTCCCCCGGACAGCCGACCCGTGGCAGCGTAACACCCTCACTAGCAGCGACGACTAGCAGCCGATGGTGAACCGGCTCCCAGATCACCGCGACGGCTGTCACATCAAACCGGACGTGGCGCGGCTCCGGCTGGCCCCGTAACAGATTCTTCACCCAGCGCCAGGCCAGCTTACGTCGCACCTGTCGGATTTGTGCCGGGGGGGTACGGTGGATATACACCACCCCCGTTTTAGCGAAAGCGGCATCCTGGGCCATATACGCGCCGAACATCTCATCCGGTATATCCCCCAATGCAAAATACCGATTATCCCTACTTTCGGCGGTCTCGCTCACAACCTCACCCCCAACCGCACGGGCCGCAAACAAGATATTCAACCGGCGTGTCGCCGCCAGGTAATACAACCCGACCGGGCGCACCACCTCCGCCCGGATGCCGGTTTCCTCGCGTGCTTCGCGGGTGGCGGCTATCGTCGCCGGCTCATGTGCATCTAAACGGCCCGTTGGCAGGTTCCACACGTCCAGGTCACCACGCCGAGAAAGCAACACCCGCCCTTGCTCATCATATACCGCGCAGGCCACACCCAACCGTAAGAAGTTGTTGCCGAACATTATAAATCCCCGTTGATCAGTTGGCGCGAAAGCGCGTTGTGTTGCTCCAACAGTAACGGCAATTCCGCCGTAACCAACTGCCCCTCTCGGACCGTCCACTTGCCATTGACCATAGTATAAGCCGCATTGACCGACTGACAGAAAACCAGCGCCGCCACCGGATCGTGCAGCGCCCCGGCAAACCCCACCTGGTTCAGATCAAACGCCGCCAGGTCCGCACACATACCCGGTACGAGTGCGCCGATGTCATCCCGGCCAAGCACCGCTGCCCCGCCCACCGTTGCGATTGCCAACGCCTCCCGCGCCGACATCGCCGCCGGGTCGCCCCCTACACGCTGCAATAACAGCGCCATACGAGCTTCGTTCAGCAGGTGGGCGGCATCATTAGAAGCCGACCCATCCACCCCCAAGCCGACGTTTACACCCGCGTCACGCATCGCCCGGACCGGGGCCACGCCGGAGGCCAGACGCATATTAGAGGACGGGCAGTGACAAACCCCCGTCCCTGTCCGCGCAAATAGCCCGATCTCGGCGCTATCCAGCTTGACACAGTGCGCGTGCCACACATCATCCCCCACCCAACCGACATGCTCCGCGTAATCGCCGGGGCGCATCCCATAGACATGTAAGCTATAGTCAATATCATTATCGTTCTCTGCTAGGTGTGTATGCAAATGTACCTTGTAGCTGCGAGCAAGCGCGGCGGCTTCGCGCATTAGGTCGTTACTAACCGTAAACGGTGAACACGGCGCAACGACGATCCGCAACATAGCCCCATGCCGATCATCGTGATAATCCTCAATCAAACGGCGTGTTTCTCTCAAGATAACGGCTTCATCCTCCACCACCGAATCGGGCGGCAAGCCGCCGTCACTTTCACCAACACTCATCGAACCGCGTGCCGCGTGAAAGCGCATCCCCATATCTTGCGCCGCCCGGATCGAATCATCCAACGTGCAATCATTCGGGTAGATATACAGGTGATCCGATGATGTCGTGCATCCAGACAGCATTAATTCTGCCATGGCAAGTTTGCCGGAAGTGTAAATGGCGTCACTCGTCAGCCGAGACCAGATCGGGTATAGCGTTTGCAACCACCCGAATAACTCCAGGTCTTGCGCCAGTACACGGGTAAGCGATTGATACATATGATGATGCGTATTCACTAGGCCAGGTATCACAATATACCCCGTCAGATCGATCACCTCATCGGCGGTTTGGGCTGGCATAGTTGCCAATGTACCGACCGCCTCAATCTGACCATCGCGGATGAACAGCGCCGCATTATGCAATTCACGCCGAGTGTCGTCCATGGTTACCAGGGTATGAATGTTACGAATAAGTGTCGTTGTCATGTGTTTACTCTGTCGTTTTGGGTCGGTTGATGGGGGCGAATGTACCACATTGGCGGCATTTGTAAATACATATGAACAAGTCTCTACAAGATATACACCCCTTCTACACTGGAGTCAGGTAAGATTTAGGGTGAGTCATAATCGACAAATCAACATAATTGACGCGGAGTTCTGGTGAAGGACGATAGACCTATGGACAACAAACCTCAAAAAACCCCCTGGTATTTACGCGGCAAGCCTGGGCAAGCGGCCGTCGAGTACGCCTTGATTGCGCTTCTCGTTGGCGGGGCGATAACCGTCGCACTCTTGGCAACTGGCCCGTTTCTCAGCAACATCTTTTCCAGTGCGCTGGTCGCAACGATTGGCGAAGACAACGAGATACGCCCCACCCTGGAAAATGGCCCGACGGCCTTCTGGATGACGGTCACATGGGTTTCGGAGCAAACCTTCGTCGAGACAGCCTTCCCGACCAATATTGCGAACCCGCAACCAACAGACACGCCCGACGGCTGGGAACCGCCCCCACCGGAACCCGTAGACCCGACGGACATTCCCCAACCCACCGCCACCCAGCCACCCTCACCGACACCACCAGATCGCAACTGGGACCTTCCCTTTGAGGATGTCGCCTCCGACCGCGATTGGTATCGCTTATCCAATAGCATCTACCTCGGCCAAAACGCCTGGGAAGGGCTATTCTGGGAGGACACCGCCGGCGAAACCACCTATGACCCGTTCTCCAACCCATCTAGCGTACAATTGGTCCGTGCTTATGACGCCAACCACAAAAGTTTTCTGACGCCATTAACCTCACTACCTGGGATGAAAACAAGCTGGTTCTCCGCACGGTACGACCGCCCCATTTTCGTCTACGGAGACGCCGCACAACGGCTAACGTTTAATATCGAAAACCCAGCGGGCGGTGTGCGCATCTATTACCAGAGCGAAACCGGCCTATGCTCGAACTACCGACCACCAACCAACCAACGCAACACCATCTCGCCCCCGATTGAATGCTTGATCGTGGACGAATGGAAGAACGTCCCCCCCGACTCGATCTCGGTCGATAAAACATTCCAGCCCGGCCCCAGCACCAACGTCCCGGCACAGTACACCCTCTACATCGAATACTACCAGCAGACCGGCACCCCCAACCTGTATGTTGATATTTCGTCGGCCCAACTCAACCCAGACGACGCCCCCCTAGCCGCGCAACCGGTCGAGTGCTTGTGGCAACAATACGAGGGCGACCGCACCAACACCCGCACTTTCTCCTGGAGTTACGCGGTCGGTGTAGAAGATATGCCCAACAACAGCCGATGCTACCTGGAGCTACGTGGCTATATCGCGCTAGAAAACACCGATAACGCCCCGCCAACCTTCACCCTCACAAGCAACCCGGCGGTGATGAGCTTCTGGCATATCTGGGATCTAAACCCAGATGTCGATGTCTCGCTCGAAGTTGCCGCCTACGACCCTAGCGCCGATGCCGACCCCGGCACACCCGGCCAGCAAATCCGAGAAACCCTCGCCTGGGAGAAAGTCTGGCCAGCCAGTGGTCGCGATCTGTCCGACTCGTTCAACTACGAATGGACCCGCGAACAAGTCACCCTGGATAACTTCAACCCCGGCGAAACCGTCACCTACCGCTTCGTGATCGAAAGCAACGGCAACAGCGACGGACGCAAGCGGTGGTATGTCGATGATATTCAAATCGGCAACGAAACCCTGCCCGACCTGCTCGCCGTCGCCCCCGCATCCGAAGATACCTTTACCATCTGTAGCGGCTCAGACCGCAATAGCTGCCTGGGCAATGGCTACTGGAGTATGGATAGCACCGACGCCGCCCAAGACTTCCGTACAACCGGGCGCTGGGCTATCACAAACAATAGCGGGGCCGTCAGCGGCATGGCCTGGGAAGACGACCCCGGTTATGCCTACAGCTTAGAAGATGGGGCCAGCGATAACCCCACCGCCGATGGTGCCAGCCGCATCTACTGGATCGAATTCGATAAGCGCGTTGATGTCAGCAGTACATCCGATACTGGCCTCATCTTCAACAGCGATACCCCCGACTATGAAGGGGATGCCGGCGCGCCCCTGCTCACATTCTGGCAGACGTATAACCTGAAAGATAACGCCCGCCTAGAACTACAATATTACGATGACATCAACAGCGAATGGCGTTTACTGCGGACCATCGCCGCTTCCGGCAGTGCGCCCGGAGCCGGGATTTCGCGCCCCGACCGCCATTACTTCGAGGTGCCTTTGCACCTGCGCGAAGTCCCAGGCACAGGCGTCATCGAAGACTTTGACGATGGCTGGACAGACTGGGCCACCAAGCCGTTACGCCTACGCTTTGCTATGATCGTCCAACCAGACGCACGCTCCGCACCCAACGCCCCCGGCTGGACTATCGACGACATTCTGCTCGAACGGCTGGGTGAGGTTCAGTTCACACCCTATCCCCTCTACGATAGCGCCGGCGATGGCGACGGCCTCAGTGTCGCGCAGTCCCGCACGATATGGACACGCACCGGGCTATGGGAAGTTGGCTCAGGCCGTGTCTATGGCGACGGCGGCGGTCAGTTTGCCTACTCCGATAGCCCCACCAGCGATTACGTGGCCGGGTCTAACACACGGCTAGAACTCCGTGCGCCAATCGACCTTTACAGCAATACGCCATCTAACCCAGCCGCAATAAACTGTGATGCGACCCTCGACTTGGTAGAGGCTTGCGCCGGGACACCCCAGGCCGCAGCCATTAACCCGATGCTGACTTTCTGGTGGAACCGGGACATCGGCCAGGATCACACCTTACTGGTCGAAATCCGGCCTAATGGCGGGGCTGGTACGCCCATCCCCGTATGGGAGTACGTCTACAATGCCGACGACGCCACCCAACCCGCCTGGGAACGGGTCGAGATCGCGCTAGCGCCCTTCCTCCCCGATACCGGCAGCGACAACGACGATGATATTCTGATCACTTTCCGTTTAGATGCACGCGCCAACGCCACTGCCACCGCCGATGGGGTCTGGATTGATGAGATTCGCATCCAAGACCAGCCCATCAACCCGATGTTTATCTTGGCGGATACCACCAACGGCGGCGACGGTCAGTATTACTACGACGATGTTGATGAGCGCCAACTCTTATCCGGCGAGACGTTCAACACCTCCACCGCCCGCAACCCGTTTGCACGCTTCTACATGGGCGGTAGCTGGACGGTCGTCCAGGCCGATGAGAACTTCGATGCCAAGACGGGCATCTATGCTCTACACGAAAGCCCACCACTCGGTAACGGTATCACCGACTCATCGTATCGCTACGATGTCAACACATTCAACACACTAGAAATGGTCCGCCACTTCGACCTTTCGCAGATTAACACGCTCCAGGCTGCCGGGGACCCGGTCGGCTACAACACCGGCGCAACCGACACTAGCCCGGTTTTATCTTGGTGGCAGCTTTACAACAAGGGCAAGAAAACACAGCTACGAGTCGAGATCGCCGCGAAAGATACCATCGCTAGCGACCCAAGCGGGCCATTAACGTATGGCGACGACGAGTTATACGGCTGGTCCCCCTGGAAAACAGTCTACATCACGCCCAGCGGCGCGTATAACTCAAATGTCATTGAGGCCCAATGGGTGCGCGAACGAATTAACCTGGAATACGCCCCAACATTCAACGACGATGGCACCCCCACCGGCAATTATGAGAACTTTGTCGGGAAAACGATCCGAGTTCGGTTTGTGACGGATGCCAACGACACCGTGAACGTCAATGATACGCGGGACGGGTGGTATGTTGATAACATCCAACTTTCGACATTCAAGCCGCGTCTCTTTGCACTTCCCCTGAGTGATGACGGTCGAAGCATGTCCAACTGGACACCAGAAGGGAAGTGGGGCATAGATGTTGAAAACTATCGCGGTGGGGTCAATATCCCAGCCTTACCCGGCGATAGCGGCTGGACTGTCCGTTACCTCAACTGTGACCGCCGCCCCGACCCGAACACCGGGACCAAGGCCACCAATAACAAGGGAAGCTGTAACGCTGATACATTTGAGGATATGCTAACGGAACCCGGCTACCGGACACGTTATACCACCGATACCAGTTCCGGCAGTGTCAATGAGGATAACCAGTGGTACGTCGAAGGCTTCATCGCCTCGTTGCCCTTCAGCATTAACTTCGGTAACTCCAATTCTGGTGGACGCCCACCCGGTACCCCCGCCAACTGGAGCAACTACGACTGGAATAGTGATTATGTAGCCGAATACCAACGGACGATCACTGTCTCCGAGCCGTACCGTTACCAACTCTACGCCGCGACCGATGACGGCGTGCGTGTCGGGATTACCCCCTGGCCCACCACCAATGAGGTCAACAACTTTGCCGAAACTCAGTTCGACATCAACCAGCGGGCCGGCAACGGTAATAAGACCTATACCGACACATCCATAAGCTCGGTCCCGATTGAGTACAATAACATCATCAACGACTGGGGCTATCACGGCGTCGAATTGTTCACCGGGGCCGTGACGCTCGTCCCGAATGCGGATAGCTCCCCGCGTGACTACATCCTGACGATCCACTACTTCCAGGGTGGCGGCGGGGCCAGCATCGACTTCGGCCTGGGTGGGGCTAACGGCTCGTTTAGCGATGCGCCTACATTAGTCCCGGTTGATGACCCCGCCAATCAGACCCTCACCAACCCGTACAGCAATACATCAATGTACCTGAACGGATTACTGGACCTGCGCGGCGCGAATAAGCCGATCTTCAACTTCTACACTAAATACGACATCCCAAATAGCGGTGGCGAGGCGTACTTCGAGGTCTCCGCAGACGGCGGCTTTACTTGGACGAACAACAACATCACCAACTCGCTCAATGTCAACGGTAGCAACATCATCACCAACAGCAATAGCTGGGACGATGATAATAGTAACTGGGAAGAAAAGACCTACAACCTATCCAGTTATGCCGGGCAGCTCTTGGCGGTACGCTTCCGCGTCGATATTGACAAGAACCAAAACCAGATAAACAATAATAACTGGTACGGCGTCAATATCGCCTCCATCCTGGCTTACGACGTGGAACCGGCCTCCCCGATCCCGCAAATTATCAACCAATCTGACTTAAATGTCACTGCACAACTCAACGAGGAAGCTCTACTCCAGGTGGTCGCCACCGGTTCGGCACCACTGCGCTATGAGTGGTTTACCGGTAGTATCACGCCCACCGATCCGAATATTGTTCCGGCAGGCGCAACTCGTATCGCAACTGGCGTAACCTCGTTTGTGCCCGATACATCGCTGACAGGCACGCGCAAATACTGGGTGCGGGTGTCCAATGGCGTATCCGACAACAACAGCAGCGTAGACCCGGCCATCAGTGGCATCTGGACCGTGAGGACAGATGCCTGTGTCGCCGTCACCAATGGCGACTGCGGTATCTACCGGATTCAGTTCAACGGCACCGACATCGGCACCAACGACGGCAGTAGCCCCGGTTGGGGCGGGACAGATGAATCTGCCGATGCTGCGGTATTCTTGCCGAGTGGCTATGATGACGGCGGCGGCGTCCGCAACGAGATCGACATCGCTAGCGACCATCCCAGCTACTATGCCGAACTTGCCGACAACGACAGCGTAGACGGCGAAGCCCTATACGAGCGTTACATCCGCCGGACTGATGCCATGACATGGGACCTTCCCATCGAAAATGGCGCGTATATCGTGCGGCTGTATATGTCCGACTACAACAACAACAGCAATATTGGCGAAAGAAAGAATGGTCGCTTCTCGCTGTTCCTCGAAAATCAGGTCGCTAACTTAAATACCGAGCCTGTCACTGGATACGGCCCGCTTGCCATGGATGGCGGCGTCGGCACTTCCGTGATGGAGATCATCCGGGATAGTGCTATGGCTGTCGACTCATCCTACCCGACCGACGGCAGCGCCACGGCACTCAACGAGCGTAATAACCGCGTGGCGGCTATCTTAGAAATGGAACCGGTCAGCGTCAGCGATGGGGTACTCTCCATCAACCTAACCCCGGCTGAAGATTCTGGGAGTGGCAGTGGCGTTAATATCATGGGCCTGGAAGTCATTCCGGTTACCACTGATGTTATCCAGATTATCGACCAACCAGGCAACCGACGGGTTGCCACCGGGCAAGGGACCAAGCTCACCGTCAAAGCGACTGGCGACATCAACTATGTTGCCTGGTACGAAGGCGGCACTGTTGGCGACAAGAGCAGCGCCACCCTGTTACGTGAGGTCACTTACACCAACGACATTAGCCTGCGTGAAGATACGCTCACCCTAAACAACGTTACCGCTATCAACACTTACTGGGCATCGGTAGAAGATAACACGCCCGGCGAAGAAGAAGTGGTGTATAGCTCGCCGGCGACGGTTGATGTGTGTAACTACGATCCAACTGTGCCCGGCTCTTGCGACCGCTTCTACATCTCCGCGGGACGTAACAGTGCCGATTCCACCTTCACCACCATAGACGGTGTCGTCTGGCACCCAGACGAGCCTTACCGCGACAGTGCCATGGACCTGAAATCGAATGGCGAAAACGGCTGGCTACCGGATAACTTCGACCGCAACCACACCCACGATAATCTCGGTGTGTCCGTCTTCCAGACCTGGGTTACGAAAAATAACTTCGAGTACGCCATCCCCATGAACAACGGCACGTACACCGTTCGGCTGTACCATCACGATCCCCAGGAATTTACCGACCGTACCTTCGATGTGCTGTTTGAAGGCATCCCATACGAAAACAGCTACAACATCTACACCGCATTGGATGACCAAACACAGCTCTACCGACAAGAGACCTACACCGTCACTGTACAGGATGGTACGTTAAATATTCGCTTCGATAACGATAACCGACCCTCGCTCATATCCGCCCTGGAGATTGTGCCGCAATCCTCCGCCGAGACGTTCGTCTGGCCTCAAGACATCATTGTCGATACGGATGACACCAGCGCGACGCTAAGCGGTAGCTGGACCACAAGCACCTCTGATGCTGGCTACTACGGAGCCGATTACCTGCAAGACGGTAATACCGGCGATACTGACGGCGACCCCACCAACGACAAGACCGTCACCTATAATATGGACCTGCCCGAAGATGGCATCTACGAGGTGTTTGCCCGCTGGACAGCTGGCAGTAACCGCGCCACCAATGCACAGTATACAGTCACCTATAAGGGCGGCTCGCAAACTATCTTGGTGGACCAGACCAAAGACGACGCCGCCTGGGTTTCACTCGGCTGGTATCCGTTTGAGGCCAACAGCAGCGATCAAGTCGTCTTGAGCAATGCCAACGCTAACAACTACGTGATAGCCGACGCGATCAAGTTTGAATACCGCGCCCAGGACTATCTCATCAGCGACGGCGGCCTAGAAACCGGCTTGTTCGGCGCGTGGGATAGCATGGATAACTATTACACCAGCCCCAACCGCAATGATGTAACCATTCTGTCGGATGACAGCAATAACGGCACCTACTCCGCGCAACTATGCCAGGCTGGTAATGCTGGCGGCGGTACTGGTCTCTGGCAAAACATCACGGTAGAACCCAACACGGACTATCAAATTAAGGCATACATCAAAGATGACGGCACCGCGAATGGGGCCTACCTGTACGGTAAAAAGACGGACGATACCAACGAACAAACATCCCCTGCTATAACAAATACGACGTTCCAGGAGATTACCTTGTCATACACCACCGTCGCAGGTCAGACCGACCTACAGATCGGCTTATGGAAGCCGGGCGGCACTGGCTGCGTGGTCGTAGACGACTTCAGCATCGCCAAAATGACCTACCCATAAGATCGGGCTGGTCACCAACGTACAGCGCCCCGGTTCCATAACGGACCGGGGCGCTTTTTGTATCTATCGGTTAAACCAGCCGACCGAACCGGCATGAAAGCCCGATTAACACGCTATCGACAACCAAACACAGACTAGGCGGGGCCAGGCGGCACGGTACAATAAGAGCGTTTTCGAATGAACAAGGAATACGCTCATGTTCTCCCGTAGAAATACCGGACAAAATACCCAGCCAGACGCCCAGGCCTATCAGGATTATGAGGTCAACTGGCGGCAGTTGGTCGCCTACCTGCGGCCCTATACCCTGCGCTTGTTATTCGCGTTTGTGATGCTGCTCGGTAGTGTCGCCTTGAGCCTGGTTTTCCCCTATGTGATCCGATCCGTGCTGGATTCTGTGCTAGAAGAAAGCAACCGCGAGCTACTGAATCAGATCACGGTTGTGCTGTTGATCGTATTCTTTTTCCGGTCGCTCACAGCCGTTTTGCAAAACTATAACCTGAACTACGTCGGTGAGCGTATCTCAATGGATATGCGCGTGAACCTATATAACCACCTGCAAACCATGTCTCTCGGCTTCTTCATTAACCGCCGCGTCGGGGAACTCGTTTCGCGCCTCTCTAGCGATGTGACCATCCTCCGAACTGCCCTCACCAGCAATCTGAATACATTTTTGCAACAGTTATTTATAGGCATTGGGTCGATCATCGTCATGTTCGTGATCAATACACGGCTCGCGATGTTCTTATTGGTCCTCACCCCGCTGATCGGCGTGCTAGGGGCCTCATTCGGCGTTTGGCTCCGGCGGACCAGCACCCGCGTTCAAGACGAACTCGCCGAGGCAACCGTTGTGGTCGATGAGGTGTTCCAGGGTATACGCATCGTCAAGAGCTTTACCCGCGAACCCCACGAGATTAAACGGTACAGCGCCGCCGTAGATAAAGCGTTCCAGGCTGCGATAAGCGTCTTACGGATTCGCTCACTGTTCGGGCCGCTAGTGGCGTTTCTGTCGTTCGGTGGGTTGGCGATGGTGTTATGGTTCGGTGGGCAAGAGGTACTCGCGGGCCGCCTGACCGGAGGCGGGTTAGTCGCCTTTTTGATCTACGGGCTGACAGTCGCCGGGGCGTTTGGGTCGCTGGTCAACCTATACACCCAATTTCAAGAGGCACTCGGCGCAACCAACCGCGTCTTTCAACTGATCGACACCGCCCCCGATGTACAGGATCGGCCCGATGCGCCCGACCTGCCGCCCACCGAGGGCCAGATCACACTCGAAAACGTCTCGTTTGCCTACGAGGATGGCCACAACGTGCTACACGCCATCAACCTAGCGATCAACCCCGGCGAGGTGATCGCGCTGGTCGGGCCAAGTGGCGCGGGCAAATCGACGCTGTTCAACCTGATCCCGCGCTTCTACGACCCCACCTCCGGCAAAATCTGCGTCGATGGCTACGACACCCGCACGATAACCCAGCGCAGCCTACGCCAACAGATCGCGCTTGTCCCCCAAGAAAGTATGCTGTTCGGCGGCAGCATCCGCGAAAACATCCGCTACGGTCGGCTAGAGGCTACCGACGACGAGATCATCAGCGCCGCCCGTGCCGCCAACGCTCACGAGTTCATCACCGATTTACCCAACGGCTATGATACCGTCGTCGGCGAACGCGGCGTTCGGCTCAGCGGGGGGCAGCGCCAGCGCGTCGCGATTGCCCGTGCCCTGCTCAAAGATGCTCGTATCTTGTTGCTAGACGAAGCGACCTCCAGCCTGGATAGCGAATCGGAAAACGAAGTACAAGAGGCGCTCGCCCGGCTGATGCAGGGCCGCACTACGATTATCATCGCCCATCGCCTGAGTACCATCCGGGTTGCGCACCGCATCGCCGTTTTAGACAAAGGCCGCCTGGTCGAACTCGGCACCCACGAAGAACTACTCGCCAAGCCGGACGGCCTCTATGCTCATCTCTACGAACTCCAGTTTAAGCACAATATGGCGATCATGGAATAACCGATGCTGTTGTTATGGGCGCTTCTGATCGGTGGCGGCCTGGCGCTGGTGGGGTGGTATCTACTGGTCGAAACCGAGGGCGTTTACCTGGGGCAATCGGTCGTGATCTGGCTCTATGATCGTTTTGCGACACGCTACGATACGGTCAAAGCCTTCGACCCAGTTGATGAACATCGCTTGCTGGCGGTCCCGCTACTGGCGGCTTGCTCACCCCATACCGATCCGCTTGTTCTGGACATCGCCACCGGGACGGCCCGCTTACCTATCGCCCTGTGTGCCACCCAGCACTTTACCGGGCAGGTGATCGCCGTGGACCTTAGCCGGCAGATGCTCACACACGCAGCCGAGAACCTCTCCGAAGATTTGGCGCGTGTCGATCTCATCCATGCGCCCGCCGCTTGCCTGCCCTTCCCAGATGCGGCGTTTGATGCCGTGACCCTGCTCGAAGCGTTGGAGTTTACCCCATCCGCCACCGCAACCCTAACCGAAGCGTTACGGGTGTTACGTCCGGGTGGCGTGCTGCTCACCACACTCCGCCAGAACGTGCGGACCATGCCGGGCAAGCTGTGGAGCCGCGAACAACTTACAGCTACACTCCAACGGCTAGATGCCGAACATATCACCTTCCACCCCTGGCAACACGAGTATATGAAAGTATGGGCACGCAAACCGGGCGAATCCGCATTTATTGGCGCAACCCCCTTAGAAACAGTTTTGCGGTGTCCGTTGTGCGGCGCAGTCGGTTTCGCCTACGATTCGCCGCACTTCACCTGCTCCGCTTGTAAAACACGGATCCGCGTTGGGCCAGATGGCGTCATCCAGATGGCGACGGTTCAACGTTGTTAACCCGCCAGCTTTTGCTAGAATGCACTCCATATCCGGCCCACAAGCACACATCCCAGAGGATTTATGATACTACTGCACAAAGAACACGCGCACCTTGTCCAAGCCGCGATCCAGGCGGCCCAGGTTGCCGGAGACCTTCCCGCCTTCGACATTCCAGAGATCCCCATCGAGCCACCCAAAAAACCCGAATATGGCGATTATTCCTGCCCGGTGGCTTTCCGTCTAGCAAAACAGGCGAAAATGAAACCGCCTGCCATCGCCCAGGCTATCGCCAACCATCTACCCGATGCGCCTTTTGTGAGCAGTGTCGAGCTTACCGGCCCGTTTATCAACTTTCGGCTCAATGAGCAGTGGCTCAAAGGGCAGGTCGCCGCTATCATCGCGGAAGGACCCGACCTGTTCACGCTCGATCTTGGGGCCGGCTTACGCGCCCAGGTAGAGTTCGTCAGCGCCAACCCAACCGGGCCGCTACACATCGGGCGCAGCCGGGGCGCTATCGTTGGCGATGCGGCGGCGCGTGTGTTGGAGGCCGCCGGCTATGAGGTCCAACGCGAATACTATTTCAATAACGCGGGTGTGCAGATGCAAAGCCTGGGGCAGTCGCTCAAGGTACGCTACATGGAACAACTTGGGCGCGAAGCCGAATACGACCTCACCTACAAAGGCGACTATCTGATCGATTTTGCCGCGCAATTGGTCGAAGAAGTGGGCCAAACCTGGGCCGATAAAGACTGGCAACCCTTCAAGGCCTATGCCGAAGAAGCCATGTTCGCCATCATCCAGGCCACCCTCAAACGGATTCACATTACCCATGATCATTTCTTTAACGAAAATACCCTGTTTGAAACGGGCGCAGTGGACCGCATAACCGAACAACTCAAAGCCTCCGGCGATTTATACCAAGCGTCGGTATGGGATGGCGCAGATGAAGAAGAAGCAGCGAAACTCCAAGATCAGGCCCCGGCCTGGTGGTTCCGTAGCACCAAGTACGGCGATGATAAAGACCGGGTTATGATCAAGGCCGACGGCAACGCCACCTATACCCTGCCAGATGTCGCCTACCATATGGACAAGCTCGGACGCGGCTTCGACTTATGCGTCAACGTCCTAGGGGCCGATCACGGCGCACAGTACAAGGTCGTACAGAACGGCGTGACCGCGCTCGGCGGCGACGCCTCCAAAATCCGCGTGATCATCGTGCAAATGGTCAAGTTGTTTCGTGACGGCAACGAGGATAAAATGAGTACCCGCGAGGGCACCGGCATTACAGTTGATGAATTTGTCGATATGACCAGCGTTGATGCAATTCGTTATCATCTGCTGGCCCGTAGCCCCGATTCTCACCTGAACTTTGATGTCGATTTAGCCGTCGCGCAGTCCAACGAGAATCCCGTCTACTATATCCAGAACGCGCATGTACGCTGCTCTGGCATCTTCCGCGAAGCTGAAACACGCGGCTTTTCCGACGAGGGCACCGTCGATCTCTTACTGCTAGGCGAGCCGGAACTCCGGTTTTTGCGTAAAGTGATGGAAATGGGCGATGTGATCGAAAAGGCCGCCACCGACCTGGACGCCCACCGCATCGCGTTCTACGCGCACGAACTCGCCAGCCTGTTTCACCCGATCTATGATGAGGTGCGCGTGCTGCATACAGATGTGCCCGCCGATGTCGCAAAAGCCCGCTTACGCTTCTACCGGGCCGCCCAGGTTGCGTTACGCCGCTGCCTAGACCTGATGGGCATGTCCGCACCGGAGGTGATGTAAGCGACCCCGCACCACACACGCCAGCGCCTCCCCAGGTTATGCGCTGTCTTTCTGTTCAGAAGAATCACAACAAGGAGAACTGTTATGGGCCTCAAACCCGACCATTGGATACGCAAAATGGCGCAAGAACACGCCATGATCGAACCGTTTGAAGAAAAGCAAGTCAGCGAAGATGTGATCAGCTACGGCTTATCTTCCTATGGCTATGACTTGCGCGTTGCCGATGAGTTCCTCATCTTCACCAACGTCAATAATTTGATTGTAGACCCCAAAAACTTCACCCCGGAGTCGATGGTCGAATTCCAGGGCGCAGAATGTATCATCCCGCCCAACTCGTTCGCGCTGGCGCGGTCGGTGGAGTATTTCCGCATCCCGCGCAGCGTGCTAACCATCACCGTTGGCAAATCGACGTATGCACGGGCCGGGATTGTCACCAACGTCACCCCCTTCGAGCCAGGTTGGGAAGGCCACGTCACGCTAGAGATCAGCAATACAACCCCACTCCCCGCCAAGATATACGCCAACGAGGGCCTAGCGCAGGTCCTATTTTTTGAGGCCGACGAAGAATGTGAGGTGTCCTATTCGGATCGCAAAGGCAAATACCAGGGGCAACGGGGCGTCACACCACCGCGCATATAGCGGCTAACGTAGAGGAGGGTCGCCGTGCCCTCCCGTTGCCGATAGCGACTCATTCATCCAGGCCATAGGCCCGCAATCGCTCGGTATAAGCCTTCAGTACCGGGTTGCCATAATCGGCAAAGTGCCCCTTCACCGCATGGATGCTAATTTCTGCCCGCCCCCCCATCGAAACCTCGCCCGCAAACCGCCGCCGCTTACGTTGATACTCCCAATTTTCTAACATCTGCCCAGCAACCCCGCCGAATACCCATTCGCCTAACTGCTTGCCGTTGGCCCATCTGCCAACCTTAATCGCCGTTTGTTCGTGCAACGGGCCGGCGGCGTTCGGCTGATAAACCCGCGACCAGCTATTCGCCTCACGGAAGGCATGGTACCACTCGCGCCCATACACCGGGATCATTTGCGCGATCTCGTGCGCGATGAATAAGTCTTGTTTGGCTTGGCGGAGTTGGTCACTTGCCAGTACATAATTTGGGCATAATTCGATCCCCCGCAAGCGGCCCCACCGCACCAGCGCAATCGCGAACGCCCGTGTTAACCACACGCGCCCCGGCTCCACCACGATAAAGTAATCAAAATCGTCACGGTCCGATGAGGGATTGTGGGCCGCCAACGCCCCAGTGATCGCCACCATCCGCACAAACGGCAACCGCGCCAGCCACCCGGCATACTCCCGCGCACGCCGGAGCATCGCCTCGGCATTAGCGGCGATCTCCAACCGACGCGGGATAAGCTCTGCTCGATCTCGCATGGCATAGTAAGTATGACCGCACACCACCAGCCGCCTCAACCCGTCCGACACCACCAGACAGCGTTCAACATCTGCCAACCGCACACCTTCATCATGAATCAAAAAATGATGAATTTCGCGGATGTCTAACGGGAAATCAAAGACATCAGCGTAAAGAATCGTCCGCAGAATCGCCAATTCAAGAGGTCGCATGAGGTTGTGCCGCCAATTTGCCCGATCAAGAGGTCTTGAGCCGTGTTGTTGCTAGCCGAAAAGCCCCTGATTTTAACAACACATCTCATCCTTACTATATCTATGCGTGCCACATCCGGCAAATGCCACCCCTCATTAATCACTTGCCGGACGAATATCTTTTAGGTTTAACTGCAAATTACGCCGCCCCTGCCATTCGTTGATCTCTAGCGCAAATGCCACGTCGATACGCTCCGGCATAACCGCCCCCCAATGGCCCAAGTTGAACCCAATCGCATCCAGAGGAGGGCGGCCCGCCCGTGCGATCTTCAATTTCAGATGACGCTCATCTTGCCCCACAAGCCGCCAATCGGAAACATAAACGTTGGTCGCCATCAAAACCGGGGACGGGTTCGCGTGCCCAGTCGGTTCGAGCATCTCCAATTCCGTGACCATCATTTCCGAAAGCTGATGAATATCAACTTCCGCATCAATCTCTAGCGTGGGGCGTAAGTCCGCATGGGCCAACGCCTCCGCCGCAATTGCCGTCATTCGTTCCCGCAAAGCGGGGATATTCTGATTCTGCACCGTGAACCCGGCGGCCTGCGCGTGCCCCCCGTGCCGCACCAGCAAGTCCGCACACTGATCTAACGCCTGTGTGATGTCGAACTGTGGAATAGACCGGCACGACGCATGGCTTTCATCTTCGCCCTCGCGCAGCACAATACACGGGCGATAGTACGATTCCGTGATGCGCCCCGCCACCAACCCGACGATCCCATGCGGAAAATCTGCGTTAGACGCAAAGATCAACGGCACATCATCATCGTCCCGTTCGGCTAACTCCGTTTGGACCCGTTCTTGCGCGTCTTTTGTCAAGTCGCGCCGCCGTTGATTAAGCGACTGCAACTGTGCTGCCAACTCACGAGCGCGGGCCTCATCCCGCGTGTACAACAGTTCGTAAGCTAGCATCGCGCTATCCAACCGACCCGCCGCATTGATCCGTGGCCCGATGCCAAACCCGATCCGCATCGCGTCAATCGTACCGGGGTCGATCCCCGCCACCTCCAACAGCGCCAGGATACCCGGACGTTCTGCCCGATTCAGCGCCCGTAACCCCTGCCGCACCAACAGCCGATTCTCTTGCCGATCCAACGGCGCTAAATCCGCTACCGTGCCAATCGCCACAAGGTCCAGCAAGCTATGGAGTTCAACCGGGCGAGTCGCTGCGCCGCCATTGCCCCGCCGAGAATTTTGTTTCTCGCTAGCCAGCAGCAACGCCTCGGCAAACTTATAGGCCACCCCTACCCCGGCTAACATGCGCTCCACCGGCTGCTGATCGCGCTTTGGATTGATCACCGCATAAGCCGCTGGCAGTTCCGGCCCAAGTGAATGATGATCCGTGATAATAATATCCAGCCCGTACCGCTTCCCGGCCTCAACCTCCGCCACCGACCGAATCCCACAATCTACCGTAATAACCAGCTTGGCCCCCCGCTTTGCCAACCGGTATAGCGCCTCCGCATTTAGCCCGTAGCCCTCATCTACCCGATGCGGAATATACGGGTAGACATTGGCCCCCAACGACTGAAACACCTGCATCAACAACGCGGTCGATGTCGCCCCGTCTGCGTCGAAGTCGCCGTAGATCACGATAATCTCGTTCTGTAAAATGGCTTGGCGTGCCCGTCCAACGGCTTTCATCATATCCGTCATTTCAAACGGATTAAAACTTGTGCCCCCCTCCGCCGTCAGAAAGGCCTGCGCCTGTGCCGGGGACGTTATCCCCCGGTTATAGAGTATCTGTGCCAGGATCGGGCTTACCCCCCGGAACTGCTTCAGGATGGCGGGGGGTACAGGTGAGGCCACCAGCCACTTTTTCGCTAACATGGTACGCCGTTCCAACATATCAAATTCGTTACCAATTCTAACATAGCTTCACTTCCTCGAACAGAACCGCAACGCTAAGGAGATCACATGGCACAGATCATTTTCATGGGCACCCCAGATTTTGCCGTCCCCATACTTAACGCGCTCATCGAACATCACACCGTGATCGGCGTTGTCACCCAACCCGACCGCCCAGTCGGGCGCAAAGGGGAAGTCCGTCAGCCGCCCGTCAAACAAACAGCACAACAACACGGTATCCCGGTCTTTCAACCGGAAAAAATCCGCCAGCCACACGCCATCGACACACTGCGTGCGATGGGCGTACCCGACGCCTATGTTGTGGCTGCTTTCGGGCAAATCCTCCCCAAAGCCGTCCTAGATATACCGCCGCACGGCTCGGTCAACGTCCATGCCTCGCTTTTACCGCGGTGGCGTGGGGCCGCCCCCATCCAGGCCGCTATCCGAGAAGGTGACGACCAAACCGGCATCACCATCATGCAGATGGATGAGGGGCTAGACACCGGGCCGATGCTCGCAAAAGCCGCCATCAAAATTACCCCGCACGAAACCGGCAGCACCCTACACGATAAACTCTCCGAACTCGGCGCAACCTTGCTCATCCAGGCGCTACCCGCTTACCTGAGCGGGAACGTCACCCCCACCCCCCAGGACGACACCGCCGCGACACTCGCCCCACAAATCCAAAAAAAGGACGGGCAGATCGACTGGACATCCCCCGCCGCCCATACCGAACGATTGGTGCGGGCCTTCACACCCTGGCCAGGGACCTATACGTTCTGGCAGGGCAAACGCCTAAAAATATTGGGCGGCTCCGTCGGGGGTGGACGTGAAGCCCCCGGTCGAGTCGTGTTAAAGGGAGATGCGCTCGCCATCGGCACCGGGGATGGGTTGTTCTACCCACACCAACTCCAGCTTGCCGGGTCCAGGGCGTTAGCTGTTACCGATTTCATCAACGGACACGGCGAGATCATCGGCGCAACCTTGGGCGAGTAGCCGTTAATCGAAAGTGACCTTATGATATACATCTGGGCAGGTGTGGCGCTTTATCGCGGGGCTAGGGGGTATCATGCGAACGTCGGACGCAGGCACGCCACCAGATCGTCGGCATTTTCGTATTTTCCGGCAGCATCAAACAACAGATATTCGCCCGCCTCCGGTGGCCCGGCGTGAGCGTAGCTCGCCACCCGCAAGTGATAATCATCCACCACCTGATGCCCCCCACGCACCCCAATATGCCCAGACACCCCGATATGCTGCGGGGTCCCTGGCGCATTGGCGCTGAACGCCGCCAGATAATCCGACACAATCTGTTCGTAGAGCGTCACCCGCCGTAAATCATTCGGCAAGATTTGCTCATTCTGTGCGAACAAGAAATGCCACAAGCGTTCATAGTGCGTGTTCCCCTGCAAGAAAAACCCGCGCAACAGATGATCATAATGCCCGGCGGTTTCGTCCGATGCCCCCAACAGCGTGCGGGCAAGCTCGGCATAGCTCGCGCCGTGATGTTGTGCGTAAACCTGCCGAGCGTGCGGCACATCATACTTTCCGAAAAGTTCGCGGTCCACCTGATCCAATAGCGCCCGATGGTCAAACGCCATGATCGTCTCTGCCAGTTCTGGCGTGTTAATCTCATGCGTCGGCCCGGCATGGGTCAACATCACCCCCGCCTGCGACATGACAACCAACGGCAACCCTGCCAGAAACTCGATCACCTCCGTTCGCCATCCAGATTGGGTTAACGCCTGCTCAAACGGTGGGCTGATCTCCGTCTCGCCCCGTAACAACGGCTGCCCGTAGATGTGTGGCATCTCGTGGTTGCCACACAGCATTATCACCGTCTCCGATCCAAGCTCGGCCTGCAATTGCATGACATCCCGCAGCATCCGTAAGCTATCATCCGCCGGATCAGTTGGATCGCGCTTGTGCAGCAAATCCCCACATAACAACCAGCGATCAATCGTTCCCTGCTCGCGGCCCCGCAAAAATACCCGCTTCAGATGATCGTAGACCGCCCCGTCTCCGTGTAAGTCGGTGACAACCATCACCACGCCATCGTGTAATGTTAACATTCGCTCGTGCGCCATATATAAAACGTTCTACGTGAAATTCAAAATGCTTAAGGTTTGGTGGGGTTTCACCCCCGAACCCCCACAAGCTTTTGCAAAAACTCGACCAGAACTTTAGCTGTGAATATCTCCGGTTTTCGCAAAAAATAGTTGTTACAACTCAGTTCCTTTGCTTGAACACACCCCGATCAGAGCAAGGTGAACATGGCCGAAGGTGGTAAAAC